>NZ_JBWKXT010000001.1:0-115870 GCF_059423245.1 Pseudomonas sp. GW460-LB5
GGCAGAGCCGGGCTTGGGGCGCTACTCGCCCCATCGCCGGCAAGGCCAGCTTCCACAAGAAGACAGTTGCTCCCACAAGTTCTCCACAGTTCCTGATAGTTGTGCAAAACCTGTGGGAGCGGGCTTGCCCCGCGAAGAGGCCGGTAAAGGCGCTGCTGGACGTGGCCTCGACAAGCGGCTATCTAATCCTTGCGCAGACCAACCACAGGCCCAGATGTGAAAACCCGATCCGAAGAACTCCAGGTATTCGTCGCCGTCATCGACTGCGGCTCGATTTCTGCTGCCGCCGAGCAGATGGGCCAGACCCCATCCGCCGTCAGCCGCACCTTGTCGCGCCTGGAGGGCAAGCTGGGTACCACCTTGGTCAACCGCACCACCCGGCGCATGGACCTCACGGAAGAGGGCCGTTACTTCCTTGAGCGCTCGCGGCAGGTTCTGGAGCAGATGAACGAGATGGAAGAGCGTCTGTCGATGAACCGCCAGACACCCAGCGGGCGCTTGCGTATCAACGCCGCTGCGCCGTTCATGCTGCATGCCATCCTGCCGTGGATCGGCGAGTTTCGTCGCCAGTACCCCGGCATCGAGCTTGAACTGAACACCGATGATCTGATCATCGACCTGCTGGAGCAAAGCACCGATGTGGCGATCCGCATTGGCGAGTTGGCCGATTCCAGCCTGCACGCACGCAACCTGGGGTGCAGCCCGGTACAGGTGCTGGCCAGCCCGGCCTACCTTGAGCAGCACGGCACGCCGCAGCGGGTCGAAGACCTTGCCAGCCACTGCCTGCTCGGTTTCAGCCAGCCCGAATCGCTCAACCATTGGCCGCTGCGCCACGCTCAGGGTGACCGCTTCAGCATCCGCCCGGCGCTGATCGCCTCCAGCGGTGAAACCCTGCGCCAGCTGGCGTTGGCCGGCGAGGGCATCGTCAGCCTGTCGCACTTCATGACCCACGAGGACATCCGCACCGGGCGCCTGCAGGTGCTGCTGAGCGAGGCCAACAATGGCTACCGCCAGCCGATCCACGCGGTGTACTACCGCAACACCCAGCTGGCGCTGCGTATCCAGTGCTTCCTCGATTTCATCCAGCGCAAGCTGGCGATGTACGCCTGCTGAGTTGCCTGAACGCGACAGATCCTGTCCACAGGCGGCGAAATTTCCTACGGTTGATTGCACAGTCGAAACGCTTGGGTCTTACTGAGTGCTCAACAAAAACAACACCAAGGAAGTGTCATGCGTATTGTCCCGTTCCAGTACCTGGCTCTCGCAGCCGCGATCCTGAGCTGTTCCTCGGTTTATGCCGCCACGCTGGAGGGCGGCGCGGTGGCTGCACCCGATCAATATGGTGCACAGGTGGCCGCCGATATTCTGAAAAAGGGCGGTAACGCGGTAGATGCCGCAGTGGCCACTGCCTTCACCCTGGCGGTGACTTATCCGGAGGCCGGTAACATTGGCGGTGGTGGGTTCATGACCCTGTTCGTCGACGGCAAGCCGTACTTCCTCGACTACCGCGAAGTCGCGCCAAAGGCCGCTACACGCAACATGTACCTGGACGACAAGGGTGAGGTCATCGAAAACCTGAGCCTGGTCGGGGTTCGCGCTGCGGGTGTGCCAGGCACGGTGATGGGCCTGTGGGAGGCGCACCAGAAGTTCGGCAAGCTGCCCTGGAGCGAGCTGCTGACCCCGGCCATCGGCTATGCGAAAAACGGTTTCAAGGTGGCTGAAAAACAGTACCAGTACCGCAACGATGCCCAGGGCATGTTCAAGACTGCGACCAACTTCAATGACTACTTTGGCAACATGAAGGTCGGCGAGTTGTTCAAGCAGCCAGAAATGGCTCAGACCTTGGAACGCATCGCCGACAAGGGCGTGAGCGAGTTCTACCAGGGCAAGACCGCCGACCTGCTGGTGGCACAGATGCAGGCTGACAAGGGCCTGATCACAAAGGATGACTTGAAGGATTACAAAGCCGTATGGCGTGAGCCGATGGCGGTGAGCTGGCGTGGCAATGTGGTCTATACCGCACCACCGCCAAGTTCTGGCGGTGTCGCCCTGGCCCAGCTGTTGGGCATCAAGGAAGACCGCGCGGCGGACTTCAAGGGCGTAGCGCACAACTCGACGCAGTACATTCACCTGTTGGCCGAAATCGAGAAGCGCGTTTTCGCTGACCGTGCCGACTACCTGGGCGACCCGGCCTTTACCAAGGTGCCGGTGGACCAATTGGTGGCCAAGGACTACCTGGCCAAGCGCGCCGCGCAGGTCAACCCCAAGGCCATTTCCGACACCGACAAGGTCAAACCGGGCCTTGAGCCGCATCAGACCACGCATTTCTCGATCGTGGACAAGCAGGGCAATGCGGTCAGCAACACCTACACCCTCAACCTTGACTACGGCAGTGGCGTGGTGGTGAAGGGCGCAGGCTTCCTGCTCAACGATGAGATGGACGACTTCAGCGCCAAGCCAGGCGCTGCGAATGCCTTTGGCGTAGTCGGTGGCGATGCCAACGCAATCGAACCGGGCAAGCGCATGCTGTCCTCGATGAGCCCCAGCCTTATGACCCGTGATGGCAAGGTCGAGCTGGTCATCGGTACCCCAGGCGGTTCGCGGATCTTCACCTCGATCTTTCAGGTGATGAACAACCTGTACGACTACGGTATGCCGCTGGACAAGGCGGTGGCGGCACAGCGCGTGCACCATCAGTTGCTGCCCAAGGACACTATCTACTTTGACAGCTATGCACCCCTGACCGGGCCGGTGGCGGATGAGCTGAAAAAGATGGGCTACGTGCTTGAGGACCAAGGCTGGGAGATGGGCGATATCCAGGCGATCCGGGTGGATGGAGCGAAGCTTGAGACCGCTTCCGATCCGCGTGGGCGTGGGGTGGGGATGATCGTCAAGTAAGCGGACACCTGTACCGGCCCTATCGCCGGCAAGCCAGCTCCCACAGGGATGCCGATGCCCACGAGGCCTGTGCGGTCCCTGTGGGAGCTGGCTTGCCGGCGATAGGGCCGCAAAGCGGCCCCGGGTTACCCAGGTCAGACGCGGAACTGGCTGACCAGCATTTGCAACTGCCCACCCAACCGCGCCAGCTCCACACTCGACGCTGCCGTCTCGTCACTGGCCGCCGCCGTCTGCTCGGACACATCACGCACATTCAGGATGCTGCGGCTGATCTCTTCAGCCACCGCACTCTGCTGCTCCGCCGCCGCCGCAATCTGCTGGTTCATCGACTGGATGCCCGACACCGTACTGGTGATGTTCTCCAGCGAGGCTCCGGCCTTGCGCGCCAGCTCGACGCTGCTGTCGGTCAAGCTACGGCTGCCCTGCATGGCGTTCGCCACTTGCTGGGTGCCATGCTGCAGGCTGGCAATCAGCTCTTCGATCTCTTCGGTGGACTTTTGCGTGCGCTGGGCCAAGCCGCGCACTTCGTCGGCGACCACGGCAAAACCACGCCCGGCCTCGCCAGCCCGTGCCGCCTCGATCGCCGCATTGAGCGCCAGCAGGTTGGTCTGTTCGGCCACCGACTTGATCACGTCCATGACGCTACCGATCTTCTGGCTTTCCTGCTGCAGCAGGTTCATGGCTTCGGTGGAACGGTGCATGTCCTCCGCCAAGCGCTCGATCTGGCCAATCGCTTCGCCGACCACGCGGTCGCCGGCGCGGGCTTCGTCGTCGGCACCGGTGGCGGCATGCGAGGCCTGCTCGGCGTTGCGCGCCACTTCCTGAACGGTCGCGGCCATTTCGTGCATGGCAGTGGCCACCTGGTCGGTTTCGACCTTCTGGCTGTTGGCGCCGGCACTGGTCTGCTCGGTGACCGCCGACAGCTCTTCGGCGGCGCTGGCGATCTGGGTGACGCCATCACGGATGCCGCTGATCAGCTCGCGCAGGGTGGTGCCCATGCGCGCGATGCCTTGCTGAAGCACGCCCAATTCGTCGCGGCGGGTGATGCGCGCGTGGTGGGTGAGGTCGCCGCTGGCGATCTTTTCCACCGCTACCAGGGTTTCACGCAGTGGGCCGGTGATCTGGCGGGTGATCAGTACCGCTGCCAGGATGCCGACCAGCAGTGCCAGCAGGGTAGCGATGGCCTGCAGGCTACGGGCCTGGGTGCTCTCGATGTCGCGGCGTTCCAGCTGGATCTGGTACAGCGCATCGCTGCGCTTGACGATATCGGCGCCCTGCACGGTCATTTCGGCGCGTGAGGTGGTGATGTTGGCGACCGCGTCGCGGAACTGGCGCACGGCGTCACGGTAGGCCAGTACCGCGCTTTCGAACTGTTGCAGGCGGGCGTCTTCGGTGGGCAGCTGGCGCTTGAGGTTGTCGATATCGGCTAGCGCTGCATCCAGCTGGCGCAGGGCGGCCTGCTCGTTGGCAGCGCTGTTGTCGGCAATGTAGCCGCGCACGTCGATGCGCACCTGCAGCAGTTGCTGGCGGGCCTTGCTGATCAACAGGTACTGGGCCAGGCGTACGCTGTCGGCCTCTGGGCGCGCCATGACTTCCTGGCTGAGGGCGTCCATCGCCTGATCGGCGCGGGTGGCCGAGCTGTCCATGGAGACGCGGGCTGCGCGGGTGGCGTCGTAGCCTTGGCGCATCTTGTTGAGCGACACCTTGTAGGCGCTGATGGTTGCGCCCAGCTCATTCAGCAGTTTGACGTTGTCCGGGCTGTTGAAGGTGCTGGCCAGGTAGGCCTGCTGCTTGCTGAAGGCATCCAGCTTGGTCTGGGTGTTGG
This sequence comes from Pseudomonas sp. GW460-LB5, assembly GCF_059423245.1. Classification (NCBI taxonomy): domain Bacteria; kingdom Pseudomonadati; phylum Pseudomonadota; class Gammaproteobacteria; order Pseudomonadales; family Pseudomonadaceae; genus Pseudomonas; species Pseudomonas sp. GW460-LB5. The sequence continues at coordinate 4,724 of NZ_JBWKXT010000001.1, forward strand.
CGGCGGCGGCATCGTCGCCGTTGGCGATCATGTACTGCAGACGCGCAATACGCAGGTCGGTCAGGTCTTTGTTGAGCTGGCCGATGTCACCCATCCAGTTGCTGCGGTCGATGAGGCTGCCCAGGCTGGTCCAGCCAGTCAGGGCCAGCAGGCCAGTGAGGATCAGCACCAGGCCGAAGCCCAGGCCAAGTTTTAGGTTGACGCTGATGTTGGCGAACCAGCTGTTCATGCACGCACTCCAGAAGTAGTTTTCGCTCTCTTGATCTTCGATCGCAAGGCGTTGTTGTTCTGGGTGCCCGCTGACTCGTGCAGGGGTTATCGGCAATGATCCGGGAAGCTGAAACGCTTTTTCAGCAGATTTGTAACTGGATAACCAGGGGCCGCTATGCAGCCCCGGCAGTTTCAGAGGCTGCGCGCGCTGAAGGTATCGCAGCTGTTCACCTCACCTTGCGCAAACCCGGCCTTGAACCAGCGCACTCGCTGCGCCGAGGTGCCATGGGTGAAGGAGTCCGGTACCACGCGGCCGCGGCCTTGCTGTTGCAGGCGGTCATCGCCAATGGCGTTGGCCGCGTTCAGCGCTTCCTCGACGTCGCCCGGCTCCAGCCAGTTCAGGCGTTTTTGCGCCTGGTAGGCCCATACGCCGGCCAGGCAGTCGGCTTGCAGCTCCTGGCGTACCAGCAGCCCGTTGTCGCCCTCCATGCGCTGGCCGTTGCGGCGGGCGGCGTCGACCTTGGCCGAAACGCCCAGCAGGGTCTGCACATGGTGGCCGATTTCGTGGGCAATCACGTAGGCTTGGGCGAAGTCGCCGGCCGCAGCGAAGCGGGTTTCCATTTCACGGAAGAACGACATGTCCAGATAAACCCGCTGGTCTGCCGGGCAGTAAAAGGGCCCCACGGCCGCCGAGGCAAAGCCGCAGGCCGAATTGACCTGGCCACTGAACAGCACCAGCTTGGGGTCACGGTATTGCTTGCCGGCTTCGGCAAACAGCGCTTTCCAGGTGTCTTCGGTGTCGCCCAGGACCGAGGCAACGAACTCGGCCTGCTGGTCGTTGGCCGGTGGCGCCTTGCCGCCCGCACCACTGGGCGCTGTCTGCTGTTGCTGCTGCGCCATCTGGCCGGTGAGCTGGCCAAGAATCTGCAACGGGTCCTGCCCCGTGAGCCAGCCGATGCCGACGATCAGCAGAATTGCGCCGAGCCCCAGCCCCTTGCCGCCGCCGAAGCGCATGCCGCCGCCACCGCCACCTTCGCCCCGGGCATCGACCACGTTGTCGCTGCGTCGGCCTTTTCGCCATTCCATGTGTGCTCTCCCGAGCCGTGAAACAAGAAGACAAAGATTAGTTCACGGCAGCGTCAGGTGTCAGGCCAAAGTGTTCATCCATAACCATTTGGTTATGGAACTAGTGGTCGATTTCAATATTCAATGGCCGCGACCTGCCGGAAACTGTAAGTCCGCCTGCCACGCCCAGGCGTTCACATAATTCCAAGAGAGGAAACCGGCATGCCCGCCCAGGACAACAGCCGCTTCGTGATCCGTGATCGCAACTGGCACCCCAAAGCCCTTACGCCTGACTACAAAACGTCCATTGCCCGCTCGCCGCGCCAGGCACTGGTCAGCATTCCACAGTCGATCAGCGAAACCACTGGTCCGAACTTTTCCCACCTGGGCTTCGGCGCCCACGACCATGACCTGCTGCTGAACTTCAACAACGGTGGCCTGCCAATCGGCGAGCGCATCATCGTGGCCGGCCGCGTCGTCGACCAGTACGGCAAGCCTGTGCCGAACACCCTGGTGGAGATGTGGCAAGCCAACGCCGGTGGCCGCTACCGGCACAAGAACGACCGTTACCTGGCACCGCTGGACCCGAACTTTGGTGGTGTCGGCCGTTGCCTGACCGACAGCGACGGCTACTACAGCTTCCGCACCATCAAGCCGGGCCCGTACCCATGGCGCAACGGCCCGAACGACTGGCGCCCGGCGCACATCCACTTCGGCATCAGCGGCCCGTCGATTGCGACCAAGCTGATCACCCAGTTGTATTTCGAGGGTGACCCGCTGATCCCGATGTGCCCGATCGTCAAGTCGATCGCCAACCCTGAAGCTGTACAGCAGTTGATCGCCAAGCTCGACATGAGCAACGCCAACCCGATGGACTGCCTGGCCTACCGCTTTGACATCGTGCTGCGCGGCCAGCGCAAGACCCACTTCGAAAACTGCTGAGGAACCCGCCATGCCAATCGAACTGCTGCCGGAAACCCCTTCGCAGACCGCCGGCCCCTACGTGCACATCGGCCTGGCCCTGGAAGCGGCCGGCAACCCGACCCGCGATCAGGAAATCTGGAACCGCCTGGCCAAGCCGGACGCGCCAGGCGAGCACATTCTGCTGCTCGGCCAGGTGTATGACGGTAACGGCCACCTGGTACGCGACTCGTTCCTGGAAGTGTGGCAGGCCGACGCCAATGGCGAGTATCAGGATGCCTACAACCTGGAGAACGCCTTCAACAGCTTCGGCCGCACCGCCACCACCTTCGATGCTGGCGAGTGGACGCTGCACACGGTCAAGCCGGGTGTGGTGAACAATGCTGCTGGCGTGCCGATGGCGCCGCACATCAACATCAGCCTGTTTGCCCGTGGCATCAACATCCACCTGCACACGCGCCTGTACTTCGATGATGAAGCACAAGCCAACGCCAAGTGCCCGGTGCTCAACCTGATCGAGCAGCCGCAGCGGCGTGAAACCTTGATTGCCAAGCGTTGCGAAGTGGATGGGAAAACGGCGTATCGTTTCGATATCCGTATTCAGGGGGAAGGCGAGACCGTCTTCTTCGACTTCTGAGTTGAAGCCCGGGGCCGCTTTGCGGCCCATTCGCGGGGCAAACCCGCTCCCACAGGTACTGCACTGTCCTGTGGGGGCGGGCTTGCCCCGCGAATGCTTTAACGCCGAACCAGCAACACCCCACTCTCCATGTGGTGGGTATAGGGGAACTGGTCAAACAGCGCACAGCGCTCGATGCGATGGGTGTCCTGCAACTGGGCGATGTTCGCCGCCAGGGTTTCCGGGTTGCACGAGATGTACAGAATCCGCTCGAAACGCCGGGTCAGCTCGCAGGTGTCCGGGTCCATCCCTGCCCGCGGCGGGTCGACGAACACCGTACCGAACGCGTAGCTCTTCAGGTCGATGCCTTCCAGACGACGGAACGGCCGCACCTCATTCAGCGCCTGGGTCAGCTCTTCTGCCGACAAACGCACCAGTCGCACGTTATCCACAGCGTTCTCTTCGAGGTTGCTGAGCGCAGCATTGACCGAGGTCTTGCTGATTTCGGTCGCCAGGACCTGACGCACGCGGGTGGCCAGTGGCAGGGTGAAGTTGCCGTTGCCGCAGTACAGTTCCAGCAAATCGTCCTGGCGCTCGCCAATGGCCTCGTAGGCCCAGCTCAGCATTTTCTGGTTCACCGCGCCGTTGGGCTGGGTGAACGCACCTTCCGGCTGGCGATAGCTGAACACACGGCCGGCCACGTCGAGTTTTTCCACCGCGTAGTCGCGGCCGATCACCAGGCGCTTGCCCTTGGAGCGGCCAATCACGCTCACACCCAGCGCTTCGGCCAGTTGCCGCGCTTGCGCTTCCCAGGCCTCGTCCAGCGGGCGGTGGTAACACATCGTGATCATCGCATCGCCGGCCAGGGTGGTGAGGAACTCCACCTGGAACAGGCGATTGCCCAGTTCCTCACTGGCTTGCCAGGCCGCCTTCAGGCGCGGCATCAGTGCATTGATGCGCTCGCTGGCAATGGGGAAATCGTCGATCAGAATCGCCTTGTGCTTGTCGCCCGGGGCGAACATGGCGTAGTGGCGCTGGCCGTCCTCGCGCCACAGGCGGAACTCGGCGCGCAGGCGGTAGTGCTCGCGCGGCGAGTCGAAAACTGCGGGTTCCGGCGCACCGAAGGGCGCTAGCAGCTCGCGTAGCCGGGCCACCTTGGCGTCCAGCTGGGTGGCGTAGGAGGAGGAGTCGAAAGCAGCACTCATGCGTTGAACCAGCCCAGCTTGATGACGAACAGGATGGAAAGGATCACCAAGGCCGGGTTCAGGTCGCGGTGGCGGCCGGAGATCAGCTTGACGGCGGTCCAGGAGATGAAGCCGAAGGCGATACCGTTGGCGATCGAGTAGGTCAGCGGCATGGCCAGGGCGGTCACTACCACCGGCGCGGCTTCGGTGACGTCGTCCCAGTTTATTTCTGCCAGGCCCGAGGCCATCAGCACCGCGACGAACAGCAGCGCCGGTGCGGTGGCGAACGCCGGCACGCTACCGGCCAGCGGAGCGAAGAACAACGCCAGCAGGAACAGCACGGCAACCACGATGGCGGTCAGGCCGGTGCGGCCACCGGCGCTCACGCCCGCAGCGGACTCGATATAGCTGGTGGTGGTCGAGGTCCCCAGCAGGGAACCGGCCATGGCGGCGGTGCTGTCGGCGATCAGGGCGCGGCCCATCTTCGGCATGTGGCCGTCCTTGCCCATCAGGCCGGCGCGCTTGGCCACGGCGATCAGGGTGCCGGAGTTGTCGAACAGGTCAACGAACAGGAACGCGAAGATCACGCTGATCAGGCCCACATCGAGGGCACCGGCGATGTCCAGCTGCAGGAAGGTGGGTGCCAGCGAAGGGGGCATCGACACGACCCCGCCGAACGGCGTCACACCCATTGCGATCGACGCGACGGTGACGGCCAGGATGCCGATCAACACCGCGCCGCGCACCTTCAGCGACTCAAGGCCGACGATCAGGAAGAAGCCCAGCGTGGCGAGAATCACCGAGGGCTGCTTGAGGTCGCCCATGCCCACCAAGGTGGCTGGGTTATCGACGACGATGCCCGCGTTATGCAAGGCGATCAGCGCCAGGAACAAACCAATACCAGCAGCGATGGCCGAGCGCAGCGGCAGCGGGATGCTGTTAACGATCCACTCGCGGATGCGGAAGATCGACAGCAGGAAGAACATCACCGCCGACAGGAACACCGCGCCCAGCGCGACTTGCCAGGTGTGGCCCATGTGCAGCACCACGGTGTAGGTGAAGAACGCGTTCAGGCCCATGCCCGGCGCCAGGGCGATCGGGTAGTTGGCAATCAGGCCCATGGTGGTGGAGCCGATGGCCGCTGCCAGGCAGGTGGCGACGAAGATCGCGCCCTTGTCCATGCCGGTCTCGCCGAGGATGCTCGGGTTGACGAACAGGATGTAGGCCATCGCCAGGAAGGTGGTGACGCCCGCGAGAATCTCGGTGCGCACGTTGGTGTTGTGTGCTTTTAGTTGAAACAGCCTTTCCAGCATGCCCGCTCCCCAAGGCGCCCCCGGCGCCATGAATGTATCGACCCCATCAGCAAAGCACAGACCGTACCGGTTGCCGTGGTTTTGTGTGGGGAGGAAAAAAGCCGCGCATCATACCAGCATGCTTGGCGGGGGCCTATGGCCGTTGGGGAATGGGTTTCCATAGCCGGTACCGGCCCTGTGGGAGCGGGCTTGTCCCGCGAAGAGGCCGGCACAGGCAACTGATCAACCGTTATGCAACCGGTCCCGCTTGGCCAGTGTCGGGAACATTTTAATCCACACCCCGGTCACCACCAGCGTGCCCACCCCGCCCATCACCACTGCCGGCACTGTGCCAAACCAGTGCGCCGTCACCCCGGATTCGAACTCGCCGAGCTGGTTCGAGGCACCAATGAACAACCCGTTCACCGCGCTTACCCGGCCACGCATTTCATCCGGTGTCTCCAGCTGCACGAACGAACTGCGAATGACCATGCTGATCATGTCCGCCGCGCCTAGCACCACCAGCACCGCCAGCGAGAACCAGAACGAGGTCGACAGGCCGAAGGCGATGGTGGCCACGCCGAACACGCCGACAGCGGTAAACATGGTCCGCCCGACGTTGCGCTCGAACGGGAAGCGTGCCAGCCACAGCGACATGCACAACGCCCCCACCGCCGGTGCCGAGCGCAGCAGGCCCAGGCCCAGCGGGCCGGTCAGCAGGATGTCCTTGGCAAACACCGGCAGCAGCGCGGTGGCCCCACCCAGCAATACAGCGAACAGGTCCAGCGAAATGGCCCCGAGAATATCGGGCCGGCTGCGGATGAAGCGGATGCCGGCCAGCAGTGATTCGATGCTGGCGCGCCCGCGCTGCACGACCTGGCCGCGTGCCTGTAGGCTCAGGGTGAGCACGCAGGCGATGGCGTACAGGGCCACGGTGGGGCCATACACCCAGAGGCTGCCAAAGGCATACAGGAAGCCGCCCACCGCCGGCGCCACGATGGTTGCCGACTGGGTCGCCGACGCCGACGCTGCCACTGCCCGAGGGAACAGGCCGGGCGGCACCACGTTGGGTAACAGCGCCTGGGTTGCCGGCATTTCGAACGAGCGCGTGGCGCCGAGCAGGAAGGCGAGGGCGAAGATCAACTCGCGGGTGACGTTGTCGGTGGCGCTGCCTACGGCCAGTGCCAGGGCAATCAGCCCCTGCAGGCTCTGGCACAGGGCAGCGACCTTGCGCCGGTCATAGCGGTCAGCCACATGCCCGGTGTGCAGCATGAACAGCACACGCGGGGCGAACTCGACCAGGCCGACCAGCCCCAGGTCCAGCACATTGCCGGTCAACTGGTAGAGGTGCCAACCAATGGCCACGGTGAGCATCTGAAAGCCGCTGGCGGTGAATACACGGGCCAGCCAGAAGGCCAGGAAGGGACGGTGGTGACGCAACAACTGCGGTGCGGAATCGGACATCGGAAACCAAGGGCCTCGGCGCAGTAGAGGGGGTGCGCAGCGTATCACCTGTTTGTAACAAGTGGTTACTGTTTGCCCGGATCGGCACTTTTTCACGCTGTATGAAAGAGGGTGGGGCAACGGGTCACGCGACAAACAACCACACGGCTCGCCGGCCTATTCGGGACTATGCTTCTAGGCATTCGTTGATCTGGGTCAACCGTTGCTTTTGCAACAACCGACGAACGAATTGGCCTGCGGGCCGGAATCCCCACGATCGAACAGAACAATTCCAACGCGCCGCACTCGACTACCGTGGGGGCAGTGGGCGACGGGGCCACAAGCCCGGACGCCGGATTATCTGAAGAGGAAGCACCATGTTCGGAATAGAGGCCTTAGAGCTCGCCCGAATGCAGTTTGCCTTTACCGTGTCGTTCCACATCCTGTTCCCGGCCATCACCATTGGCCTGGCCAGCTACCTGGCAGTCCTCGAAGGGCTATGGCTGCGCACCCACCAGCAGGTCTACCGCGACCTCTATCACTTCTGGTCGAAGATCTTCGCCGTCAACTTCGGCATGGGCGTCGTCTCTGGCCTGGTCATGGCCTACCAGTTCGGCACCAACTGGAGCCGTTTCTCCGAGTTTGCCGGCGCCGTGACCGGACCGCTGCTGACCTATGAAGTACTGACCGCCTTCTTCCTCGAGGCGGGTTTCCTTGGCGTCATGCTGTTTGGCTGGAACCGTGTGGGCCGCGGCCTGCATTTTTTCTCCACGTGCATGGTGGCGCTCGGCACGCTGGTCTCCACGTTCTGGATCCTCGCGTCCAACAGCTGGATGCAAACCCCCCAAGGCCACGAGATCATCGATGGCCGGGTGGTGCCGGTGGACTGGTTTGCAGTGGTGTTCAACCCATCGTTCCCCTACCGACTGATGCACATGGCCACGGCCGCGTTCGTTTCCACAGCCTTTTTCGTCGGCGCCTCGGCGGCCTGGCACCTGCTGCGTGGGCGTGACAACCCGGCTGTGCGCAAAATGCTGTCGATGGCCATGTGGATGGCGTTGATCGTGGCTCCGGTCCAGGCGGTGATCGGCGACTTCCACGGCCTTAATACGCTCAAGCATCAGCCGGTGAAAATCGCGGCGATCGAAGGGCATTGGGAGAATGTACCTGGCGAGCCGACCCCGTTGATCCTGTTCGGTATCCCCGACATGAAGGCCGAGACCACGCGCTTCAAGGTGGAGATCCCGGCGCTCGGCAGCCTGATCCTGACCCACAGCCTGGACAAGCAGGTGCCGGCGATGAAGGAGTTTCCACCCGAGGACCGGCCCAACTCCACCATCGTCTTCTGGTCGTTCCGGATCATGGTCGGGCTCGGCTTCCTGATGATCTTCGTTGGCCTGTGGAGCCTGTGGCTACGCAAGCGCGGCACGCTCTATACCTCCCGCCCGTTCCTGTATATGGCGCTATGGATGGGGCCCTCCGGGCTGATCGCATTGCTCGCCGGCTGGTTCACCACCGAGATCGGCCGCCAACCGTGGGTGGTGTATGGCCTGATGCGTACGGCGGACGGTGTGTCGAATCACAGCTACGCCCAGCTTGGTTTCACGTTGGTGGCCTTTGTGGTGGTGTATTTCGCCCTGTTCGGCACTGGGCTTGGCTACATGATGCGCCTGGTGCGCAAGGGCCCGCAGACTGGAGAAGGCGACGCGCCTACACCGGGCGGACCTGGCCAGAAGCGCACGCCCGCGCGGCCGCTGTCTGCCGCCGATGATGGCCATGAGGCCAAGACTGCCAGCCTGAGCAAGGAGGACTGAGCCATGGGTATCGACCTTCCGCTGATCTGGGCCGTAATCATCATCTTCGGCGTCATGATGTACGTGGTGATGGACGGTTTCGACCTGGGGATCGGCATGCTTTTCCCCTTCGTCAAGGGCGAGCAGGACCGTGATGTGATGATGAACACCGTCGCCCCGGTATGGGACGGCAACGAAACCTGGCTGGTCCTGGGCGGTGCCGGGCTGTTCGGGGCGTTCCCGATGGCCTATGCAGTGATACTCGAAGCATTGTACCTGCCACTGATCCTGATGCTGATTGGCTTGATCTTCCGCGGTGTTGCCTTCGAGTTCCGCTTCAAGGCCACGTCCGACAAGCGGCATATCTGGGACAAGGCGTTCATCTGGGGATCACTGGTCGCCACCTTCTTCCAGGGCGTGGCCCTGGGCGCCTTCCTCGAAGGCTTCAAAGTGGTCGACCGGCATTTTGCCGGTGGTACCCTCGACTGGCTCACCCCGTTCAGCCTGTTCTGTGGCGTGGGGCTGATCGTTGCCTACACCCTGTTAGGGTGCACCTGGCTGATCATGAAGACCGAAGGGTCGCTGCAACAGAAGATGCACGATCTTGCACGGCCGCTGGCGCTGGTATTGCTGGTAGTGATCGGTATCGTCAGCCTGTGGACACCCATCGCTTATCCACAGATCGCCGACCGCTGGTTCAGCATGCCTAACCTGATCTGGTTCATGCCGGTGCCGCTGCTGGTACTGGTGACGTTCTACGGGCTGCTCAAGGCGGTGGCGCGCAATGCGCACTACACGCCGTTCCTGCTCACCCTGGTGCTGATCTTCCTCGGCTACAGCGGGCTGGGTATCAGCCTGTGGCCGAACATCATCCCGCCGTCGATTTCGATCTGGGATGCTGCAGCGCCACCGCAAAGCCAGGGCTTCATGCTGGTGGGCACGCTGTTTATCCTGCCGTTCATCCTCATGTACACCTTCTGGAGCTACTACGTGTTCCGCGGCAAGGTGACCCATGAAGACGGCTATCACTAGGAGGGCCGCATGATGACCGGCAAACATGGCCTGGAAGAGAAGAAACCGCTGTGGCAGCGACTGGGTTGGCTGGTGCTGATCTGGGCAATGAGCGTTGCGGCCCTGGGGGTGGCAGCGTGGGTGATGCGGCTTTTCATGGGAGCAGCAGGATTGACCACCCATTGAGAACAACGGGGACATCTGTGGGAGCGGGCTTGCCCCGCGAACACCGGCAAAGCCGGTGCCATGCACCGCGCGGCCCCCTTCGCGGGACAAGCCCACGCCCACAATGACCGGTGTTCTCTGCGTGACAGCGCAGCCCAAGGACTGGGCAACCTCCCACAGGATGCCCGCAGGGGCTTACTTGCGGGCTTTCAGGATGACGAACTTGGGCGTCGCCGCCACCTGCTCCACCCCTCGGAACAACCGCGCCAGCTTGCTGTGATAGCCCAGGTGGCGGTTACCCACGATATACAACGCCCCACCCACCACCAGCGCTTCGCGCGCCTGCTGGAACATGCGCCAGGCAAGGAAATCGCCCACCACCTGCTGCTGGTGGAACGGCGGGTTGCACAGCACTACATCGAGCGACTGCTTCTCCACCCCTGCCAACCCATCGGCTGCAATGAAAGTCGCCGGGCGCTCGCCCAACGCGGCTTGCCAGTTTTCCTGCGCCGATTGCACCGCCATGTACGATTCGTCGACTAGCGTGTACTGGGCATCGGGGTTGGTCAGTGCGCTGGCAATTGCCAGCACGCCATTGCCGCAGCCAAGGTCCGCCACCCGTGCGTTGCCCAAGTCGCGTGGGAGGTGTGGCAGGAATGCCCGGGTGCCGATATCCAGGCCTTCACGGCAGAACACGTTGGCGTGGTTGACCAGCTCCAGCGCAGGCGCGTCGAGGCGGTAGCGGCTCGGGTAGGGCGAGCTTGCGGCCGGCCGTTCGGCCAGCGTCGCGGTCAGCAGGCGAGCCTTTTTCTGCGCCAGCGAGGCTTGCACCGGGCCGATGTACTTTTCCATCAGGTCGCCGGCTGCGTGTGGCAAGTGCTTGATCATCGCCCCGGCAATCACCTGCGCGCCTGGCGCCAGGTGGCCCTGCAGGCGGATCAGTTGTTCTTCAAGCAGGGCCAGTGTCTTGGGCACGCGCACCAGCACCCGGTCGAACGTGCCATTCCAGTGTTCGCTGGCCGGTACGAAGGGCACGCTGTCGAACGGCAAACCGTTGCGCGCCAGGTTCTTTTCCAGGGCAAGGTGCGCCAGGTGAGAATCGCCGCTGCTGACCACCTGCAGCCGGCCCGCCAGGCTGGCGGCCAGGGCACCGAAGCTGTCATTGAGCACCAGTACCCGGCAGTTGGCGTCGGGTGCCTGTGCGTGCAACTGCGCAAGCAGGTACTCGTCGGCGGCGTCGAACGCCTGCAGCGGGTCGTTGGCCTGTTCCGGCTGGCGGATCAGGTCGAGTTCGGCGTAGGGGGTGGTCAACAGGGGCATGGCGTCTGGCTCGGGTATGAAACTGCCCGTTGCGGTTCGCCCCGGGCTTTGCCGGGCAATTCTACAGGGCTTTGCCCAAGGTCGCAGGTCTGAAGGTCAGATCCAGCCACGCAGGGCAGCGATGGCGATGGCGCCGGCCTTGTTGGCGGCATTGGTCTTGGTGATCACGCTGCGGATATGGAAGTTCACGGTGCTCTGCGACAGTGACAGGATGCAAGCCACGTCGGCTGCGGTCTTGCCAGCGGCCGACCATTTCAGTACTTCCAGTTCACGCTCGCTCATTTTAGGTTGCGGTGGGCACAGTGCGCTCAGGTGGTGTTCGCCGAGTACGGCATGCAGGGTATGGCACAGCCACTGTACGCTGCCGGCCTTGTCGTACAGCTCCACGATGTCGATTGATTGGGCTGGTCTGGCCACGCTGATCTGGCTTTCATTGTGCTGCAGGTCGTGCAGTGATTGCGTCCAGCCATGACGCAAGCCGTACTGGCAGGCCGCTTCGCGAAACTGCGGGGCCTCACGATACAGTTCGTCGGTCCACAGCACCGGCATGGTCGAACTGTGGCTGACGCTGGCGGCCGGGTCCTGTTTGTAGAACTCATCGCGCTGGTAGCGCTCGATCCACTCCGCCGGGTAGTTGCTGTAGAGGTACACCCTGGGTGTCTGCGTGGCGATCTGGATGCGCATGTTCAGCCCGAGGTACTCCATGTCCAGGTCTTGCGCCAGATGTACCGCGATGTCGAACAGCTTCCGTGGGCTGCGTTCGTTGACGAACGCTTGAAGGTGTTCGGGATTCCAGTGAAGCATCAGAAATTCCTCGGGTGCGTCGGATCCAATCCATTTGGGTACCCGGCTTATTGTAGGAAAAGACCTACCATGGCGTTGGGAATTTTTTGTTATAGCGCTTAGGGGTTTCTGCAAATTCGGCACGATCCGGTTGTGTGAGGCCCTACAAAGCAGTGGTTTTTATCCGCGCCACTTTGCGCGACACTGTGCGCACGTCAACCCTGGAGCCCGATATGACCGCTAGCGCCGAAAAGTTCACCCGCCAGACCCTGCTCGATGTTCAGCCGCTCACGCCGAACCTCTTCAGCCTGCGGGTTACGCGCGATGCGGGGTTCCGCTTCCGTTCCGGACAGTTCGCCCGCCTTGGTGTGACCAAGGCCGATGGCAGCGTGGTTTGGCGCGCCTACTCAATGGTCAGCGCACCCCATGACGAGCACCTCGACTTCTTCTCCATCGTGGTGCCAGGGGGGGAGTTCACCAGTGAGCTGAGCCGGCTGGGGGCGGGTGATACCTTGCTGATCGACCGCCAGGCCTTCGGTTTCCTTACCCTTGACCGCTTCGTGGGCGGGCGCGACCTGTGGCTGCTGGCGACCGGCACCGGTATTGCGCCATTCATGTCGATCCTGCAGGACTTCGAAGCCTGGGAGCGTTTTGACAGCATCAAGCTGGTGTATTCGGTGCGTGAAGCGAAAGAGCTGGCCTACGTGGATGAAATCGCGGGGCTGGAGCAGCGCGACTATCTGGCTGAGTATGCCGGCAAGCTGCAGTTCATTCCGGTGGTGACCCGTGAGCAGCACCCCGGGGCTTTGAATCAGCGGATTACCACGCTGATCGAGAATGGCGAGCTGGAGCAGGCGGCGGGGTTGGAGCTGTCGCCCGAGCATTCGCGGGTGATGCTGTGCGGTAACCCGGAGATGATCGATGAAACTCGCAAGGTGCTGAAGGCGCGTGACTTGCAGCTGAGCCTGAGCAAGCGGCCGGGGCAGGTGGCGGTAGAAAACTATTGGTAATGCTATTGGGGCCGCAAAGCGGCCCCAGCAACCTCAAGGCAACCGATTCTGGTTCTGCGTCTTGAGCAAATCGCGAATTTCGGTCAGCAGCGTCTCTTCAGCAGAAGGCACCGGCGGCGCAGTCGGTGCCACGGCTTCTTCGCGCTTGAGCCTGTTGATCGCCTTCACCCCCATGAAGATGGCAAAGGCAACGATCAGGAAGTCGATCACGGTCTGGATGAACTTGCCATAGGCCAGCACCACTGCCGGAATGTCACCGTCGGCAGCCTTCAGGGTAATGGCCAGGTCGCTGAAGTCCACCCCCCCGATCAACAGGCCCAGTGGCGGCATGACCACGTCGCCGACGAAGGACGAGACGATCTTGCCGAAGGCTGCGCCGATGATGATACCGACCGCCATGTCGACGACATTGCCTTTGACCGCGAAGGCCTTGAACTCACTGATCATGCCCATGTTTGGTTCCTTGTAACAAAAGGTAAGGTTAACGCAGTGTAAGCCACTAAAACGCTTCATGCGTTGTGTTCAGGGCTACTGACTGCGCTTAGAACGAATAGTTTTGTCGCATCCCGAAGCGTTCGAGACACGTCCTGCTCGGCTATGATGGCGGTTTTTTCCAGGAGACCCCACCCATGGCCAAGGCCAAGCGCTTGTATGGCTGCACCGAGTGCGGCGCGACCTTCCCCAAATGGGCCGGCCAGTGTGGCGAATGCGGAGCCTGGAACACGCTGGTCGAAACCATGATCGAAAGCGGTGGTGCGGCTGCGCCCAGCAGCGGCCGCGCCGGCTGGACCGGCCAGCAAGCGCAGATCAAGACCCTGGCCGAAGTCAGCGTTGAGGAAATCCCGCGCTTCACCACCAGCAGCACCGAACTGGACCGCGTGTTGGGCGGTGGCCTGGTGGATGGCTCGGTGGTGCTGATTGGTGGCGACCCAGGCATCGGCAAATCGACCATCCTGCTGCAGACCTTGTGCAACATTGCCTCGGGCATGCCGGCGCTGTACGTCACGGGTGAAGAGTCGCAGCAGCAAGTGGCCATGCGCTCGCGGCGCCTGGGCTTGCCCCAGGACAAGCTCAAGGTCATGACCGAAACCTGTATTGAAACCATTATCGCCACCGCGCGGGTCGAGAAGCCTCGGGTAATGGTGATCGACTCGATCCAGACTATTTTCACCGAGCAGTTGCAGTCGGCTCCTGGCGGGGTAGCCCAGGTGCGCGAGAGCACGGCGCTACTGGTGCGTTACGCCAAGCAGAGCGGCACGGCGATCTTCCTGGTCGGCCACGTGACCAAGGAAGGCTCGCTGGCCGGCCCACGGGTACTGGAGCACATGGTCGATACCGTGCTGTATTTCGAAGGTGAGTCCGACGGCCGCCTGCGCTTGTTGCGAGCGGTGAAAAACCGCTTTGGTGCGGTCAACGAACTGGGCGTGTTCGGCATGACCGACCGGGGCCTGAAAGAGGTGTCCAACCCGTCGGCGATCTTCCTTAACCGTACCCAGGAAGAAGTACCGGGCAGTGTGGTGATGGCGACTTGGGAAGGCACCCGGCCAATGCTGGTCGAGGTACAGGCGCTGGTCGACGACAGCCACTTGGCCAACCCGCGCCGGGTAACCCTGGGCCTGGACCAGAACCGCCTGGCCATGTTGCTGGCGGTGCTGCACCGCCACGGCGGTATTCCCACCCACGATCAGGACGTGTTCTTAAATGTGGTAGGCGGGGTCAAGGTGCTGGAAACGGCGTCGGACCTGGCGCTGCTGGCGGCGGTGATGTCCAGCTTGCGTAACCGGCCACTGGCCCATGGGCTGCTGGTGTTTGGCGAGATCGGCCTGTCGGGCGAGGTGCGGCCGGTGCCTAGCGGGCAGGAGCGGTTGAAGGAAGCGGCCAAGCATGGCTTCAAGCGGGCGATCGTGCCCAAGGGCAATGCGCCGAAAGAGGCGCCGGCGGGGCTGCAGGTAATTGCCGTCACCCGTCTGGAACAGGCCCTGGATGCATTGTTCGAGTAATCCGTAGTCAGGCCCGGCCCTATCGCCGGCAAGCCAGCTCCCACAGGACCACAGTTTCCAGGTCCTGTGCAGTACCTGTGGGAGCTGGCTTGCCGGCGATAGGGCCAGTACAGTCAAACGAAAAAGGGGCCGACGATGCGCGCGGCCCCCCTCTCACCGCTCAGTCAGCGGTCAATGCTCGGCAACTGCCTCGCGCCTGACCGTCTGGTTGCCGTGCTCGTCCAGCTCCAGCATCGGCACTTCGTTGCCTTCGGCATCGAACAGCTTGCCATCCTTGAAGTAGTCGCCATCACGCAGCGCGGAAATGTCGGAGTACTGGATGGTGCGTTCGTAAGCTGCAGCGAACACGGACTGGTTTTCCGAGTTGCCGGTGGTGAAGTGGTTGAATATCAGGTTCAGCAGGATGGCCATGATTGCCGCCGAGCTGATGCCCGAGTGGAAGATGGTCTCGAACCAGTTCGGGAAGTGGTGGTAGAAGGTTGGTGCGGCGATCGGGATCATGCCGAAGCCCAGCGAAGCCGCGACGATGATCAGGTTGACGTTGTTCTTGTAGCTGACCTTGGACAGGGTGCGGATACCGCTGGCCGCCACGGTGCCGAACAGCACGATGCCCGCGCCGCCCAGTACCGGGGTCGGTACTGCCGCAATCACCCGGCCCATGACCGGCAGAAGGCCGAGTACCACCAGAATCACGCCACCCGTGGCCACCACGTAACGGCTCTTGACCCCGGTCACGGCCACCAGGCCAACGTTCTGGGCGAACGCGCTCTGGGTAAACGAGCCGAAGATCGGCGCCAGGATGCTCGATGCCATGTCGGCGCGCAGGCCGTTGCCCAGGCGTTTGGAGTCGACCTTGGTCTCGATGATCTCACCCACGGCGAGGATGTCGGCCGAGGTTTCCACCAGGGTTACCATGATCACGATGCACATCGACAGGATCGCGGCGATGTGGAATTCCGGCATACCGAAGTGGAACGGCGTGGGGAAGGCGAACATCGGGCCTTCGGCGACCTTGCTGAAGTCGGTCATGCCCAGCGCCCAGGCGATGAGGGTGCCGAACACCATGGCCAGCAGGATCGACAGGCGCGAGATGGTCGCGCTGCCCAGCTTGCTCAGCAGCAGCACGATGGCAAAGGTCAGCCCCGCCAGGCCGATGTTGGCCACGCTGCCAAATTCCGGCGAAGCGCTGTTGCCGCCCATCACCCAACGAGCGGCGACCGGCATCAGCGTCAGGCCGATGGTGGTGATGACGATGCCGGTCACCAGCGGCGGGAAGAACTTGGTGATGCGCGAGAACACCGGGGTGATCAGAAAGCCGATCAGCGATGCTGCCATGACTGCGCCGAGCACACCGGGCAGGCCACCGCCGCCCTCGCTGCTGAGGATGGCACCCATGGTCGCCACACCGGCAAACGACACGCCCTGCACCAGCGGCAACTGGCAGCCGAAGAACGGCAGGCCGAGGGTTTGCAGCAGGGTGGCCAGGCCACCGGCAAACAGCGAGGCGGCAATCAGCATGCCGATCTCGGCGCCGTTGAGGCCTGCGGCCTGCCCCAGGATCAGGGGTACCGCGACAATCCCTCCGTACATGGTCAGCACATGTTGCAGACCGTAGGCCAGGTTGGCACCAAGGCCGAGGTTTTCGTCCTCGGGGCGCTTGGCGGGAGACGTGCTAGGGGACGTAGTCATGGAGCAGGCTCTCTGTTTATTTTTGTGTCGCTACTGTAGACAGTTCCTGCAAATGATTGCCACTAGAATTGTATACAATATTTTGATCGGAGCGCGCACATCGGCGGCCTCCGGATGTGCGAAAACCCAATGCAGAAGGCGTACCAACTCATCAAATGCTGTATTAGAGGGGTGTGTACAAAGTGCAGCTACCCAGCCTTAAAGCTGTCTGGGTAGACAGGAAACACAACGCGGGAAGGCTATTAGCTAGCTAAAAGATTTCATTATTCGATGAGTTCGCGCAGCTCACGCATCATTCTGGTGCTGTCAGCCCCGTTCAATTCCACAAGACGGTGCAAATGGCTCATCGAATCAATGTCGATGTACAAGCAGATGAAGCCCAGTCGGTTCGGTTCTTCGTGGCGCAGTTCGACCTGCATCTGCACCTCGGTCACTTCGTCGTTGAGCACAATGTAGGCTTCGAAGTCCTGGCTCAGGTCGGGATCCCAGGGTTGCGGGCTTTCGACCAGCAGGCCTTTGAGGGACAGGTCGAGCAGTTTCACCTCCCAGCAACGTTCGCCCTGGCACAGCCTGGTCGGGGCGTCGAACGGGATACGCAGGAAACGGCGGCGTTCGTCGTGATCGCTCATGGCATGGATCCTCGGGTAGGTCCTAAAGTGACATCCTGACTATAGTTAAAATGCTACGTGCATCAGGTACCGCAATCTGGCCGCAGAGGCTCTAGACCAAAGCAAGTGTGGCAATGCGCGATGACTCGCCCTAGACTCGGTGGGCGGTCTTTCCAATCCACCAGCTGGAAGCTAACCATGAACAACAATAATAGCCTGCTACGCCACATTCCGTGGCTGGCGCTGGCAGTCATAGGGGCCTGCGCGCTGGGTGTGGTCGCCCTGCGTCGCGGTGAGGCAATCAACGCCTTGTGGATCGTGGTCGCGGCAGTGGCCATCTACCTGGTTGCCTACCGTTACTACAGCCTGTTCATCGCTACCAAGGTGATGCAACTGGACCCGCGCCGTGCTACCCCTGCGGTGCTCAACAACGACGGCCTGGACTACGTCCCGACCAACAAACACATTCTTTTCGGTCACCACTTCGCTGCCATCGCCGGCGCAGGCCCCTTGGTCGGCCCGGTGCTCGCCGCGCAAATGGGCTACCTGCCCGGCACGCTGTGGCTGATCGCCGGCGTGGTGCTGGCCGGTGCGGTGCAGGACTTCATGGTCCTGTTCCTGTCCACCCGCCGCAACGGCCGTTCGCTGGGCGACATGGTGCGCGAGGAGATGGGCCGCATTCCGGGCACCATCGCCCTGTTCGGCTGCTTCCTGATCATGATCATCATCCTCGCGGTGCTGGCGCTGATCGTGGTCAAGGCCCTGGCCGAGAGCCCGTGGGGCATGTTCACCGTCATGGCGACCATCCCGATCGCGATGTTCATGGGCATCTACATGCGCTATATCCGTCCGGGCCGCATTGGCGAGATCTCGGTCGTTGGCGTGGTACTGCTGCTGGCCTCGATCTGGCTGGGCGGCGTAATTGCTGCGGATCCGGTCTGGGGCCCGGCGTTCACCTTCACCGGCGTGCAGATTACCTGGATGCTGGTGGGCTACGGCTTCGTCGCCGCAGTGCTACCGGTGTGGCTGGTGCTGGCGCCGCGTGACTACCTGTCGACCTTCCTCAAGATCGGCACCATCGTTGGTCTGGCCATCGGTATCCTGATCATCGCGCCCGAGCTGAAAATGCCCGCGCTGACCCAGTTCACCGACGGCACTGGCCCGGTATGGAAGGGCACCCTGTTCCCGTTCCTGTTCATCACCATTGCCTGTGGTGCGGTGTCCGGCTTCCACGCGCTGATCTCTTCGGGGACCACGCCCAAGCTGCTGGACAACGAAACCAACGCCCGCTACATCGGTTACGGCGGCATGCTGATGGAATCGTTCGTTGCCATCATGGCCATGGTCGCCGCGTCTGTGATCGAGCCGGGCGTGTACTTCGCCATGAACAGCCCGGCCGCCGTGGTGGGCGCAGACGTTGCCTCGGTGGCGCAGACGGTCAGCAGCTGGGGCTTCCTGATCACCCCCGAGCAGCTCGAAGCCGTCGCCCGTGACATCGGCGAGCACACCATCCTGGCCCGTGCCGGCGGTGCGCCAACCCTGGCGGTCGGTATCGCGCAGATCCTGCACCAGGTGTTGCCAGGTGAGAACACCATGGCGTTCTGGTACCACTTTGCGATCCTGTTCGAGGCGCTGTTCATCCTCACGGCGGTGGACGCCGGTACCCGTGCCGGGCGCTTCATGCTGCAGGACCTGCTTGGCAGCTTCGTGCCGGCGCTCAAACGCACCGAGTCGTGGGGGGCCAACCTGCTTGCCACCGCGGGTTGCGTGGCAATGTGGGGTTATCTGCTGTACCAGGGCGTGATCGACCCGCTGGGTGGCATCAACACCTTGTGGCCGCTGTTTGGCATCTCCAACCAGATGCTGGCCGGTATCGCCTTGATGCTCGGTACTGTGGTGCTGATCAAGATGAAGCGTCAGCGTTACATCTGGGTCACCTTGGTGCCGGCCGTGTGGCTGCTGATCTGCACCACTGCCGCAGGCCTGATCAAGCTGTTCGACCCGAACCCGGCCGTTGGCTTCCTGGCCCTGGCCAAGAAGTACAGCACTGCACTGGACGCCGGCCAGGTACTGGCCCCGGCCAAGGACATCGGGCAGATGCAGCACGTGATCTTCAACGCCTACACCAACGCGGGCCTGACGATTCTATTCCTGCTGGTGGTCTTCAGCATCCTGTTCTTCGCCATCAAGGTCGGCTACGCCGCCTGGGGCCGCAAGGAGCGCAGCGACAAGGAAACCCCGTTCCAGGCCCTGCCTGACGCGTAATCGAGAGGACTGCAATCATGTTCAACGACTTGGGTCGACTGGGAAAATACCTGGGGCAGGCAGCCCGCCTGATGGTCGGTATGCCCGACTACGACAACTATGTCGAACACATGCAGAAGACGCATCCGGACAAGCCGGTGATGAGCTACGAGGCGTTCTTCCGCGAACGCCAGGAAGCCCGTTACGGCGGCAAGTCCGGGCCCAAATGCTGTTGAACCCTAAGCGTTGACCTGTCCGGCCTCATCGCCGGCACGCCAGCTCCCACAGGTACTCCATAGGCCACAAGTCTGTGCAGTACCTGTGGGAGCTGGCTTGCCGGCGATGAGGCCACTGTTTTTTCCGCACAGGAGATGTTCTGCGTGCAGACGCCTATTCCCGTAACCGTACTCACAGGTTTCCTTGGTGCTGGCAAGACCACCTTGCTCAAGCACATGCTCAAGGCCGAGCACGGCCTGAAGATTGCCGTGATCGAAAACGAATTCAGCGAGGCCGGCATCGACAGCCAGCTGCTGGGCGACGAGCCGGTGCAGGTGATGACCCTGGCCAATGGCTGCGTGTGCTGCAGCATCCACGGCGACCTCACGCGCGCCTTGTACCTGCTGCTCGAACGCCTGGACGCAGGCGAGATCGCCTTCGAGCGCCTGGTCATCGAATGCACCGGCCTGGCCGACCCGGCGCCGGTGGCGCAAACCTTTTTCATCGACGAGGAGCTGCGTGAGCGCTATATCCTTGACGGCATCATCACCCTGGTCGATGCGGTTCATGCCGAACTGCACCTGACCCAGACCATCGCCCAGGCCCAGGTCGGCTTTGCCGATCGCCTGCTGCTGAGCAAGACCGACCTGGCTGAACCGGCTGCGGTGCAGGCTCTGCGCGAGCGCCTGGCGCGCATCAATGGCCGGGCCGCCATCGGTGTCGTCGAACACGGCCGCATCGACCTGGCTGAGCTACTGGATGTGCGTGGTTTCAACCTCAACCCTGACCTGGGCGCAAACCTGAAACCGGCGCTTCGCCCGGTGCTCAAGCCCGCCACGCCGGACAGGATCTCGACGCTGGTGCTGCGCACGGAAACCGCGCTGGATATCGACCGCCTCAGCGGTTTCATGAACGAGTTGCTGGAAACTCATGGCAAACAGCTGCTGCGCTACAAGGGCGTGCTGAACATCGCCGGTGAAGACCGCAAGCTGGTCTTCCAGGGCGTGCTCAAGCTCTACGGCTTTGACTGGGACGCCCAGTGGGCCGAGGGTGAACCCCGTGAGAGCGTGATGGTGTTCATCGCCGATGAACTGCCCGAGGCTATGATTCGGGCTGGCTTCGAGGCGCTGGCTGCGGGCTGACCCGCCGCGGCGTTGCGGCCTGGAACCACTGCGGCCACGAGCTGCGGTGGCGGGTTTCAACCTCGATGCATGGGATCAGGCGCTCGGTCAGCACAGCGGTCTGCCGCACTGCCTTGGCGGTGCGGTACTTGACGCTGTGGATGCACTCGCGGTCGCCGAACTCGCAGCGGTTCAGTGCGGTACCGCCGCAAGGGCCGTTGGCCAAGCCCTTGGGGCAGGTTTCCGGGCAGACGTACAGCGTGTCTTCCAGACGGCAGCGGCCGCACGTATCGCAACCCACCCATGGCCGTTTCACCGCACGTTCCACTTTGTGCAACACCTGAGCACCAACGCGCGTAGCCCACAGCGGCCGGCGAACCGCCCAGCCAAATGCCTTGCTCAAGCCATTGCGGCGGCTGAACAGCAGCGAATGCATGCCGTGCATCAGGTGATAGCGTGCTTTCTCTTTGAAGGAGGCATCGACCCGCGATTCGCCCTGCCGCCAGGCCGCTTGCGGCGGATGGAAGATCACCGCCGGCAGCCCGGGCATCTGCCAACTGGCCTGCCAGGCGGGCGCCCACTGCTCCAGCGTGTGGACCTGGGTTTGCCAGTGCTCGATACGGGCTTCCAGAGCCAGCAGCTGTTTGAGTTCGTGAACCCCTGACAGGTGCACACCGGCGTAACCCATCAGCTTTACACCGATGATCTGCAAGGCCAGGCGGTCAACACTGCGCGCCTGGGCAAACACCTTGGACTGCGCGGTCTCCGCTTCGAGCATGTCACGCATGGACGGGGTGACAGTGACGCCGGCCACGTGGTCGAGCATGGCCGCACGCCCGTGGGTAAGGCTCATGAGGCAGGCCAGCATGGGCAGGGGCGTGGGCTGGCGGCGCATCCAGTGCATGGCTTCCTGATGCTTGGCGGCGTCGAAGCCCAGTTGCAGCGTGAGGAAGTCGGCCCCCGCTGCCAGCTTTTTCTCGGCCTTGAAATACTGGGCGCCGCCTTCTTCCTCACAGTACTTGAACGGGTTCAGGGCAGCGCCCAGCAGCCAGTGCGGGCAAGCCTGGCGGGCGAGCTGCAGGGCGGCGACCGATTCCAGGTAGCGTACGGGGCGCTGGCCGGGCTCGTGGCCGGGCAGGCGGTCGCCGGTCAGCAGCAACAGCTGGTCGAGGCCCGCGGCGTCCATACGCTGCAGTTGGGCGAGCAGGTGGTGGCGCTCGCGGTCCTTGCCGGAAAAGTGCGGCAAGGCAGGTACCGGGTTGCTGAAAGCGGCGAGGGCGTCCAGCGGCGACATGTCCAGCGGGCTGCCGACGCGATCGCCGATGGCCACGGTCATCGGCCAGCCGCACAGGTGCGCACGGGCCATGATCGCTTCCATGGCGGCGAAGCGTTCTGTGGAAGGCTTGGGGACGAACTCCATGACGCAGACGAAGTTCTGTTCGCGCAGCGCGGTTTTCAGCAGGCTCATGTGGCCGGGCACCTGGTGTGGTCAGGGTGGCATTGTGCGGCACAAGGCGGGCGGGGTCATGTCCGGATGCGCAGGGTGGTGCTCTGAATGAGACATCAGCATGATCATGAAAAAATCTTGGGTTCATCTCAAATTTAATGAGTTTGTCTCAAACCATTGTCAACCGGACAATCCCCTCATTCATTTATGCATGCTGAAGGGACAAGACATGGCACTGGCACACAACCTGGGCTTTCCACGCATCGGTGGCAACCGCGAGCTGCGTGCCCGCCACTGGCAGGTGCAGAAAGACGCCGGCATCGAACTGCTGCCCGTTGGCGACTTTGCCTGGCTTGACCAACCGTTCGACCTTGGCTGGGCGCAACTCTTCGACGAAGTGGCGCAAGCCAAGGCCTTGGGCCACGCGGTCAAGCCAGTGGTAATCGGCCCATTGACCTATTTGTGGCAGGGCGAATACAACGACGGGACCGACAAGCTGGAGCGCCTCGAGACCCTGCTGCCGCTCTATGACCAGTATCTCAACCGCCTGGCTGCGCTGGGCGTCGAGTGGGTACAGATCGATGAGCCGATTCTCGCCGAAGATCTGCCTCAAGACTGGAAAAACGCTTTCGAGCGCGTCTATAACATCCTTCAGCGCGCGCCCTTGAAGAAGCTGATTGCCACCTACTCGGGTGGCCTTGGCGGCAACCTCGGCCTGGCCGCCAACCTGCCGGTCGATGGCCTGCACATCGACCTGATGCAGGCACCCGACCAGTACGTGACCATCCTCGACCGCCTGCCGGCCTACAAAGTGCTTTCGCTGGGCCTGGTTGACGGCGTCAACCCCGCGCCTTGCAACCTGGGACAGACCCTGGACCTGCTGTACGATGCCCATGAGCGCCTGGGAGAGCGGCTGTGGCTGGCGCCATCTTGTGCGCTGCTGCACTGCCCGCTGGACCTGGCTGTGCAGAAGTGCCAGGAAGTCGCGGTGCTGGCTGCTGCACTGGAACAGAACCGCGCTGCGGCTTGATCATCGGCTGCCTGTGCCGGCCTCTTCGCGGGTGAACCCGCTCCCACAGGTACAGTGCAAGCCTTGAAAATTCATGTGGTCCCTGGCCCCACAGGTACAGCATAAACCTTGAAACTTGTGCGGTCCCTGTGGGAGCGGGTTTACCCGCGAATAGGCCGGGCCTGCTGATCAGCGCTCGATCGCCAGCGCCACGCCTTGCCCACCCCCGATGCACAAGGTCGCCAGGCCTTTCTTGGCGTCCCGCTTGATCATCTCGTGCAGCAAGGTCACCAGCACCCGGCACCCGGAAGCGCCAATCGGGTGGCCCAGGGCAATCGCCCCGCCATTCACGTTGACCCGCGCAGCATCCCATTCCAGCACCTTGCCCACTGCCAGCGCCTGTGCGGCAAAGGCTTCGTTGGCTTCGATCAGGTCCAGTTCGGCCAGTTGCCAACCGGCCTTGTCCAGGCAACGCTGAGTCGCTGAAACCGGGCCGATACCCATGATTGCCGGGTCTACCCCTGCACTGGCATAGGCGGCGATCTTCGCCAGCACCGGCAGGCCCAGGGCTTTGGCCTTGGCGGCACTCATCAGCAGCACGGCGGCGGCGCCGTCGTTCAGGCTGGAGGCGTTGCCCGCGGTAACGCTGCCATCTTTCTTGAACGCAGGGCGCAGTTTGGCCAAGGAGTCTGCGGTGGTGTCCGGGCGTGGCTGTTCGTCCTGGGCGAACACCTTGGGCTCACCTTTTTTCTGCGGCAACACGATCGGGGTGATTTCATCGTTGAAGCGCCCGGCCTCGATGGCCGCCACGGCCTTGCGCTGCGACTCGGCGGCAAAGGCGTCCTGCTGTTCACGGCTCAGGCCGTACTTGTCCACAAGGTTCTCGGCGGTGATGCCCATGTGGTAGTCGTTGAAGGCATCCCACAGGCCATCGGTGATCATGCTGTCGATCAGCTGGCCATGGCCCATACGCTGGCCAGTGCGGGCTGAAGGCATCACATAGGGGGCAAGGCTCATGTTTTCCTGGCCACCGGCAATCACAACATCGGCATCACCGCAGCGGATGGCCTGTGCGGCCAGGTGCAGTGCCTTGAGGCCCGAGCCGCAGACCTTGTTCAGGGTCAGTGCCGGTACGCTGTAGGGCAAGCCGGCCTTGATCGCGGCCTGGCGCGCTGGGTTCTGGCCGGCGCCGGCGGTGAGCACCTGGCCGAGGATCACTTCGTCCACCTGCGCCGGGTCCAGCCCGGTCTGCTCCAGCAGGCGCTTGATCACGGCGGCACCGAGGTCGACCGCAGGTACCGTGGCCAGGGCGCCCTGAAAGCTGCCGATGGCGGTGCGGGTAGCGGCGACGATGACCACGTCATTCATGTTGTTGTTCTCCGTGCGATGGGCGTAATGCCCAAGCATCGGTGGCTTTGGCTCATTTGTTAAGTTTGTTTTTCTTTCGGATTGATGTGAAAAACAAATCAATGGGCGCTCGGCGGGCTATCCAACTAAGCTGAATTCCGTGCTGTTTTCACTCAACTGAATGGAGCCCATACCCATGCGCACCCTCATCGCCTTGATGCTACTGATCGGCAGCAGCACAGCATTCGCCGCCACCCAATGCACCACCGCAGACAAAAGCACCTGGCAAGACCAGGAAAAGTTCCAGGCCCAGCTCAAGGAGCAGGGTTACAAGATCAACAAGTTCAAGGTTACCAAGGGCAACTGCTACGAGATCTATGGTCTCGACAAGGATGGCCGCAAGGTCGAGATCTACCATGACCCGGTGAGCGGCAAGGCGGTCAAGTCCGAGTACCACGATTGAACAGCGACGGCACGGTGCAGCTGTGGGACCCGCTCCTGCGGCTGTGCCATCTCTCCATCGCCGGTGTGTTCTTCGCCGACTATTTTTTCAACGAAGAAGGTGACGACTGGCACCAGTGGCTGGGTTACTACGCACTGGCCTGTGTCGTGGTGCGCGTGGTCTGGGGCTTTGTCGGGCCACCCAGTGCGCGCTGGGCCGATTTCTGGCCAACCCCGGCGCGCCTGGCAGTGCATGCCCGTGCGCTGCTGCGCGGCGAGCCTTGTCATCGCCTGGGGCATTCGCCAATTGGCGCCCTGGTGATGCTGTTGATGCTCACCGGTATCGCAGGGCTGGTCCTGACCGGCTGGGCGTCCCAGGAGGTGGACGCGCTGTGGGGCGCCGATTGGCCGACCGACCTGCACAGCTGGTTGGCCGATGCGGTGTTGGCGTTGGTGTGTGTGCATGTGCTGGCGGCGATCTACGAGAGTGTGCGCCTGCGCGAGAACCTGCCGTTGTCTATGATCACCGGGCGTCGACGGCGCCGGGATTGAATTTAACTGTGCCGGCCTCTTCGCGGCTAAAGCCGCTCCCACAGGTATTACACAGACCTTTAGAGCGGCGGGGCCCTTGTGGGAGCGGCTTTAGCCGCGAAGAGGCCAGGTCAGGCAACACAACTCAAACAGCCGGACACTGATGGGTCACACAGTGAATCCCGCCACCCCCGGCGGCAATGGCATCAATATCCAGCTGCACGATATCGCGCCCCGGGTACAACGCCGCCAGCAACGCCCGAGCCTCTTCATCCGCCTGCGCATCACCAAACTGCGGCGCGATGATCGCGCCATTGATCAGGAAGTAATTGACGTATCCGGCCGCAAAGTCTTCATTGCCCTTGCTGAACCTGTTACGCCGCCCGCGCTGTGGCGGTGACACGACATGAATCTGCAACGTCCGGCCTTCTGCATCGGTGGCGCGCTTGAGAATCTCAAGATGCTTGCGCGTCACGCCGTGGTCATACGATTCCGCGTCGTTGTCCAGGTTGGCAATCACCACCCCCGGCCGCACGAAGCGGGCATAGAAATCCACATGCCCGTCAGTGATGTCCTCACCGGCGATGCCCGGCAGCCAGATAACCTTGCTCAACCCCAAGCGCTCCTTGAGCTCGGCCTCGACCTCGGCCTTGCTCCAGCCCTTGTTGCGGTTGGCATTGACCCAGCTGCTTTCGGTCATGATGCCGGTGCCATGGCCATCCACTTCGATGGCACCTCCTTCACCGACCAACTCGCTGCGCTGATAGCGCGCGCCGGCGAGTGTGGCGATCCGCTTGGCCAGCTGTGCATCGTTGCGGTGGCGCTGCTTGTTGCCCCAGCCGTTGAAGTTGAAATCCACCGCGCCCAGCGCGCCGTCGTCATTGAGGACGAAGTTGGCGCCGATGTCGCGCATCCAGATGTCGTCCAGTTCGCACTCGACAAAGCTTGTGCGCGGGCTGGCGCAGTGCTGCTCGGCCAGCTTTCGTTCGCTTGCCCGGCAGAACACGGTGACCGGCTGATAACGCGCGATGGCTTGGGCTATGCGGCCCAGGGCAGCTTGCACATCGGCGGTGAAGTCTTCCCAGATGACATCCTGGGCGCCGAAGGCGATGAAGGCGCGCTGCTGCGGTTCGCCCTCGTCAGGCATGAGCCAGCGCCCGGGCTCGTCGGCGCGAGTCAGGCCCAGGGGCAAGCCAAGGCCGGTGCCGAGGCCGGCCGCCAGTGACAGTTGCAGGAAGGTTCTACGGCTTGGCATGGCTCAGTCCTGTGCAGTCTTGAAGCGTGTCCACACGCGCATGCGTGCCCGCATGTCAGCCTGTGGAATATCGCGGCCCGGTATTAGTCGGGCATAGGTTGCTTCGTCGAGGTAGATATCGGGGTTGTCGCGCATGCGTGGGTCCACCGCCTGGCGCGCCTTGGCGCTGGCTGTGGGGTAACCGGTGAAGTTGCTGATGGCAGCCATGTTCGCCGGGCGCATGACGAAGTTGATGAAACGATAGGCGTATTCCGGGTGCCTGGCGTCGGCCGGGATGGCCATGGTGTCCATCCACACCGTGGTGCCTTGGCGGGGCACGCGGTACTGGAAGTCCAGGTGCTTGCCTGCGGCCTCGGCCGTGCGCTGGGCCTGGATCACGTCGCCGCTATAGCCCAGGGACACGCACAGGTTTTCGTTGACCAGTTCGGTCACCGGCTGCGACTGGAACTTGCGCACATACGGGCGTATGGCCTTGAGCAGCTCGCTGGCGGCGGCCAAGTCTTCACGCTTGGCGCTGCGTGGCTCGCGCCCCAGGTAGTTGAGGACCACAGCCAACACTTCGTCGGGCGAGTCGATGACCGAGATACCGCAGTCGGCGAACTTGGCCGCCAGCTCCGGCTTGAACAGCAGGTCGAGGTTGTCCAGCGGCGCATCGGGCATGCGCTGGCGGACTTTCTCGGCATTCACCGTCAGGCCGATGGTGCCCCAGGTGTAGGGGACGGTCGCCTGGCTGGCCCTGGGGTACCGGGCATGCAGCTGGCGCAGGCCAGGCTCGATGTCGTCCAGTGCCTCAAGGCGGCTGTGGTCCAGTGGCTGCAGGCTGCCGGCGCGCATCAGCCGTTCGGCAACGGTGTCACCGGGGAACACCAGGTCGTAGCCACTGCGCCCGGACATCAGCTTGGCTTCGAGTACTTCACTGCCGTCCATGACGTCGTAGATGACCTGGATGCCGGTTTCGGCCGTGAACTGCTTCAGGGTGTCCTCGGCAAAATAGTCGGCCCAGTTGTACAGGCGCAAAACGGCCTGTTCGGCCTGGGCCTGGCTGGCGCAAATGGCCAGCGCCAATGCGGCTAGAAGGTGGTGTTTCATGCTCAGGCCCTCAGGGTATGTGGATGCTTGCCGTCCAGAGTCAGCAGTGGGGCGTACATTTCCGGGCGACGGTCGCGGTAGATGCCCCAGCTCAGGCGGTCATCGCGCATGCGTGCCAGGTCCAGGTCGTGCAGCCAGATGCCGCCGTTGTCACGGTCGGCCTCGGCGAGCATGGCGCCCTTGTGGTCGCAGATGAACGACGAACCATAGAAGCGCATGCTCAACGAAGCGTCGCTGGCGGCGACTTCATCGCCTACGCGATTGGCCGCCACCACCGGCAACAGGTTGGCGGCGGCGTGGCCGCGCATGGCCACCTGCCAATGGTCGCGTGAGTCCAGTTCGGCGCAGCCGGGCTCGGAGCCGATGGCGGTGGGGAACAACAGCACTTCGGCGCCCATCAGTGCCAGGCAGCGAGCGGTTTCGGGGAACCACTGATCCCAGCAGATACCAATGCCCAGGCGGCCAAAGGCGGTATCCCAGACCTTGAAGCCGGTGTCGCCAGGGCTGAAGTACTCCTTCTCCTGGTAGCCGATAGCGTTGGGGATGTGGGTTTTGCGGTACACCCCGAGCAGGCGGCCGTCGGCATCGGCCACGGTCAGCGAGTTGAAGAAGGCATTGCCGGCGCGCTCGTACCAGCTCAGCGGCAGCACCACGCCCAGCTCGCCGGCCAGCGCAGCGAAGCGCTGCAGCATCGGGCTGCCGGGGTAGGGCTGGGCGAGGGCCTGGTGCTGGTGGTCCTGTTCGATGCAGAAGTACGGGGTAGCGAACAGCTCCTGCAGCAGGATCACCTGGGCGCCTTTGGCAGCGGCTTGGCGCACAAGCTGTTCGGCGCGGTCGAGGTTATCGGGCAGGTTCCAGCTGCACGGCATCTGAGTGGTGGCCACCCGTAGCAGGCTCATGGCTGTACCTCCGGCTGCTGCTGGGTAATGCAGTGGATGCCGCCACCGCCGTGGGCTATGTGGTCGATACGCACGGGTACGATCTGCCGGCCCGGGAAAGCGTGGGCCAGCTGTGCAGCGGCCTCCTTGTCGGCGGCGATGCCATAGGCCGGCATGATGATTGCGCCGTTGGCGATGTAGAAGTTGGTGTAGGACGCACAGAACACTTCGGCGTTATGGTCGACCGCGGCGGTGGCTTCGTACAGGTCCAGCAGTTCGAAGTGTCGGCCCCGGGCGTCCGTGGCCAGTTCCAGGGCACGGCGGTTTTCCCGCACAACTTC
This sequence comes from Pseudomonas sp. GW460-LB5, assembly GCF_059423245.1. Classification (NCBI taxonomy): domain Bacteria; kingdom Pseudomonadati; phylum Pseudomonadota; class Gammaproteobacteria; order Pseudomonadales; family Pseudomonadaceae; genus Pseudomonas; species Pseudomonas sp. GW460-LB5. The sequence continues at coordinate 33,753 of NZ_JBWKXT010000001.1, forward strand.
GGCGTACAACGAGCCTTGATCATGCGTGGCGTCGACCAGCAATACGCCTGGCCGGGCGAAGGCACACACGCCGTCGATGTGGCCGTCGGTCATGTCGCCGGTGACGTATTGCGGGTCACCCGGCAGCCAGACGGTCTTGCTGATGCCCAGATGGCGGGCAAAGCAGGCTTCGAACTCGGCCTTGCTCACACCAGGGTTGCGGTTGGGGTTAAGCAGCACCGATTCTGTGGTGATCAGCGTGCCTTCACCATCGACATGCACCGCGCCACCTTCGTTGCATAGCGAGGTGCTGAAACCGTCGAGGCCTAGCTGGTCGAGGATGCGCCGGCCCAGGCTGCGGTCCAGACCATGCTGCGACTTGTCGCCCCAGGCATTGAAGCGCCAGCTCAGGCCGGCCAGGCCATGCTGCGGGTGGCAGACGAAACTCGGGCCGCTGTCACGGCACCAGCTGTCGTCCACTGCCAGTTCGATCAGCTCGATGTTGGCACCGCAGAGCGCGCGGGCGCTGGCCACGGCAGACGGGTCGACCACCATCTTCACCGGCTCGAAACGAGCGATGGCCGCTGCGACCCGAGCGTAGTCCTGCTGTACATCGGCCAGGCGCACGTTCCAGGCGCTTTCCCACAAGTCCTGATTGTGTGGCCAGATCATCCAGGTTGCCGCGTGACGTGCCCATTCGGCGGGCATGCGCCAGCCACTGTCGAGGAACAGGTGCATAGTGAACTCCGATCTATGAAGGATTTTTATCAACGAAGCCCGCCGTCGCGGGTGTTGGTATTCATGCTATGGCTAGGCCTGGCGGGCGACAAACGATAGATTTAGCGCACATCTGATTAGCAGGGCTTATCAATCATGCTTAAACACTGGCCACCTCTTAATGCCCTGCGCGGTTTCGAGGCTGCGGCGCGGCTGGGCAGTTTCCATAAGGCTGCCGAGGCGCTGAACCTCACGCAGTCGGCCATCAGCCAGCAGATCCGCAGCCTGGAAACCTACCTGGAGCAGCCGCTGTTCCACCGCAGCGGGCGTAGCGTGAGCCTGACCGATGCCGGGCATGACCTGCTCAGCACCACCCAATCGCTGTTGCAGCACCTGGCCGTGGGCATTCGTCGGCTTGACCAGTACCGCAAGCCTGACCAGTTGGTGGTCAACACCAGCCCGGCATTTGCCAGGCATTGGCTGTTGCCGCGGCTGGCTGACTTTCACCGGCGTTGCCCGCAGGTCGACTTGTGGTTGTTCACCAGCTTCGAGGTGCCGGACATGGCCACCGAGACCATCGACCTGGCCATCCGCGATGACCTCAGTGCCCAGGCCGAGTGCAGCTTCAGCGTGCTGCATCAGGATCAACTGTACCCGGCCTGCCATCCTTCAATGGCCGCTTCGGTTGTGCGCACTACCTTGCATGGCGAGCGGGAGATGGACTGGAGCCATTGGCAGCTGGAGGGTGGCGAGGATGTGGGGCAGCAGGGCAAGGGGCTGAATTTTTCCGATCCCGGGCTGTTGCTGGATGCGGCGAGCGAGGGGCTGGGGGTGGCCCTGGTCAGCCAGTTGCTGGCACAGCGGGCGATGGAGGAGGGGCGTCTGCAGGCGTTGTCGGCGCAGCGGGTACGGGGGCCGGCGTGGGCTTGCCTGGTGCATCGGGACAGTCAGGAAGATCCGCTGGCCCGGCAGTTTCTGGAGTGGTTGAAAGGTGCTTTGGCCTCAGAGTGATGTTGGCATTACTGGCCCTATCGCCGCCAAGCCAGCCCCCACAGGTACCCCACAGGGCGGAAGGTTTGCGCAGTCCTTGTGGGAGCTGGCTTGCCGACGATAGGGCCGGTACAGGTAAACCCAGGTTTTGCATCCTTTTGATCACCCCGTAATATGTGTCGGATAACCTGCGGGGGTAGTCTCACCCTCTGATCAATCGGAATCGCCCCACGCGGCGCTTCCCCGGCATAAACCTGACGAGGTACAGACATTGGCCATCATTCATCCTAAGGTTCGCGGTTTTATCTGCACCACGACTCACCCGAAGGGCTGCGAGCTCAACGTCCGTGACCAGATCGAAGCCACCCGCAAGCTGGGCGTGCGCGAGGATGGCCCGAAAAAGGTCCTGGTCATCGGTGCTTCCAGTGGCTACGGCCTGGCCGCACGTATCACCGCAGCGTTCGGTTTCAAGGCCGACACCTTGGGCGTGTTCTTCGAAAAACCAGGCACCGAAACCAAGGCCGGCACTGCTGGCTGGTACAACTCCGCTGCCTTCGACAAGTTTGCCAAGGCCGAGGGCCTGTACAGCAAGTCGATCAACGGTGACGCCTTCTCCGACGAGGCCCGTGCCAAAGTCATCGAGCTGATCAAGAACGAGATGGGTGGCAAGGTCGACCTGGTCATCTACTCGCTGGCCTCGCCTGTGCGCAAACTGCCGCAGACCGGTGAAGTCATCCGCTCGGCACTGAAGCCGATCGGCGAGCCTTACAAGTCGACCGCCATCGACACCAACAAGGACACCATCATCGAGGCCAGCATCGAGCCGGCCACCGAGCAGGAAATTGCCGACACCGTCACCGTCATGGGCGGCCAGGACTGGCAGCTGTGGATCGACGCCCTGGCAGGCGCCGACGTATTGGCCGAAGGCGCTCGCACCGTGGCCTTCAGCTACATCGGCAGCGACATTACCTGGCCAATTTACTGGCACGGTGCGCTGGGCCAGGCCAAGCAGGACCTGGACGAAACTGCCTTGCGCCTGAACGAGAAATTGGCCAGCGAAGTGAAAGGCGGCGCTAACGTGGCCGTGCTGAAATCGGTGGTCACCCAGGCCAGCTCTGCCATTCCGGTGATGCCGCTGTACCTGTCGATGGTCTTCAAGATCATGCAGGAGAAAGGCGTTCACGAAGGCACCCAGGACCAACTGGACCGTATGTACCGCGACCGTCTGTATCGCGCCGATGGTGCGCCGGCCGAAGTCGACGAGAAGGGCCGTCTGCGCCTGGACGACTGGGAGCTGCGCGACGACGTACAGGACGAGTGCAAGGCCCTGTGGCCAAAGGTCACCACCGAGAACCTGTTCGACCTGACCGACTATGCCGGTTACAAGAAGCAGTTCCTCAACCTGTTCGGCTTCGAGCGTGCTGACGTCAACTATGACGACGACGTGGCCACCGATGTGAAGTTCGACTGCATCGAGCTGTAAGCCGAACCGGGCTGGCCCTATCGCCGGCAAGCCAGCTCCCGCAGCTAGACCACAAGCCTCATGGCCTGTGGAATTCTGTGGGAGCCGGCTTGCCGGCGATAAGGCCAGCACAGGTTCAAGATTTTTTGCTAGTTTTGGCGCACAACAACAGGGAATGCGCCATGAGTAGCCTCACCCAACCCGCCACCCCTTTTCGCCAGGCCACAGCCGATGGCTACAGCCTCTGCGGCTTCTGCTGGCGTCACGCCCAGCCTGACCCCCAGCGCCCGCTGGTGATCATCAACGCGGCCACTTCGGTACGCTGCCGCTATTACTCCCGCTTTGCCGACTACCTGTTTGCCCAGGGCTGCGATGTGCTGACCTACGACTACCGTGGCATCGGTGAATCCCGCCCGGCTTCGTTGCGTGGCTTCCAGGCATCGTGGAGCGACTGGGGCCGTCTGGATTTCGAAGCGATGTTGGCGCATGCGGTCGAGCGTTTCCCCGGCCAGCCAATAGACGTGGTGGGGCACAGTTTTGGCGGTTGTGCAGTAGGCCTGGCACCGTCGGCCGGCCAGATACGCAGGGTAGTGATGGTAGGCGCACAGTTTGCCTACTGGCGCGATTACGCGGCTGATCAACGCTGGCGGCTGTTCGGCAAATGGCATGTGGTGATGCCTTTGCTAACCCGCGCTTTGGGCTACTTCCCTGGCAAGCGCCTGGGCTGGATGGAAGACACCCCGGCGGGGGTGGTGGATGACTGGACCACCCGTACGCCACGCTATGAGCACCGGCCAAGTGGGCGCCGGCTTGAGAGGGTACCGTTTGCCCACGTCCAGGCAGCGACGCTGGCCATCAGCTTGACCGATGACCCGTTTGGCACTGTGGCGGCGACCGAGCGGTTGCTGAGTTATCTACAGGGGGCCCGGCACCTGCGTATCGCGCCTGTGGATATTTCGGTCGAGGAAATTGGCCATTTCGCGTTTTTCCATGACCGGTTTCGCGAGAGCCTGTGGCCGGTGGCCTTGCAGTGGTTGATGCAGGGAGCGCTGGATGAAGGTGGGCCTGGCACCCTCATGGATTGAGGGTGCATTCTGTAGGAGCGGGCTTGTCCCGCGAATGGAGCCACGCGGTGCCTGGCACCGGCTTTGCCGGTGTTCGCGGGACAAGCCCGCTCCCACAGAGCCCCGCTTGTCTCACGGCTTGCGCGACAGCGGCTGCCCGGCAAATTTCACACCGGCCAAACCATGCTCGATCAGCGCACGGATATTGCCATGGTCGCTGCCCTCAGGCGTGGCCAGCACATCACGGTAGTGCTCGCCAAAGGCCAGCAGCGCTTCCTGGTCGCTCAGCCCTTCCAGCAACGCCAGGCCCAGTGTCTTGCACGAGCCTTCGTTTTGCCCGGCTGCGTTCTCCACGCCGCCGTTGTTGAAGGCCTGCGGCTGATAGCTGTAATTGTCGGCAATGAACGCCAAGGTATCGGCAAATACATGGTGGCCGCTGGCCAGGCTGGCGCGCAGGGTGTTCAGATCAGTCACGAGGTTTTCCTTTTTCGAACGCCGCTTGTTGTTCGGCGCTGGCTTCTTTCTGGTATTGGGCTTTCCACTCGGCGTAGGGCATGCCGTACACCGCTTCACGGGCGTCATCCAGGCTCAGGTCGAGCTGGCGCTCGTCAGCTGCGGCCTTGTACCACTTGGACAGGCAGTTGCGGCAGAAACCGGACAGGTTCATCAGGTCGATGTTCTGTACATCGGTGCGCTTTTGCAGGTGTTCGACCAGGCGCCGGAACGCGGCGGCTTCGAGTTCGAGCTGTTGCTGTGGGGTCATGGGCTTCTCTCAGATCATGCGGTTCTTCAAGTGGCGGCCACCGTTGATGACCACCTGGCTGCCAGTGCTGTACTGGCTGGCGAGCAGGTACTTGACTGTCTCGATCAGTGGGCCGGCGCCGGGTTCGAACTCCAGCAGGGCCTTTTTCAGGGTTTGCTGGCGGTAGGCTTCGTCGCCCCCTTCCTTGAGGATCAGCAGCCCGGGCAGGATACCGTTCACATGCACCTTGGGCGCATATTTTTCAGCGAACGACAGCACCATGTTCTGCAGCGCAGCCTTGGTGGCAGCGTAGCCGATGTGGCTTTTGCTGCCGCGCGAAGAGGTTTCGTCGCAGATATGGATGATGTCGGCTTTGTCCACCTTGGCCAGCAGGTCGCCCAGGGCCAGATTGAGGTGGTAGGGCGCTTCGACGTGCAGGCGGAACATGGTCTCGAGGTTGTCGAGCCCGTCATCGAGCCACAGCGAGGCGTTGTGGATGATGGCGCGCAGGCCGTCGTAATGGGTATGCAGGTGATCGATCAGGGCCTGGCGATCGGCTGCCAGGCACAGGTCGGCCTGAAAGTGCACGATGTTCGGGTGGGCCGTCTGTGGATGGACGCTGCGGCTGGCACTGACCACCGTATGGCCGGCCTGTGCCAGTTCAAGGGCCAGGGCCAGCCCGACGCGCTGGCTGGCTCCGGTAACGAGAATGGGGCTGTTCATGTTCGGGGCGGTCAACTTGTCTGTCCTTTGGTTGCCGCCCAGCATACCCGAACTGTTTCCTTGTTGTATGGCCTGGGTTCAGCGGCTGCGCAAGGCGCCAGTGGTGGCCGGGGAGGCATGCAGCCAACTGGCCAGCAGGCGGGTGGACAGGGGGATGAACAGGTACACCATCAGCGGCGTCAGGGCCAAGGTACTGAGCATTACCCGGGGCAGCATGCCCAGCGTCGCCAGCCAGGGGCCGAACAGCAGATTGAACGCCAGCGAGACCGGGAAAAATGCCAGCCAGATGGCCACGGTCTGCTTCCAGCGCGGTGGTTTTTGCACCGTATTGGTGCCAAACCAGTCGTCGATACCACTGACGCGCGCCTCTTTGGGGCGCTCGAACAGCCCGTTGCCGCGCTGCAACCAGGCCCGGCGCGAGGCGGAATGCTCCCAGGCATGCAGGGTGGGTTCGTCGCTGAAGCGGAAGATGATCTGGAATTCGTCGCCATCGGCGGGCGGGGCGAGGATGCCGGAACCGAGGTAGCCGGGGAAGTCGGTGGCCAGCTGCTCGCCTTCATGCAGCCAGGCCAGCAGGTCCTGGTAGCGGCCATGGGCGGCGCGGCGCGACACCATCAAGGTGACGGGTGGGGTAGACATCGTGTATCTCCTGGCAACGGGGCTGGCGGGTAGCTGGCCCCTTTGGCTACGTGGCCCGGGGTGGTGGGCAACGCAGGTGTGCATGCAAGAATCGGGCGCGGATTATCGCGCCTGTGTGATCTTCGGCAAATGTCAGCCGGCAAACGGTTGCACCCTGCGATCGGTGTCGGCGTAGTAGAATGAGCGCTCAACTTCCGCACTCAGGGTACGCCGTGCAGATGAACGAACATGGACGTGATCCGCTGATCGAAGTGGCTCTTGAGCAGCAGGAGCTGTTTCCGATCCGCGAAGTTTCCCGACTGACGGGTGTCAACGCCGTGACCCTGCGTGCCTGGGAGCGCCGCTACGGGCTGATTCAGCCAACCCGCACCGACAGTGGCCACCGTCTTTATTCCCAAGCGGACATCGATGATATCCGCCGTATCCTCGGCTGGCTTGAGCGCGGCGTAGCGGTGAGCAAAGTGGGCAGCATCCTCGCTCGCGGCCATGCCCTTGCCGCGCAGGTCAGCGGGGCGACGGACGCCTGGTTGCGCTGGCAGCACCAGGCGCGTCAGGCCGTGCAGCGGTTTGACATGGCCGGCCTGGACCGGCTGTTCGACGAGGTGTTTGCTGCCAACACCCTGGACCAAGTGTTCGCTGAGGTGTTCATGCCGGTTTGGCACGACCTGGCGGCCGGGCAGGGCGTCTATGGGCAGGCCAGCGAGTGGCTGTTCCTTGACCAGTTCTTGCGTGGCCGGGTATTTGCCCGTTTGCAGCTCGCCCATGTGCCGCGTGGCCGCACAGTGCTGCTGGCAGCGTTGCCAGGGCAATGCCACGAACTGGAATTACTGGTGACCGGCCTGAGCCTGGGCAGCGACGAGATTGGCGTGACGCCCTTGGCAAGCGGGCAGCCGCTGCAGGAGCTGGCGCTGGTCTGCGAACGCCTGGAACCCGATGCCCTGGTGCTGTTTTCCCACCACCCACCCACGGCTGAACTCACCCGCCGACTGGTGCGCATGGCTGCGGTACTGGAATGCCCGTTGTTACTGGCCGGCGAAGCTGCAGAAGTGGCACAGGACCACTTGGCAGGCAGCCAGATCGCCTGTCTGGGGGCGCAAGGTCAAGGTAGTGTGATGCGCCAGCGCTTGCGGCAGTTTCTGGCCGGTCAGCTCGATACTTGAGTGTGCAGTTCGGGGTGCGCCCGGCGATGGGCCTGGAGGATGTAGTCGCGCAGGCGGTCGATCTCTTCTGCCGGGCTCTGGCCCAGGTCGTAGGCTGCCAGGTCCGGGCCGATGCGCCGGCCCAGCACACCATGCAGTTCGATCGGGCTGATGTCGCCCGGTGCGAAGTTCAACTCGAAACGGGTGGGCGCTGTTGGCAAGCCGCGGATCTCAACCAGTACACCTTTGAACGAAATGTCGCGGACCCACAGGCCGCTTTGCTGCTCATGGCTGTCGAGCAACGGGCTGGGCGTATCCATCGGCAGCCGCCACGCGCGCAGCATGGGGCCGTCTTCGTAGATTTCCGGTGAACCCACTTGCAGATGCAAGGCGTGGAACTCGTCTTCCACCAACTGCAGTGGGAAGCTGATCTGCTGGTTGTTGAACTGGGCCTGCAAAGTCACTTGTTCGTTGGCCACCAGGCGGGTCAGCAAGCTCTGGATGCGACGGTCGCCATTGACCAGCAGGCTCGACATCGAGTCGGCCAGGTTCAACTGTGGCGAATGCTGCATGCTCTGGATGAAATCCAGCTCGTCCTGGGTCAGGAGCGCGTCTGCTTGCATGATCGAACTCGGTGGTGGCGATTTCTTCAACGGTATTGACCGTGCGTGGCGTACTTGGTTCAGGTGCGTTCGTCGGGTAGCAGGCTAGCGCGCAGCTCGGCCAGTTCGCGCTCCAGTGCGACCTGGCGGCTGACATCCTTTTGAATCCCGATGAAATAGGATCGCCGTTCACTTTCGAGCCTTACCGGTGTAATGGACAGCTCGTTCCAGAACGCGCTGCCATCCTTGCGGTAGTTGCGCAGCACTTCGCGACAGGGGCGGCCTTCGGCCAAGGCCCTGCGGATGCGGGCACGGCCAAGCTGGTCACGGTCGTCGGCCTGCAGGAAGCGGCAATCCTGGTAGAGGATTTCGTCGCGGCTATAGCCGGTCAGGCGTTCGAAGGCGGCGTTCACGTAGATCAGGATGGTGTCGTCGCCTTCCTGTTCGGCAACCACGATCCCGTCATTGGACGCATCGACCATCGATTGCAGTAATTGCGCGTTGATCATGTCTGGGCCATTGAGCAAAGAAAGGCTGAAGGCGGCGACTTTGGTAGAGGCGGCCTTTTGCCAGCGCTGAATGCTAGTATCCTACGTTTTCACTCAGTTTCGGAATCCTCTACCCGATGAAAGTCGCCATTATTTCCGGATCGGTCTATGGCACCGCCGAAGAAGTCGCCCGTCACGCCGAATCGTTGCTGAAGGCAGCAGGCCTGGAGGCCTGGCATGCGGCGCGTGCCACCTTGCAGGACCTTGAAGGTTTTGCCCCAGACGCCTTGCTGGCCGTGACCTCGACCACCGGCATGGGCGAGCTGCCGGACAACCTCATGCCGTTGTACAGCGCCATTCGTGACACCCTGCCTGCGGCCTGGCGTGGCCTGCCGGGTGCAGTGATTGCGCTGGGCGACGCCAGCTATGGCGATACCTACTGTGGTGGTGGCGAACAAATGCGCGAGCTGTTTGCCGAGCTGGGCGTGCGCGAAGTGCAGCCGATGCTGCGCCTGGATGCCAGCGAGACGGTGACCCCGGAAGCCGATGCCGAACCGTGGTTGGCGGAGCTGCTTCAAGCGTTGAAAGCCTGACGGGGCATGTTCGCGTGTCCTGGCCTCTTCGCGGGTAAACCCCACATGGAGGGCGCAGTTTTCCCAAACTGTGGTGTCCCTGTGGGAGCGGGTTCACCCGCGAAAGGGCCGGCACTGGCTCAATCATTAGCTACTGCCCGGCACCGGCCACTCGCGCAGCAACGCCAACCACGCCTGCGCCGCCCGTGACAGGTACGCCCCGCGCCGCCAGATAAAGGCAATATCCCACCGCAAATCCTGCGGCGAACGCAGCGGCAAACGCACCACCCCAGGGCGCTCAAGCGCTTTTGCCACCACCCGGGGCAGCAACACCACGCCTTGGCCCGCTGCCACCAGCGCTGCCAAAAAATCCGCCTGGCCACTGCGGCCGCCTTCCTTCGGGATAAACCCTTGCTGCTGGCACGCCTTCAGCAGCCGGTCATTGAGCACGAAGCTGCGCTGAAACAGCAGGAACGGCGTATCGGCCAGTTGCCCCAGGTCGACCCCGTCCAGGCCCGCCAAGGCATGGCCAGCCGGCAGCAGGGCATCCAGCGGTTCATTGCAAAACGGCTGGTAGTCGAACGTTTCGTCGCTAGGCGTCAGGCTGCCGCCCAGTTCCAGTTCGCCACTCTTCACCGCCTGCTCCACGTTACGGCTGCCACCTTCGAGCAACTGGATCGCGATGTTCGGGTGGCGCCGCCGATACTCGGCGAACAAACTGGCGAACAAGGCGTCACTGCCCAGCATCGGCAACCCCAGGCGCAGCTCGCCACGCTCCATCTGGCTTAGGTCGTCGAGTTCATTTAGCAGTGCCTGGCGTTGGCGTAGCAGGGCCTCGCCGCGCTCCAGCACAATGCGCCCGGCAGCCGTCAGGTGCAGCTGCGAGGCCTGGCGCTCCAGGAGCGGCTGGCCCACATCTTGCTCCAGCTGTGCTACCTGCTTGCTCACCGCCGACTGGCTGATGTGCAGTGTTTGCGCCGCCTGGGTAAAACCGCCGCGTTGGACCACTTCGATAAAGCTGCGCAGTTGTTTGAATTCCATGCTCGGATTCCATTATGGAATGGCGACCAGTCTAACAATTCGCTTCTGGCCTAGGCAGCCGAATCTTAAAATGAGGGCTTGTCGAGGAATCCGCACCATGAAACCCGCATTAATGAAAAAAGCCCTGCGCCTGCTTGTCGAGCTGGCGATCCTTTGTTCTTTGTTCCTGCTCGGCGGCCAGCTCGCCAGTTGGCTGGGCTGGCCGATCCCCGGTGGCGTGATGGGCCTGGCACTGTTGCTGATACTGTTCGCTTCGGGTGTGCTCAAGCCGGCCATGCTGCAATTGGGCGCTGGCTGGCTGATGGCCGAGATGCTGCTGTTTTTCATCCCGGCGCTGATGAGCCTGCTTGATTACGGTTCGCTCATCCGTGAAGAGGGCTGGCGCATTTTGCTGGTGATCGCCGTGAGCACGCTGATGGTGATGGTGGTGACTGCTTTGACCGTGGAGCTGGTGTGCCGCTGGAGTTTGCGCCATGAGCCTTGAACCCATGCCGCTGTTCTGGTTGGCCCTGACCCTGCTGGCGTATCTGGGCAGCCGCTGGCTGTACCGGCGCAGCAAGCGCTACCTGCTGTCGCCGTTGATCCTGGTGCCAGTGTTGCTGCTGGCGGTGGCAGTGCCGCTGCATACAGCCTATGCCGAATATGCCCGCAACACCCACTGGTTGATGAGCGTGCTCGGCCCGGTGACCGTGGCCTTCGCGGTGCCGATCTGGCAGCAGCGGGCCATGCTGGCGCGCCATTGGCCGGCGCTGATGGTGGGCATGGTGGCGGGCAGCAGTGCCTCGATCGCCAGCTCCTGGGGCCTTGCGCACCTGCTGGCGCTGGACAACGCAACCAGCCTGTCGCTGGTGCCGCGTTCGATCACCACGCCGTTTGCCATGCCCTTGGCCCATGACCTGGGTGGGGTGCCAGAGCTGACGGCGGTGTTCGTGATGTTCACCGGCGTGCTCGGCGCCATGTTCGGTGGCGTGCTGCTGCGCTGGTTGCCGCTGCGCACGCCGTTGGCACGGGGTGCGCTGTTCGGCGTTGGCGCGCATGGTGCCGGGGTCAGCCGGGCCCAGGAGGTAGGCCGCGAGGAAGGTTCGGTGGCCGGGCTGGTCATGGTCCTGACGGGGCTGTTGAACCTGTTCGCGGCACCGCTGCTGGCCATGCTGCTCTGACCGTTCGTGCCACTGACTCGCTCAGTCATCAAGCTGGCTGGCAACGCAAGTTTCAGCCCATGGCCTGCTGGCTAGACTCTGCCTCGACATAGAGAGCACATGTATGTGCCGAGGTGACATGCAATGACCGCAGCCTTGCCCTATTCCGCCAACACCAAATCACCGGGACCGTTCTGATGCCTATGGCCGAAATTCCATTGTGCGTCTGGCGTACCCGGGGACAGAGTTTCACTTTCCGGGGCCAGAGCATCCGCTACTGGACCGCAGGGCAAGGAGAGCCCCTGCTTCTGTTACACGGTTTCCCCACTGCCAGCTGGGATTGGCACTATTTGTGGGGGCCTTTGAGCCAACGCTTCAGGGTGATCGCTTGCGACATGCTGGGCTTTGGCGATTCGGCCAAGCCGGTCGATCACGCCTACAGCCTGATGGAGCAGGCGGACTTGCAGGAGGCTTTGCTTGGCCACCTGCAGGTCGACCAGCCGGTGCACCTGCTGGCCCACGACTACGGCGGCAGCGTCGCCCAGGAATTGCTGGCACGGCACCATGAACAGCGTGCCGAGGTTGCCAGCTGCGTTTTCCTCAACAGCGGGCTGTTCCCCGAAAGCTGCCGCATGCTGCTGATCCAGAAGCTGCTACTCAGCCGGTTCGGCTGGCTGGTCGGGCGTTCGTTCGGGCGTGATGACCTGGTGCGCAACGTGACGCAGGTCTACGGCCCTTGCACCCACCCCAGCGAAAGTGCTCTGGATGATTTCTGGAGCCTGATTGCCGCCAACCGGGGGACGCGCATCCTGCACAAGCTGGTGGGCTATATGCCCGAGCGCAGATTGCACCGCGAGCGCTGGGTCGGGGCGATGCAGCGTTCAGGCGTGCCACTGCGCCTGATCAATGGCGTGGTCGACCCGCTTTCCGGCACGCACATGCTTGAGCGCTACCGGCAACTGGTGCCGGAACCGGACACCGTGCAGCTACCGGGCATTGGCCATTACCCGCACACTGAAGCGCCAGCCCAGGTGCTGCGCCACTACCTGGCCTTTCGTGAGCAGCCTGTGAGCTTCTATCCGCAGAAAGTGGCGTGGTCCTGACCGGGCCGCATCGCCCTGCGTTATTGCCAGGCATTCAGCCTGCGTGAGCTTTGTTGTCCGCCCGTTGCTTGCGGCTGACACTCGGCTTACCTGAACCTGCCTGGAGCCATGAGCATGAGCGAGCCTGTCCGTCTGCAAGATCGCGTGGTGATTGTCACCGGAGCCGGCGGTGGCCTCGGCCGTGCCCATGCGCTGCTGTTCGCCGCACGTGGCGCCAAGGTGGTGGTGAACGACCTCGGCGGCTCTACCCACGGTGAAGGTGCCAGCGCCTCGGCCGCCGACCGGGTGGTGGAAGAGATCCGCGCCGCCGGTGGCATCGCCATCGCCAACCACGATTCGGTCAGCCAGGGTGCACGTATCGTCGAGCAGGCCCTGGACAGCTTCGGCCGGGTCGACGTGCTGGTAAACAATGCAGGTATCCTGCGTGACAAGACCTTCCACAAGATGGACGACAGCGACTGGGAGCAGGTCTACCAGGTGCACGTTGAAGGGGCCTACAAAGTCACCCGCGCGGCCTGGCCCCACCTGCGTGAGCAGAACTGGGGGCGGGTGATCTTCACCGCTTCTACCTCTGGCATTTACGGCAATTTCGGCCAAGCCAACTACGGCATGGCCAAGCTGGGCTTGTACGGGCTGACCCGCACCCTGGCGATCGAAGGGCGCAAGCACGGCATCCTGGTCAACGCCATCGCCCCCACCGGTGGCACGCGCATGACCGAAGGTCTGATCCCGCCCCAGGTATTCGAGCGGCTCAAGCCCGAGTTGGTCAGCCCGCTGGTGGTGTACCTGGGCAGCGAGCAGTGCCAGGGCACCGGTGAGCTGTTCGAAGTAGGCGGCGGCTGGGTGGGCAAGGTGCGTTGGGAGCGCAGCCTGGGGGTGGGCTTCGATCCGCGCGAAGGCTTTACCCCGGAGCAGGTGGCCGAGAACTGGGCACGGATCGGTGACTTTGAGCGGGCAGTGCATCCGCAGGACAGTTTGCAGGCGCTGCAGCAGATGATGGCGAACCTGCAGAAGTACCCGCTGTAGAGAGCTTGCAGGGTACTTTGTGGGAGCGGCCTTGCGTCGCGATTGGGCCGCAGAGCGGCCCCAGGATATCAGCCGCACTGCATAAATTGCCGGGGCTGCTTTGCAGCCCGATCGCGACACAAGGCCGCTCCCACAGGGGCCGCGTCAGCCAGTCGAGAGCGCATGTTGTTCAGGGCAAAAAAAAGGCCGCTGCAAGCCGCAGCGGCCAATCGAGACGTCAGATCAAGGAGCTTCAAAATCTACGTCGGTGAACCTCGCCGGCATGAAAGGCGGGGGGAGAGCCCTTCATGCCGGCCAGTGAGTAAAGAATAAGCGCTTGATCCGGTAGGAAAAATAGCGGCTTATGACATTCACCTTTACGTATCGGGCAATAGTGCCGCCGGCGTTCAGGCAGCAGGCGAATAGCCCATCCGCCAGCTGGTTTCCCGCGCTGCCGCCAGCAGCCGTTGCGCCGCCGGACCGTGCTCGTCGGCATGGAAGATCGATGTCGGCCCGACCACGGTCATTACGGCAGCAATCTGCCCCAAGGCGTTGAACACCGGCGCCGACAGCGCATCCACGCCCGGCATCAGCAGCCCGTGCACATGGTGCAGGCCGCGTTCGCGGATGCCCGCCAGTACTGCCTGGTAATCGTCTGCACGCTGCTGCAGGGCAGCCAGTTCCCGATCACGCAACTCCAGGGTCTCGCGCTCAGGCAGGTAGGCAGCGAACACCAGGCCTGTGGACGAAGTGAGCAGCGGCAGCACCGAGCCCATCTGCGTGACCACAGTCACTGCCCGCACCGCGGGTTCAATGCTGACCACGGTGGCGCCCTGGTTGCCCCACACCGCGATGAAGCAGCTCTCGTTCAGTTCGTCGCGCAGTTGCGACAGCGGCAGTGCGGCAATTTTCAACACATCAATGCTGCCCAGCGCCGCCAGCCCCACCCGCAGTGCCTCGCGGCCCAGGCCGTAATGGTTGGTGGCTGCATCCTGCTCGGCAAAGCCGCTGGCAATCAGTGCCTGCAGGTAGCGGTGCACCTTGCTCGCCGGCATCTGCACATGTTCTGACAGGCGTGACAGCGAGGTGGAAGGGGAGAGCTCGGCAAGGGCTTTGAGGATGTCTGTACCAACCTCCGCCGAGCGAACTTTCTGCTTGCCGTTGTCGGCGGAGGAGCTGGCTTTGGTCATGGACATCTGCTTCCGGATTCGTCGAGTCGCGCCTTTATAGCTTGACGCCATGCGCGTAGCAAATTACGTTATTCGTAATCTGATTACGATAAAAACAATGCAGACGCGCTGTCACCCGCATCGGGCCAGCAGCCAGCTGCCCGCAATGGCTCGACCAGAGCCCGGAGGCATCGATGAATCGCGACACATCACCCGACCTTCACTACCTCAGCGGCTTCGGCAATGAGTTTGCCAGCGAAGCGCTGCCAGGTGCCCTGCCGGTCGGGCAGAACTCGCCGCAGAAGGCACCCTACGGGCTGTATGCCGAGCTGCTCTCGGGCACCGCGTTTACCATGGCCCGCAGCGAGCTGCGCCGTACCTGGTTGTATCGTATTCGCCCGTCTGCATTGCACCCGCGTTTCGAGCGCCTGGCACGCCAGCCGCTGAGCGGGCCGCTGGGGGCCATCAACCCCAACCGCCTGCGCTGGAGCCCCCAGCCGATGCCTGCCGAGCCGACCGACTTCATCGAAGGCTGGCTGCCCATGGTGGCCAACGCCAGCGCGGAGAAACCGGCCGGCGTGAGCATCTACATCTACCGCGCCAACCGTTCCATGGAGCGGGTGTTCTTCAACGCCGATGGTGAACTGCTGCTGGTGCCCGAACAGGGCCGCCTGCGCATTGCCACCGAACTGGGTGTGCTGGAGGTCGAGCCGCTGGAAATTGCAGTGATCCCTCGTGGCATGAAGTTCCGCGTCGAACTGCTCGACGGCCAGGCCCGTGGCTATATCGCCGAAAACCACGGTGCACCGCTGCGTCTTCCGGAGCTGGGCCCGATCGGCAGCAACGGCCTGGCCAACCCGCGCGACTTCCTTGCCCCGGTGGCGCACTACGAAGAGGCCGAAGGGCCGGTGCAGCTGGTGCAGAAGTTTCTCGGCGAACACTGGGGCTGCGAACTGCAGCACTCGCCGCTGGATGTGGTTGCCTGGCACGGCAGCAACGTGCCGTACAAATACGACCTGCGCCGCTTCAACACCATTGGTACGGTCAGCTTCGACCACCCGGACCCGTCGATCTTCACCGTGCTGACTTCGCCGACCAGCGTGCACGGCCTGGCCAACATGGACTTCGTGATCTTCCCGCCACGCTGGATGGTGGCCGAGAACACCTTCCGACCACCATGGTTCCACCGCAACCTGATGAACGAGTTCATGGGCTTGATCAGCGGTGCCTACGATGCCAAGGCAGAGGGCTTCCTGCCCGGTGGCGCGTCGCTGCACGGCGTGATGAGCGCCCATGGCCCCGATGCCGAAACCTGCGAAAAAGCCATTGCCGCCGACCTGGCGCCGCACAAGATCGACAACACCATGGCCTTCATGTTCGAGACCAGCCAAGTGCTGCGCCCGAGCCAGCAAGCCCTTGAATGCCCGCAATTGCAGGCCGACTACGACAGTTGCTGGGCCACCTTGCCGAGCACCTTCAACCCGAACCGGAGATAACCCATGAACCACACTGCCAATGCCCGTAGCTGGGTCGAGCATGCCAACGGGCACAGCGATTTCCCGCTGCAGAACCTGCCATTGGGTATCTTCAGCCGGCCGGGTGAAGCCAGGCGCTGTGGCGTGGCCATCGGCGACGCGATCCTTGACCTGGAGGCGGTGCTGGCCGCCGGCCTGTTCGACGGCGCCGCCAAGGCCGCCGTCGAAGCCACCCGTGGTGGGGCGTTGAACGCATTCTTTGCGCTGGGCCGCAGCGCCCGTGTCGCCCTGCGTGAGCGCTTGCAGGTGCTGCTTGGCGAACACAGCGAACACCAGGCTGCGCTGCAGGCCGCGCTGTACCCGGCCAGCGCCTGCCAGTTGCATGTACCCGCGCAGATCGGTGACTACACCGACTTCTACGTGGGCATCGAGCACGCCAAGAACGTGGGCAAGCTGTTCCGCCCCGACAACCCGTTGCTGCCCAACTACAAGTACGTGCCGATCGGTTATCACGGTCGCGCCTCGACCATCCGCCCGTCCGGCACCGACGTGCGCCGGCCCAAGGGCCAGACCTTGCCGGCCGGGCACACCGAGCCGAGCTTTGGCCCTTGCGCGCGGCTGGACTACGAACTGGAGCTGGGCATCTGGATTGGCCAGGGCAATGACATGGGCCAGGCGATCCCGGTCGGCGACGCCGCCGAGCACGTGGCCGGCCTGTGCCTGCTCAACGACTGGTCGGCGCGTGATATCCAGGCCTGGGAATATCAGCCATTGGGGCCGTTCCTGTCCAAAAGCTTCATTACCACGATCTCGCCCTGGGTGGTCACTGCCGAGGCGCTGGAGCCCTTCCGCTGCGCCCAGCCTGCACGCCCGGAAGGCGACCCGCAGCCGCTGTCATACCTTTTGGACAAGCGCGACCAGGCCGCCGGTGCATACGATATCGAGCTTGAAGTGCTGCTGCTGACCGAGCGCATGCGCGAGCAGGGCGTTGCCCCGCACCGCCTGACCCTGAGCAACACCCGCAGCATGTACTGGACCGTTGCCCAGCTGGTGGCGCACCACAGCGTCAATGGCTGCCAGTTGCAGTCGGGCGACCTGTTCGGTTCGGGCACCTTGTCGGGCGCTACGCCGGGTTCGTACGGCAGCCTGCTGGAAATCACCGAAGGCGGCAAGCTGCCGATTGAACTGGCCAGCGGCGAGGTACGCAAGTTCCTCGAAGACGGCGACGAAATCATCCTGCGTGCCCGCTGCACGCGTGACGGCGTGGCCAGCATCGGTTTTGGCGAATGCCGTGGCACGGTTATCGCAGCCAACTGAGGAGGCAGGGGCATGGAGCTGTACACCTATTACCGTTCCACCTCGTCCTACCGGGTGCGCATTGCCCTGGCCCTGAAGGGGCTGGCTTACCAGTCCCTGCCGGTCAACCTGCTGCAGGGCGAGCAGCGCGGTGCGGGCTATGTCGCCGTCAACCCGCAGGGCCGCGTGCCGGCCTTGCGCACCGATGGCGGCGATTTGCTGGTGCAGTCGCCAGCGATCATCGAGTACCTGGAAGAGGTTTATCCACAGCCTGCGCTGCTGCCAGCCACGGCCGAAGCGCGTGCCAAGGTACGTGGCGTGGCGGCAATCATCGGCTGCGACATTCATCCGCTGCATAACGTCAGCGTACTCAACCGGCTGCGCCAGGCGGGCCAGGACGAGGGCCAGGTCAACCAGTGGATCAGCCACTGGATCAGCCAGGGGTTGGCGGCAGTAGAGCAACTGGTTGGTGACCACGGTTACTGTTTCGGTGACCAACCCGGGCTGGCGGATGTTTACCTGATCCCCCAGCTGTATGCCGCCGAACGCTTCAACGTCGACCTCGACAGCTTCCCGCGCATCCTTCGGGTTGCCGCACTGGCAGCTGGGCACCCGGCGTTCGCCAAAGCCCACCCTGCCCAGCAGCCCGACAGCCCGGCTCAGTGAAGCGAACGGTTCGCCGTCGGAAGCTTGCCGATACGTTCGGACAGCTTCAGGCGCTGGACCGGGTCTTCCGTCAGCAGTAACGCATGCTCCAGGTCGAAGCGCTCGGCCTGTGGGCAGTCCAGGTGCTGGTACAGCGAGGCGCGGGTCACGTAGTCGCTGACTTGCACCGGGCCCAGTTGCATGATCCGCTCGGCATCGATCAAGGCCGCCAGGTGGTTATCGTTGCTGATGTGCAACTGGCGCAGGTTGCGTGACAGGCGTTGCAGCATCTGCAGCGGGCTGGCACTGCGCAGGTGTTCTGCCGTCAGCGCAACCTGCGGGCCGAACTGGCGGGCCAGCAGCTCACGGCAATCATTGGGGTACAGGCGTCGGCCACCACAGGGGTCTAGCAGGTGGTCGGCACCCGGCACACGCAGCAGGAAATGGCCAGGGAAGCCCACGCCCTCCAGCGGGATGGACAAGCGCCGGGCCAGCTCCAGGGTAAGGATGGCCAGGGTCAGCGGCTGGCCACGGCGGCGTTGCAGCACCTTGTCCATCAGTGCAGCCTGCGGGCGCAGCGGGTGGTACTCATCCTGCTGAAAGCCAAGGGCATTGAGTTGGCGCAGCAGTGGTTGGGCCAGTTCGCACAGTGGCAGCATCGGCAGGTTGGCGCTGATCTCACGCTGCAGGTCATGCAGAATGGCAAGGCTGTCTGTGGGCTCGACGCTGCGGTCGTGCTCGGCGGCAATCCACAAGGCGGCTTCCAGCAGGGCGACAGGCTCGCTTTCCAGGCAGGCCAGGCAGGCTTGACGTGGCTTCATTGGGTATCTCCACACACGCTTGAGTATTAGCCGTGGCGGGCGGTTTCGTCCAGTGGTCCGGCGACCACCCCGGCTTCGGGCCGGTGCCTATACTGGAAGGAGCACCTCGTGGGGAGCCTGTCGATGTTCGCTCTGATGCAAAGCACCCGTACCCAGTCACTGCACCTGTTCAATGACCCACCTACGGGCCTGAAAGCGGTTGTAGCGATCCACAGCGAGCAGTTGGGCCCAGCCATGGGCGGTTGCCGCTACCTGCCCTACGCCGATGATGAAAGCGCCATGACGGATGCCATTCGCCTGGCCCAGGGCATGAGCTACAAGGCGGCGTTGGCGGGCCTGCCGCTGGGTGGCGGCAAGGCGGTAATCATGCGCAACCCGCATGTGGAGAACCGCGCCGCGTTGTTCGAGGCGTTTGGCCGTTTCATCGATACCTTGCATGGGCGTTTCATCATCGCCGTAGACAGCGGCACCTCGACCCTGGATATGGACTGCATCGCCCAGAGTACCCCCCACGTAACCAGCACCACGGCCTCGGGTGACCCCTCGCCGCATGCGGCAATGGGGGTATTCGCTGGCATTCGCGCCACCACCTCGTTCCGGCTGGGCAGCGATGACCTCAGAGGCTTGCGGGTGGCGGTGCAGGGGTTGGGTAATGTCGGTTATGCGCTGGCGGAACAACTGCATGCGGTGGGGGCGGAGCTGCTGGTCAGCGACCTGGACCCAGGTCGGGTGCGGCTGGCGATGGAGCAGTTCGATGCCAAACCGGTGACCAACGATGCATTGATCAGCACCCCTTGCGATATCTTCGCACCCTGCGGTGTGGGGCCGGTATTGAACGGGCAGAGCGTGATGCAGCTGCGCTGTGCGGCAGTGGCGGGGGCGGCGAACAACCAGCTGACTACCTTGCAGGTGGCAGACCAGCTGGAATCACGCGGGATACTGTATGCGCCAGACTACGTGATCAATGCCGGTGGGCTGATCTATGTGGCGCTGACCCACCGTGGCGAGGACCTGGGCACCATTACCGCGCACCTGGCGCGCATTCCTTCACGGCTCACCGAAGTGTTTGGCCATGCGCAGGCGGAAAAGCGTTCGCCGGCGCGGGTGGCGCAGATGTTGGCGGAGCGGCTGTTATATGGCTGAAGGTTGATACTGGCTTTGCTGGCCTCTTCGAGGGCTTGCCCGCTCCCACAGGTATTGCACAAGCCTCGAAGGCAGTGGGGGCCCTGTGGGAGCAGGCGCCGCCGATGTCACTCGGCTGCGCCACCTTCCAGCAACTCGGCCAACGCATCCGGCTGGCTCTTGAACGCCCGGGCGAACACATCGCGGTTCTTGGCCATGTAGATACCGGCTTCTTCAACCTGCTGCTCGGTCAGCGACGGCACCGCCTTGTGCAGCACTTCGGCCAGGCGCTCGGCCAGTTCGAGCATCTTGTCGTGACGGTCTGCTTCGGCCTTATCCATAAACAAGCGCTCCGGGTCGCGGCTGCTGCGGTACACCACTTCGACGGCCATTCATCACCTCTATGCCTTTTTGCTGGTTGCGTTGCGATTTACTGTATTTATATACAGTAATGGCAATGTTGGTTGGTTCGCAAGCAGAAATTGTAGCGTTCCCATGGGGCAGCACAGGTTGCAAGGCAGATGCAGAACCTGTGGGAGCGGGTTCACCCGCGAAAGGGCCGGCCCAGGCGACCCGTCTTCTTGCCACGCCCCGACGTGCCTTGCGGCAATCGGTCGCCTTCCAAGACAGGGGCCTGGCCCTTTAACTGCATGGCACAAGCGTCACACCGGTGACGCATCATCCTTACAAGACGTATCGGGGAATGGAACATCGTGAACATCAAATGGGCAGAAAAACTGCGCAAGGGCCTGCACGGCTCGGCCGACTCGCTGGGCAACCTGTGTGTCGAGGCGTTCCATTACCTGGCGCTGTTCGGCATCGGCGCAATCACCGCCTATGCGGCGGTGGTCACCTTCCTGGACATGCTCGGCAAGGGCGGGATCAGTGTCGATGACATCCTGCTGCTGTTCATCTACCTGGAGCTGGGGGCGATGGTCGGCATCTACTTCAAGACCAACCACATGCCGATCCGCTTCCTGCTGTACGTGGCCATCACCGCACTCACCCGCCTGCTGATCGGCGATGTTTCGCACCACAAGGCACCGGACGAAGGCCTGCTGTACCTGTGTGGGGGCATCCTGCTGCTGGCGTTTTCGATCCTGGTGGTGCGCTACGCTTCGTACCGCTACCCCTCGACCAAGGTGCTGGACGCCAACGGCAAGACCGTGGAGGAGGGCAAGTAGCCCTCAGTTGGCAACGAAATGGCGCGGCTCGTGGCGGGCGTCACGGGTCAGCGCGGCCAGCACTTGCATGGGGTTCTGGCTGAGTTCGATGGCGAGGCCCAGGCGGATGCTGTCGATCACCCGTTGCAGGCGCACCGGGTCGTTGCGCTGGGCCTGGGTGATGAGGCGCTTGGCGACTACGCCGGCGTCGTCAGACAGGGTGAGCATGATGCTGCCGTCGAGGTTGGCAATGCTCAGGTTGACCCGGTATTCGGGGGCGAAGGCAGCACTGATTCGGTCGAAAGGGTTATTCATGCCTGAGGGCCTGCAAAGATTGTCTGCTGAAGTTGACCGGCCCCTGTCAGGTTGGTTCCTGGTGGGCAATTAGCCATTATCGTAACTACACTCCTTGAATCGCAGCCGCGACGCATGGCCAATGGCCGGCAAAGGAGTGCCCGTGGTTCCCTCATCTGCTGCCCGTCAGCGTGGCGCAATCGGCCTAATGGCGGTGGTTACCCTGGGCCTTGCCCTGCTGTTCATGCTGGTGGTGATTGACAGCGGCCGCCTGTTTCTTGAACAGCGCAAGCTGCAGCGCATTGCCGACATGTCGGCGCTGGAGGCGGCAGGCCAGTTTGCCGTGTGCACCGGCAGCGGGCCACAGGCGACCGCGATTGCCCAGGCCGCCGCCACACGCAACGGCCATGCGGCCAGCAACCCGCTAACGGCCAGTTGCGGGTACTTGCAGACTGGCGCCAACAGCTTGCGAACCTTCACCAGTGACAACACTCGCAATGAAGCCATACGGGTGGATGTCAGCAATACGGTGCCCACCAGTTTTGCTGCGGGGGTGTACACCTTGGCGCAGGGCAATGGCGTGCCGTTGACCACGACCTTGCACGCGCATGCCGTGGCATCGTCGCCTCTGCCGCCGCAGGCGATGTTGAGTATTCGTACCACGCTGGCGACCGTCGACTCGCGGCAGTCGGTTTTGCTCAACGCTCTTCTCGGCGCCCTGGGTGGTAAGGTTCAGCTTGATGTGGCCGGCTGGCAAGGCATCGCCAGTACCCAGCTCATTCTGCTTAGCTACCTTGACCAACTCGCCATCGATCTCAAGCTCAAGGCGGGCGACTACCAGCAACTGCTCACTGCCGATGCCACCGCTACCCAGTTGCTGCAAGCGGCGGTAAAAGTACTGCAGCAGAGTGGTGCGGCGGCAGATGTGGTGACCAACCTGGGCAAGGTGGCACTGGGCGCCAGCAACAGCACGTTATTGCAACTGGGGGACTTGCTCGATATTCAGAACGGCACAGCGCAGGCCGGGCTGGATGCCAGCATTCAATTGCTGCAACTGGTGCAGGGGGTAATCCAGCTGGCGGTCAGCGAAAGTGCGGCAACGGTGGATTTGCCAATCAGCGTGCTGGGGCTGGTCAATGGTCGGGTACGGTTGAAAGTGATCGAGCCGCAGCAGATTTCTGCGGTGGGAGACCCGCGTACCGATGAGCTGCGGGTGCATACCGCACAGGTGCGGGCGATGATTTCGCTGGATTTGCCTTTGCTCAACTCGGTGCTTGGGTTGCTCAATGCCGTGTTGGATCTCGTCGGGCCGATCACCAATGTGCTTAACAATCTGCTCAGCCTGAACCTCGCCAGTACATTGCAATCGGTGCTATGCCTGGTCGGCGTGCCGTGTACGGTCACCGATATAATCCTGGTCCCGGACAAGCTGTCGCTGGACATCGGTCTTGAAGTGGCAGAAGCGACGACGCGGCTCAACCCGTTATCGCCTGAAACGTTCAGTTGCTCACCCAAACGTTTGACGACTCAGACTCAGAGTTCAGCCGCCAAGATTGCGGTGGGGCGTTTTGAGTCCGTGGACGCGTTCTTTACCAGTGGCACCACCGTTGTCAAAGCGTTGCCTTTGGTCGACATCGGGACCAAACGCTGCACCCGGCTGCTCATACTGCCTGCGATCTGTGATGCACGTAGCCCCTTCGCTGGTGGCGGCCTGGGCCTGCGCGTCAACAGCAAGGTGCTGGGCAGCGGAGCGGTCGAACGCCCGCTGGTGTTCCAGGCCCCCAACAGCACGCCGCCGAACATCGGCCTTCCCTCGGTGTACCAGAGCATGCAAACCGCCAACAGCAACGTAGTCGGCAGCCTCACCGATACCTTGCAAGGCATACAGCTGGAAGCCTACAAACCCACTGCAAACAGCGGCCTCGGTGAAGTACTGGTAATCGTCGGCAACGTCCTTGGCGGCGTCAAAGGCATCGTCGAACCCTTGATCAAGAATCTGCTCAGCCCGTTGCTGGACCCCTTGGTCAACGTGTTGCTCAAGGTCCTCGGCATCGACCTGGTCAACGCCGAAGTCGGGGCCAACCTCAGTTGCTCCGGCGGCCGTGCTCAGCTGGCGCTGTAGACGGGCAACCAGACCTGGAAGCACGCACCTTCGTTGCGGTTGTGCGCTTCGAGCCGGCCGCCCATGGCTTCGACGATACTGTGGCTGACCGACAAGCCCAAGCCGGTGCCCGCTCCGGCGGCCTTGGTGGTGAAGAACGGTTCGAAGATGCGTTCGAGCAGGCGTGGGTCGATACCGCCGCCGTTGTCTTCCACCAACAGGCACAGCTGCCCGTCCTCGACGCGCTGGCTCACGCTGATCCGCGGCTTGGCAACCCTCCGTTCGAGCAACGCATCCCGGGCGTTGACCAGCAAGTTGATCAGCACCTGCTCGAGCTGGTCCTCATGGCCCAGTACTTCCGGGCACAGGTCTGGCTCTTCAACAAGCAAGGCCACGCCTTTGCCGCTCAACCCCTCAGCCAGCAACCCCAGCGCACCTTGCACCGCCACCCAGGCGGCGAACACCTGCTGTTCTACCTCGGACCGGCGCCCATAGGTGCGCAGATGCTCGACCAGGCGCGCAATGCGTTCGACCTGGGCATCGATCCGCTGCAGCTTGCCCGCCACATACTCGGCATCGACCACGCCACTTTCCAGGCGTTTGAGGGTATTGACCAGCGCAAGGCGCATGGTCGCCAGCGGCTGGTTGATTTCATGCACGAAGCCCGTTGCCAATTCGCCCAGCGTGGCCATCTTGGCCCCTTGCAGCAGTTGCTGCTGGCTGTGGCGTACCGCTGTGTTATCGCGCCCCACCGCCTGCACTTCCTGCAACTGACCGTGCTCATCGAACAGGCCACGCTCGGCCCACACCCACCAGGCTGTTCTGCGTCCGGGCAATTGCAGGCAGATTTCGGCACTGGCCAACGGCTGCGCCGGCGTCAACATAGACAGGCGCTGGAGAAAGGCCGCCCGTTGGCTGTCGGACAGCCACTGATCAAGGTTCATGCCCGTCAATTGTTGCGGCGCGCATTCCAGCTGTTCGGCAAGCGGGTGGTTGCCAAACAGCAGCTCGAGGTCTGGGCGATAGCGGCAGATCATGGCTGGCGAGTCCTCTACCAGCACCCGGTAACGCTCCTCGCTCTGGCGCACACGTTCGGCCGCCTCGGTCAATTCGCTGACGTCGAGCCACAGCCCGACAGCCTCCACAGGCTGGCCCAGGTCGTCACGCAGCAGGCGGGCTTCGTCCAGTATCCAGTGGTAACCGCCAAGGTGATCGCGCAGGCGATAGCGGCAGCGTACCTGGCCATCGCGCAGCAGCGTACGGGTGCGTTCGAGCCACGTCGGGTGGTCGTCGGGATGCACGGCCTGAGCAGGGTGGCGCGCCAGTTCACTGTCTTTGGGCCAGCCCAGCAGCGGCATCAGGCTGGCGCTGAAAAATTCACTGTGCAGTGCACCTTCGGCATAGCGCTGGACGTAAATCACTGCGGGCGAGCTGGCGATCAGGTTTTCGAGCCGGGCGCGCGCGGCCCCGGCCTGTAGTTCCTGGGCTTTCAGCGCGCTGATATCGAGCACAAACCCCTGAACCTGACGGCCTTGCAGCTGGCCTGCCCACTGTAGCCAGCGCGGGCTTGCCAGGCGGTTGGCTGGCAGCAGGCGCAGGTTCAGGTTCAACGCAATGCCTGCGCGCAGTTGTTCCAATGCCATGCGTGCGGCTTCGCGATCGGCCGGGTGTATCCGGCCTAGCCATTGCTCTGCGGTGGCTTCGGCCGGTAAACCCAGGCGCAAGGCCAGGGCGGGGTCGAATTGCAGCGGCCCTTGCAGGGGCCATGACCACCAGCCGGCCCCCAATTGCTGTTGCAGTTCATCCAGGTGGCGTGAACGTTGCCGCAACTGGTGCTGGCGCAGGCGACTGAGCAGGGGTTCGATCAGCGCTTGCAGCAGGGCCGCAACCGTTTCGCTAGCAGGCGGCCGCTGTGCCCCTGCGCACAGCAACCAGGCCTGCACGGTATGGCCGTGCAGATAGGGCACGGCCAGCAATGGCAAGCCGGCACACGATGACTGCAACAGCGGGTTTCCGGCAGCCACTTCTCGGCCCCGTGGCGGTAGCGTTTGTAGCCAGGGGCGCAACCGCTCGTCATCGGCCCAGGGCCAGTCGTTGTCGCTGCTGGTGTAGGTGTACCAGCCGCCATCGCCCAGTAGCATCAGACGCAGAGAGCCCGCCTGCCAGTGCTCAGCCAGGTGCTTCAGTTGATCGGTGGCTGTCACCATCAGGCGGTCTTCGTCGCAGTCACGCAGGGCGCGGCCAAGCGCGGCTGCCAGTGCCTGTTGCGTCAGGCGATGGCCTTGTTGCTCGTGCTCGCCCAGCAGGTCGCCGATATCGAACAACTGCAGCAGCCAGCCATCTGCCTGGCGCTGGAGCCAGCCGCGGGTGTGCAGGGCAGGGCCGTGTACGGTCGCGAAGTCGAGGTCCAGCGGTTGCCCCTGCCAGTCGGCAGGGGGGCCTTCAAGCACCAGCCAGCTGTGCCGTTGCAGGTAGTCATGCACACGGGGGGCGCTGTGCGAACTCGCAGGGAGCACCGTGCGCAGTGGGCCAGCAAGGCGCAGCACGTGCCCTTGGTCATCCAGCCAAAGTTGCAGCCCCACCGCTTGCGGGGCCGTCGCTGCGTGCTCGGTGGCCTGGCCGCCCAGCCAGCGCTCGAACAACCCGCTCACAGCTGCAAGCTCGCTTCGGCCCGCAGGCGGTCGGGCAGGCGCGGTACTTCACCGATCAGTGGCAGTACCAGCATCGGCAGCACGTTGGTCAGTTTCGTTTTGGGGTAATTGATGGTCACGGTCAGCAATTTGTTGGCGCCCAGGGTTACCTGCGCGTCACTGGCGGGCTGGAAGTTGAACGCGGAGGGCATCCACTGTAATTGTTGGCTGATGACCTGATGGGCCAGGGTTTGCACATCGGTGCTGTAGCTGGCGCTGTTCGGGTCCAGGGCCACGCAACGGCGCACGGCTTCGGCGCTGGCCTGGTTGAATGACTGCAGCATCAGCATCGGCAAGGTGTAACTGACCAGGCCGTAGAACACCGCGAAAAAGATCATGAATACGGCCGCGAACTCAATGGCCGCTGCGCCGTTTTGCCGTTTTGCCGGGCCTGCTTTCATGATTGCGTCTACCCTGACCATGAATCCTGAGTAACAGCATAGAACCGATCGACGAACAGGGATGGCCATTTGCCTATGCATAGCCTTGCAGTGCTTGTCTGGCTTGTGTTGTGCGCGGGGCAGGATGCCTGGGAACGGCAGATTTCCAATGTCCTGACGCTGGGTGCTGCCGCCTGTGCGCTGGCCTGGTTGCTGGCCACCGGGCACAGTTGGCTCGGTGCCCCGGGCAGCGATGCCGCGCTGGCTTTCGTCATCGTGCTGCTGCTGACGCTGCCCGGCTATATGCTGGGCCAATTCGGGGCTGGCGACGTCAAGCTGCTCGGCGCACTGGCCCTGGCCAGCAGCCTGGCCCACGTACTCGGCACTTTTATGGGTGCCGGTGTGGCACTGGTTGTGTGGCAAATGGTACGGCGCAGGGCACGCCAGCCGGGGGAGAAAAGGCCGTTTGCGCCTTTTTTGCTGGCCGGTTTTGCCGTTTCGCTTGCCTGGCTTGAGTATCGCGTCGCCTGTTAGATCGAGCGCCGCGCGGGCGGCGCTCGATCTAACAGGCGACGCAAAAATACCCGCGAACTAATTATTGCGCTCTGCCATCTTGGTCCAGCGGTAGAAGTCGGGGATTTCATACTTGTAGGTATCCAGCCAGCGCTGCATGGACTGGTCACGCTCCCGCGCGGTTTGCACCTGCAGGCGCCTGGATGCCTGCTCGCCGCTGGACTGCACGCGCAACAGCCGTTCGGTGGCCGTTTCGTCCGGAGCGGCATGGGGCGGGTATTGCTCGGCCATCAAAGTCGCGCTGCCTACGCAGCAGGCCAGTAGCATCACGTACCTGATCATGATCACCTCCGTGTATCAATTGACCATCATGTCCGGGGCCCTGGCCGATGCGATCGGGCCTCGGCCGCCGGCCTTGATCTTGCTGGCGCGTGCCTGGGCTTCGGCAAATTGCCCCGCTTTGAGCTGCAGCCGGCCTACCAGGTCGGTGGCCTGCTGCCAGTTGTCCTGCACCAGCGCCAAGGTCACCAGGTTGACCGCAGGCAGCGGGTTGTCGTCTTTCAGTTCGATGGCCGTCAGCAACTCGAAGCGCGCCTGCTCATAGCGCCCCAGGTTCATCAGCACCACGCCAAGGTCGTTGCGCACTCGCTCATCGGTAGGCGCGAGCCTTACTGCCCGCTGGAGGTTCTGCAGGGCCTGGACGTCGTCGCCCCGGGCCGAGGCCAATTGGCCAAGGCCATGTTCGCCTTCGGCGGCCAGGCAACCGCCCAGCAGGCTGCGGTACAAAGGTTCGGCCTCGCTGAGGCCAAGCAGCCGTGACACCTTGGCCTTGCGCAGGCGAACCTGTTCGAAGGTGTCCGGCAGTTGCTGCAGGTGGGCCAGGCTGGCGTGTGGGCGCCCGTCGTTGAGCATTTCGTCTGCCAGGTTCAATGACAGTTGCTGGTCGGCGTCAGGCTTGCTGCAACTGGCGGTGGCGAACAACTGGCGCAGCCCTTCCGGCTGTTGCCCGGCGCATCCGGTCAGCAACACCAGGCTTGCGCACAACAGGATTGTCTTCATCATTCAGTCCTCATGGGCTCAACGCCCGCGCCAATGCAGAAAAGCCTGGCCCGGCAAGGACAATGAGCAAGGCCGGAAACAGGAACACCATCATCACTGCCGACATCTTTGCCGACATCATCGATACCCGTTCTTGCAGGCGGGTCAGGCGACGGTCGTCGAGCAGCGCCTTCAGTGCCTGCAGCGACTTCATCGCGCCGCTGCCTTGTGCCAGCAATTGGCGCAGGATCACGCAGGTATCGGTGAACTCATCCACAGCCAGCAGCTGGGCGACTTTTTCCAGCTCCGGGCCCAGCGCCATGCCTGAATCCACCCGTTGCAGCACCTGGCGCAACTCTGCGCTGATGTGCGGGATCAGCGTTCGGCCTTCCTGGCTCAGCACACGCAGTGCCTGCTCGACGGCCAGGCCGGTCTCGAAAAGAATCCGCAGCAAGGGGATCATCAGGCTGACTTCTTCGGCGATGCGCTGCTGGCGACGTGCCGCAGCCACGGCCAGCAGGCGCTTGGGCAGCAGGTAACCGACGCCCAGCGCGCACAATGGCCAGACCACCCAGCCGGCTGCCGCGCTGCCCTTGAACCCCTGTTGCAACAGCAGTGTCAGCATCACGGCCAACAGCGGCAGGCCCAGCTGAACAGCGGCAAACAGGGCGCGCTGGCGGCTGCGGCGCCAGCCGATACGTTCGAGCAGGGCCTGGCTTTCGCCGTCGAATCTTTGCAAGCGCTGCCCCCACGCGCTGCTGCCCAGCCAGTGCAGCCAGTCGCCCAGGCGTTCGTCGCGGGTTAGTCGCCCCTGCAGGCGTCGGGTCACCAGTACCCGCGCTCGCCATTGGCGAATGACCTGCAGGCCAAACAGGCTGGCGGCAATGAACAGGCACAGGGCGCAGATCAGCAAGGCCATGGTCACAGGCTCCTCATCATTCGCCACAGCACCAGGCAACCGAGCACCTGCAGGGCAAAGGCCAGCAACAGCATCATCTGGCCGCTGCTGTCCCGCCACATGGCCAGCAGGTAATGCGGGTTGGCCATCAGGAAGTAGCCGACCATCGCCAGCGGCAAGGAGCCGAGAATGATCGCGGTGATGCGGGTCTCGCCGGTCATCGCCTTGAGCTGACGCGCCCCTTGTTCACGCTCGCGGATCAGTTTGATCAGGTTTTCCATCAGCTCGCTGGCATTGCCGCCGTAACGCTGGTTGATGCGCAAGCCAAGGGCGAACAGCCGCAGTTCGTCCTGCTTGTGCAGTTCGGCCAGCTCGCTCACAGCATCCTCCAGCGCCACGCCCAACTGTACGTTGCGCCGCACCCGCGCCATGGCTGAGCGCAGGGGATCGCGGCTACTGTCGATACCGCCCAGCACCGCGTCATTGAGGGTGCGGCCGGCCTTGAGGCTGCGCACGCTGTAGTCCAGCAGGCCAGGCAACTGGTCGACGATTTGCCGCATCTGCCGGCGGCTTTGCCAGCTCAGGATCAGGTACGCAAGGGTTGGCAGGCCGACCAGCAGCATCAATGCGGCCACCCAGCCGGCGGCGATCAGCCCCAGCAGCACCACGCCCAGCCACGCCAGCAACCAGCGCTGTGGCTCGATGTCGACAGCCCCCAAGCCGGCGCGCTGCAGCAGGGCGTCGAGCCATTCGCGCCGGACGGTGCCATTGCGCACAATGCTGAACGCCCGCCCCAGGCGTTGCAGGATGCGTTCTTCGTGCCGCTTGTACAGGCTACGGCGCAACAGCAGCAGGGCGACGCCCAGCAGCAGCGGGGACAGCGCCAGCAGCAAGGGGCCGGTCACAGCACGCCCTCTGCGCGCAGCTTGCTGCCCGCCGGGTTGGGTGCTTCGCGCAGAAAGGTATCGCCGCCACGACGATCGAGGCGGAACAGGGTGTTGGTCACGTACACCTCATCGCGCACGCCGACCACTTCCAGCACCTCGCTGACGCAGCGTCGGCCGTCGGGCAGGCGGGTCAGCTGGATCACCACATCCAGCGCCGCGCAGACCATCTGCCGCAAGGTCTTCTCGGCAATCTGCCGGCCGCTCAGGCCGACCAGGGTTTCCAGGCGCAGCAGCGCATCCTGTGCGGTGTTGGCGTGCACCGTGCTCATCGAGCCATCGTGGCCGGTGTTCATCGCAGTGAGCACGTCGAGCACTTCGCTGCCGCGGATCTCGCCCAGAATGATGCGGTCTGGGCGCATGCGCAGGGCGTTGCGGATCAGTTCGCTGGCCTTGATTTCGCCATGCCCTTCGGCATTCGGCGGGCGGGTTTCCAGGCGCACCACGTGGGGATGGTGCAGCTGCAGCTCGGCGACGTCTTCGATGGTTACCAGGCGTTCGCGGGGCGCGATCATCTGGCTGAGGATGTTCAGCAGGGTGGTCTTGCCGGTGCCGGTACCGCCACTGACCAGGATGTTGCAACGTTTGCCCACGGCGCGTTCGAAGAAGTCGAAGATGGACTGGTCGATGGCGCGTGTGGCCAGCAGGTCGGCGCTCTTGAGCATGTCCTGGCGGAACTTGCGGATCGACAGGCACGGGCCGTCCAGCGCCACAGGCGGAATGATCGCATTCACCCGGCTGCCGTCGGGCATGCGCGCGTCGACCATTGGCGAGGATTCATCCAGGCGCCGGCCAAGCGGCGCGAGGATGCGCTGCATCACCCGCTCCACATGGTGAGCGTCGATAAAACGCAGGTCGGTCTGTTGCAACAGGCCCGCCCGTTCCACGAACACCCGATGGGGGCCGTTGACCAGGATTTCCGTAACGGTGGGGTCTCGCAGCAACACTTCCAGCGGGCCGAAACCGGTCAGCTCATCTACCAGCTCTTCGGCCAGGCGCTCCATTTCGTAGCGCGACATGGCCAGGCGCAGGCGCGCGACGTAATCGCCCACCTGCTCCAGCACGAACTGGGTCAGTGCTGGCCGGGCGCCTTCGAGCAGGTTGCGGCCGCTGTCCTCGATGGCGTCGATGGCAAAGCGGTGCAGTGCACGCTTTAGCGCGTAGGGGTCGCCGGAGGCGTGTTGCTGGCCACCAAAGGGTTGGTCATTGCTCATTTGCTCCCCCAAAGCCGACGCAGCCAGGTGAAGGCGGGTGGTGCGAGGTTTTCCGAGCGCCGTGCCAGGCGTTCGCCGAGGCTGCGCAGGGCTTGAGTGAGGTTTTCACGCGGGGCCAGTTCGAACAGGCTCAGGCCCTGGTTCTTCACATTTAGGCGCACTTCGGGGCTGTAGGGGATGGCCTTGAGCAAGGGCAGCCCGTAGCGTTTGGCCAGGGTATCGGCATCGGGTGCAACGTTGCTCAGGTAGCGGTCCACCAGCAGGCTGGCGTGCTCCAGCTTCATGCCGTGGTCACGCCACAGGTCGAGCACTTCAAGGTTGCGCCGGCAGTCGAGGATATTCTGGTCGGTGTAGACGATCAGTTTGTCGCAATGGCTCACCAACGTGCGCAGGGCTTCGCTGTCGGCATGCCCAGTCAGGTTCACGACAATGTGCTGGAAGTGCTGGCGCAGGGCGCTGAGCAGCATGTACAGCTCGGCGGCGCTGGTTTGTTGCAGCGGGTCGTCGGCCTCGGCGTAAGTGAGCAGGCGCAAGCCTTTCTTGTCGCGCGTGAATGCGCTGTCGATCAGTGTGGTGTCGAGGCGGCGCAGGTGGCGCAGGGCGTCGCCGAAAAAGAACGAAGCCTCCAGGCCGAGCAGCGCCAGGCTGTCGCCACGCGGCAGGCCCAGGTCCAGCAGCAGGGTTTGCTGGCCGCTCTCCTGCACCACCCGGGCCAGGTGGGTGGTGAGCAATGCGCCGTCTGCATTGGCTTGCACACCGAACAGCACGGTCAGCCCGCCAAGGCTGGGGTTGCTGGTCACCGCCGGCATGCGCTTGCCCAGGCGCCTCACCAGCCCGGCCACTTCGCTGGGGCGTGAGCCATAGGCGACGAAATCGCGGGCGCCTGCGCGCATGGCATGCAGCACCAGTTGGTTGTCCATGCCATCGCCAAGGGCGACAATCGCCAACATCGGCCTGGCCTCCAGCACCCCCTCGATCAAGGCGCACTGGCTGACCAGCTGTTCGCGGTCCAGGCCGATGAACATCAGGTTGCTGAAGGTGGCGTTGACCAGCGCCAGCAGCTCGTCGAGGCTGCCGGCAGTGGCACCGATCACCTGGCCTTGCGGCGCCAGTGCGCCCTGTAGCCAGTGCAGGTCCTCTTCATTGCGGGTGATGGCGAGGAAGGTGGGGTTCAGGCTCTCGTTCATTGGGATAACCCACCCTTGCCATCAAAGTTGCCGTTTTCCAGGAAGAACAGGCGCCCCCAGCTGGGGTCGTAGTTGCGCAAGTTCTCACCCGGCAGTTCCGGCAGCCGCGCGTTGGCGGCCAGCGGCTGGACCAGGTGTGGAGTTACGATCATCAGCAGTTCGGTTTCTTCGCGTTTGAGCGTCGATTGCCGGAAGAATGCGCCCAGGATTGGGAGGTTACCGAGGCCAGGCAGTTTGTCGACATCGGACCTGGTGTTGCTGCTGACCAAGCCGCTGATGATGAAGCTTTCGCCATCGGCAAGGGCAATGCTGGTGTCGGTGCGTCTTACGGTCAAACCCGGCACTTGCGTGCCGGCGATGGTTACTACGTTGCTGTAGTCCAGCTCGCTGACCTCCGGCGCCACCTTGAGGGTGATCCTGCCGGGGCTGATGATGGTTGGTGTCAGCGCCAGACGTACGCCGAACTCCTTGTATTCGATGGACACGTTGTCGCTGCCCGAGCTGGGGACTGGAATCGGAATTTCGCCACCCGCCAGGAAGCTTGCGGTCTGGCCGCTGAGTACGGTCAGGCTCGGGCGGGCCAACGTGTAGGCGAAGCCGCTGCTTTCCAGTGCGTTGATCATGGCAAGGAAGCGGCTACTGCCGCCGCCCCAGACGATGTTGAAGACGTTCTCTGTGAGCGGGATCTCCGGGTTCGCAATGGGTACCGAACCTGGGGATACAGAGGTGTTAGGCACTGTTCCAGGCGCACCGATCAGGCTGTTGTTCGAACCCTTGAAGAACAGCCGTGCGCCAGCTTCTCTGTACTTGTTTCGGCGTACTTCCACGAAACGGATATCGGCCTGCACCTGGCTGATCAGTTGTGCATCCTGCGATGGCAAAAAACTGTCTTCGGCCATGTCGGCACTGGCCCGGCCTTTGACGAATACCATGGCCCGGTGCGGTGACGGGGCGCATGCTGTCCACAGCATCAACGTGGTATTGCCCTGGCCCACTGCGGTAATCACCACACCGCGGTCACCGCTGGCCTGCACATCGGCCACCTTGGGCTCGCCTACGGCAACCCGGCTGATCGCCAGTGGCAGGCGCAGTTCCTGCTGCAGGCCCTGGTCTATCTCGATGACCGAAGGGAGCTGACTGATCGCCTCGCAGCCTTTGCCCGCTGCCTGGGCCTGGGGCAACAGCGCGGCCAGCAGCCCGGTACAACATGCTTGTCTCAAAAAGGAACTACGCATCGCTGCATCCTTGCCGGGTCAGGGGGTTTTATTCGTATCGTCAGCCTGTGCGCCACGGATGATGTGCATGGCGGGTGTGGGTTTGCTGGTCGCCAGGCTGGCAGCGTTGGCCACCGGCGACTGGGAGAGCTGGCTGAAGCGGTAGAGTTCGCGGTTGGCGGCCTCCACCTGCGGTTGGGCACCGGGCTCGTTCCAGTACCGCGCCAGGCGCTGCTCATCGGCACTGCGCACGGCCAGGCGCAAGGTGCCAGCCTGGGCAGCCAGCATCAAACGGCTGGCCAAGGCCTCCGGCACTGCCAGCGCCACGGTGCGGGTACCTGTGCCGTTGTTCATACTGGCTTGTTCGCGCCGGGCCTTTTGCTCTTCGGCGGTCTGCGCCGGGCGGCCGTCGTTGGCCAGGCCCGTCTGGTCGCCGACACTGAGCACGCGCAAGGCCGGCAGCACCACTTGGGCGGAGGATTGCGGGTTGTTGGGCTCTTCACGCAGGAACAGCAACACGTCCACGTAGTCGCCTGGGCGCAGTTGGCCGGCGGCGCCGACCACTTCGTCCACACCGACTGCCACCGCCCGCTCGTTGGCACGGATCATCCGCGCCAGCGGCCCGCCAGCCTGGAAGCTGGACTCATCCAGCCAGGTGCCCGCTGCAAGTGGCCTGGCGCTGGTGCGCCCGATCACCTGGGCGGTTTGCTGGTAGGCCCCGGTGGGGGCAACCTGCAGGCGCTCGATCAGCACATCGTCTTCACTGACCGGCGTATTGGCGGGTAAAGCCTTGCGCAGGACGACCACGGCCGTACGCGGTGGCTCCGGTGGAGTGATGGGGGGTGGGGCAACGGCTGCAATCGGTTGTTCGGCCGCAGGGGTAACCGGTGCGGGCGTGGCCGCCGGGCGGCTCAGCACAACACCCCAGTAGCCGGCCAACAGCGCTGCCAGCAGGAAGAAAGCAGCCAAGGCTAGGGTCAAGCGACTGCTCATCTCGGCCTCCCTGCACGTTGCAACTGATGGCAAAAAGTCACTATTTCGCTATAGGACGGTAGCGCAGCCATTGCCATTTGCCATGAGCGTGAGGGCTTTTTTTTGGAATTGTGATTAAGTCGAGGCAATACAGAGGGTTAGCAGTATTGCGGGTGTTAATTCTCTTGAGCTAATCCTTTGTGATTAATCCTTTGATACATTTGCAGTCCGCCTCAGCTTGGCGATTCTTTGATGGCAAATAGGTGTCACTTTGATACCGCAATCGCCGGCATGTGCCGCAAGGAGCTGAGACATGAAACTGTTCATTCTGCATTGCATGACCTTCCTGCATCGCAAGGACGGTGCGTCCGGTATCGAATACGCGGTCATCGCGACGATGGTCGCAGTGGTGCTGGCCGCCTTCGTTGGCGACATCTCCACGGCCGTCAACACCACCTTCACCACGATCAAAAATGCCCTTTGACCGGTGAGCAGGAGCCAACGCCATGCAGAACGCTTTCTCGCGCCAGCAGATCCTTTTGGTGGATGACGAGCAGGACGCTCTGCTGGAGCTGGCCGAACTTCTCGAAAATGAAGGCTTCGCCTGCCTGACCGCGACATCGGTACAGGTTGCCTTGCAACAGCTTACCCGTCATCCGGACGTTGCCCTGGTGATCACCGACCTGCGTATGCCGGAGGAAAGCGGCATTGGTCTGATCAGGCGCATGCGCAATCACACGGCCCGCCAGCACCTGCCGGTGATTGTCATGTCCGGGCAGGCCGACGTGGATGACGTCAGTGAAATGCTGCACCTGCAGGTGGTGGATTTTTTCCGCAAGCCGCTTTATCACGCGCGTTTGCTGAAAACCCTGGAGAACCTGTTCCCCGTACCAAAGCTGAGGGTAGTGAGTTGAGGAAGGCCTTCAATGGCCTTTAATAAAAACGCCCGGCACTTGGCCGGGCGTTTTTCATTGTGCGGTCAGGCGTCCGGGTCGCTCAGTTCCAGGGCGCCGCGCTTGCTGCGCAGCTTGCCGTAGAAGTGTTCCAGCGCGTGGTTGAGCTTGGTGGCGGCACCGTCGACTGCCTGGTCCACCGAAGTGGCAGTGTGGGTCACGGAAATCGGTTGGTGGCCTTTGGGGCGAGCCTCCATCTGGCAGCGTTTGTCATGCGGTCCGGGCTTGGCGCCGTTCTCGTCGCGCAGGTGAACCTCGATGCGGGTGAGGTCTTCTTCGTAACGTTCCAGGGAGCTTTGCAGTGTACTGCGGACCCACTGGTCGAGACGGGCGTTGCTTTCGAAATGGTTGCTGCTGTTGACCTGGATTTGCATGATTCAATCCTTATTCAGCTTGCTCGCATGGAGACGCGCTCAGGTCCTTGAGACCCTTGGAATTTCTGCGCCTCTTGACTCTAAGGTCAGGCAACCGCGGACCGAATTCAAGCCCTTTTTGAAAATAAATTTCTTGTTGCAAATGGGGCTGGCAGGCGTGGCCACGCCGAGCGATGTGGTGAGCAGCAGGGCGTGGACGAGGGGGCTGGGGCGCAACGGCATGGGTCGGGTCCTGAGAGAGGGGGCTGCCATGTCTGTCACGCAAGGTTGGGAAAATGGCTCAGTTGATTTGATCTTTTTTTTTGCGGGTGTTTTCGCCATGAATTTTTTGTCGCCTGTGAGATCGAGCGCCGCGCGGGCGGCGCTCGATCTACGCCCCCTGCAAAACCCGCGGCGGTCACCTGGTAGCCCTCACCCCACATCCACCATCACCCACTACCGGGTGAAGCGCCGCACCCGAACCGGCAGTGCTACCTCCAGCATTTGCAGGATGCGCTCACTGTCATCCAGCGGATACGACCCGGAAATCCGCCAGGCGCATCTGCGAGGCCACCAGCATGCCGTCGACCCAGGCGCCCGCATTGTGGTCGAGCGCCGAGACCGTCGGGGATCGTTGGCCACTTGCAGCGCCAGTTCACCTTCGAACAGCCGCACCCGGGTAAGCCAGTTGTGATGGGCGCGGTACAGGCCTTCGACCGTGGATGTGAGCGCGCTGGGCACCGTGATACTCCGCCGCTGTGTAGCGCAAATAGTAGTAAGAATTGTTCGCACTGTATTGCAGGGCAAAGTGCTCGCCAATCTCCACCGGCCCTATCGCCGGCAAGCCAGCTCCCACAGAAGCCCGCTGTCTTCAAGCCCTGTGCAGTACCGGTGGGAGCTGGCTTGCCGGCGATAGGGCCAGAACATGCAGCACATCGCTAACTCTTTGCCTATGAGAATTGAAATCATTATTATTGCACCCCCAGAAAACATCCGGACCTTGCCATGACGCGCAAAACTGCCGGCCTTCCGCACAGCTATCGGCTGGCCGTTGCCTCACGCAGCCTGGCCGCGCTATTGGGCGGCTACCTGTTGGCGTCCATGGCCAGCGTCTGCATTGCCCTGGTAGTACCGCTGCCAACGGTCGATGCCACGCTGACCGGCCTGTTGTTGTCGTTCGTCTTTTACCTGCTGGCATTCATCTGGTGCTTTGCCTGTCGCAGCGCCTGGCGTGCCTGGCTGGGCGTGTTGGCGCCCAGCCTGCTGTTGGCCATGATCAGCGGCGTTGCCTACTGGATGAAAAACCCATGAAAGAAGGCTTCCGCCAGGCGATGGCCTGGCTGCACACCTGGACCGGCCTGATCTTCGGCTGGCTGTTGTTTGCCATCTTCCTGACCGGCACGTTGTCGTATTTCAAGGAAGAAATTACCCACTGGATGCAGCCCGAAGTGCGCAGTCATGCCTTGGACCCGGCCCTCAGCCTGGATAAGGCCCAGCAGTATCTGCAAGACAACGCCGGGCATTCCGCGTCCTGGTTCATCCGCATGCCCAACGAGCGCGAGGCGGGCTTGAGCGTTGGCTATCGCGATCCCAATGGCGGGCCGCGTGGCTTTGTCAACAAAACCCTGGATACGCAGACCGGCCAACCGGTTGAGGCGCGCGACAGCCGTGGTGGCGATTTTTTCTACCGTTTCCACTTCCAGCTGCAGATGCCATACCCGTTTGGCCGCTGGCTGTCGACCTTCTGCGCCTTCATCATGCTGCTGGGGCTGGTCACCGGCATCATCACCCACAAGAAGATCTTCAAGGAGTTCTTCACCTTCCGCCCCGGCAAGGGCCAGCGTTCCTGGCTGGACGGGCACAACGCCATAGGCGTGCTGGTGCTGCCATTCCACCTGATGATCAGCTACAGCAGCCTGGTGCTGTTCATGTACATGGTGATGCCGGCGGGCATCATGGCCAGCTATGGCAATGACACCGGCAAGTACTTCAACGACCTGTTCGGGCGCGACGATGCGCCCAAGGCAGCCCAACTGGCGACGCCGTTGGTCGCCCTGCCAAGCCTGTATGCCAAGGTGCAGGCGCTGCAGCCCGGGGCGCGCATTGGCAACATCCAGGTGCAGAACCCGGGTGACAGCAATGCCCGCGTCACCTTTACCCAATCGGCTGCCGACCACGTGGCTTATCGGCGCAGTGCCAACTGGACGTTTGACGGCGCCAGTGGCGCGCTGCTGAGCCAGGGCAAGCCAGAGAGCGGGGCAATGATGACCGCCTTCAGCTTTGCCGGGTTGCACATGGGCAACTTTGCCGGGCCCTGGCTGCGCTGGCTGTACTTCTTTTTTGGCATTGCTGGCACTGCGGTGATCGGCACCGGGCTGGTGATGTGGCTGGGCAAGCGCCAACTCAAACATGCCAAGCGCCCGCACATGCCGGGTGAGTTGCGCCTGGTCGAGGTGCTCAATATCGCCAGCATGAGCGGGCTGTTGCTGGCGGTGGCGGGCTTCTTCTGGGCCAACCGCCTGATTCCGGTGGGCATCGAGGGCCGCGCCAATTGGGAGGTCAATGCCTTCTTCATCGCCTGGGGCTTGTCATTGGTGCATGCCGTGCTGCGCAGCGGGCGCCGGGCTTGGGGCGAGCAACTGGCCCTGGGTGCGCTGGCCTTTGCCCTGTTGCCGCTGCTCAACGGCCTTGGCACCGACCGGGGACTGAACCATTCGTTGCAGGCGGGTGACTGGGCCATGGCGGGCTTCGACCTGACGGCACTGGGTACCGGCCTGTTCCTGGCCTGGCTGGCCGGCAAGATGCTGCGCATCCCCAAACCGGCAGCCAGGCGAGCACGCGTGGCACAAAAACCGGGCACTGAAACGGCGCAGGTGAGCTGATGCTGGGTAACGCACTGATTGCATTCGCAGGCTTTGTCGCCCTGTGCCTGGCCATGGAAAAGCACTTCAGCGAACTGCTTGGGCGCAAGCCGCGCCCCGGGCAGTTACGGGTGTTGCGGGTTGCCGGTTGGCTGCTGCTGATGCTGTCGCTGGTCCTCAGCGTGCACCTGCGTGGTTGGGCCCATGGCTTGGTGGAGTGGACGGCGGTGATGATGGCGGGGGTGACCGTGTGGGTGTTTGGCTTGCCCTACCAGCCGCGCCTGCTGCTGGGCGCAGCTGCCGCCAGTGTGGTGCTCGGGCCTTTGCTGGCCGTGTTCGCTGTGTGAACCCGTGAGCGAGCAGAGGGATATCATCGAGCCCGAGGCCGACAGCGCGGGCGGGCGTGCACGTTTCGTCCAGGTGTTCCTGGCCCAGCGTGCGCGCATGGAGGCACTGGTCAGCCGGCGTGTAGGCTGTCGCGCCACGGCTTCAGACCTGGTCCAGGAGCTGTTCCTGCGTTTCTGGCGCCGCCCCGAGGTCAAGGTCGAGGCGCTGGACACGTACCTGTTGCGTTGTGCCGGCAACCTGGCGATCGACCACCTGCGCAGTGAAGGCAGCCGTGAACGCGTGGCAGAAGCCGCGCTGCCAATGGACGACACGGGCATGGCTCAGGCGCCCGAGCAGGCGCTGGAGATCGACCACGACCTGCAGCGCATCGAAGCCGCCTTGCGCGCCTTGCCCGAGCGCACCCGGCAGATCTTTCTGCTCAACCGCATCCACGGCTGCAAGTACGGTGAAATCGCCAAGGCCATGCAGCTGTCCCAGAGTGCCGTGGAAAAGCATATGATGCGCGCCCTTGAAGCGTGCAAGGCGAGTGTTGCCGAGCCCGCGCCCACCCCACGCCGGCCTGGGAGTGCCCGTCGATGAGCCGTTTGCCCCCGATCACCGAGGCGCAGTCCCAGGCCGCTTTGCAATGGCTCAGCCGCATCAATGAGCAGCCCGCGCAAGCGGAAGGGGCTGCGTTCAAGCGCTGGTTGCTGGCCGACCCCGGGCACCGTGAGGCCTACCAACAGGCCCAGGCGCTGTGGCAGAAAAGCGCCGCTCCGGCCGCGCAACTGGCCGACGAAGAACAGGACGCCCTGCAGCACTACCTCAATGCAATGGCCAGGCCACCGACCCGTGGCCCGTGGCGGCGGATGGCGGCAATGGCGATGGCGGCCTGCCTGATGCTGGCCGTGGGCGTTGCCGGGGGCTGGCACCCGGGATACTGGTTGCAGGAGCTGCAGGCTGACTACAGCAGTGCCGGGCAGATTCGCCAGATGACCTTGGCCGACCAGTCGCAGGTGACGCTTGATGCAGGTAGCGCCATTGCAGTCGATTTTGCCCAGGGTGAGCGCCGTGTGCGGTTGCTGCATGGCGCGGCATACTTTGAGGTCACTCATAACGGTGAGCCATTCGTGGTCGAAGCGGGCGGTGGCGAAGTGCGAGTGCTCGGTACCCAGTTTGAGGTGCGTGAGCAAGGCGAGGGCGCCCAGGTGACAGTGCGCAGTGGGCGGGTCAGGGTCAGCCCCGCGCAAGGCACTTTGGCGGGTGAACTGACTGCCAACCAGCAGGTGGCCTACAGCGCAGGCAGGGTAGGCGACACCTTGGTGGTGGACAGTGACAACCGCCTGGCCTGGCGGCAGGGGTGGCTGAACTATTACCAGGTGCCGCTGGCGCAGGTGGTCGAAGACCTTGGGCGCTATTACCCGGGGCGCATCCTGTTGCTGGATGGCGAACTGGGGCGGCGCAAGGTCAGCGGCAGCTTCCCGGTGACCGAGCCGCTGCTGGCGCTGGATTCGCTGGGCAAGGTGATGGGTTTTTCGCGGCAGACCGTGTTCGGGCGTTTGACCTTGATCCGGTAGTTGCCTGTGCCCGCGAAGAGGCCGGTACAGGGAAAATATTTTCAGTTAGCGGGTGAGGTAACAGGACGTGGCATCCGTGTAATGAGTGAAAGTGCGATTCATTCGCAATCATCACCCTCTCACAGGTCAGCGTCCATGAAGTTCTCCCCGCGTTGCGTCCCTCTCTGGCTCGGCCTTGCTGCGCTGCCGGCCTTCGCCGTCGCCCCCCTGGCAAGCGCCGCCGAGCAGCTGCAGGCCTTTGCCTTCGCCCAGCCGGCCCAACCGTTGGCCCAGGCGCTCAACGCCTTCAGCCGCACCACCGGCCAGAGCGTGGTCTACACCCTCGAACTGCCAGGTGTACAGGCCCCGGCATTGAATGGCCGGTTCAGCGCCGAGCAGGCGCTGCAACAGCTGCTGGGCAACGCCGGGCTGGCCTGGCGGCGCGTCGACGCACGCACCCTGACCCTCGAACCCGCCGACACTTCAGGCGCCCTCAACCTGCAGGCCACCAACGTAACCTCGCAGCTGGACGACTACAGCTACCAGCCCCCGGCCAGCGCTTCGATCATGCGCGGGCAGGGGCCGAATCAGGACATCCCGCAGGCCATCAACGTGGTACCGGCCCAGGTCATCCGCGACCAAGCCCCGCGCAACCTCGATGATGCCCTGGCCAACGTCAGCGGCATTACCCAGGGCAACAACTTTGGCGGCACATCCGACACGGTGATGAAGCGCGGCTTTGGCGACAACCGCGACGGCTCGATCATGCGCGATGGCATGCCCATCGTGCAGGGCCGCAGCCTCAACGCCAGCACCGAGCGGGTCGAAGTGCTCAAGGGGCCGGCCTCGCTGCTGTACGGCATCCAGGACCCGGGCGGGGTGATCAACGTGGTCAGCAAGCGCCCACAACTGCAGCAGTACAACGCCCTGACCGTGCGTGGCTCGACCTACGGCAGCGGCAAGAACGGCAGTGGCGGCGGGCTGGACAGCACCGGTGCGCTGGGCGACAGCAACTTCGCCTACCGCCTGATCGTCGATCACGAAGACGAAGACTACTGGCGCAACTACGGCGTGCACCGCGAATCGCTGGTGGCGCCGTCGCTGGCCTGGCTGGGCGAAGACACGCAGGTGGTGCTGGCCTACGAGCACCGCGAGTTTCTCTACCCCTTCGACCGTGGCACCGCGTTCGGCAGCAACGGCCACCCGCTGAACATCCCCGCCACGCGCCGCCTGGACGAGCCGTTCAACGACATGGAGGGGCGCTCCGACCTGTACCGCCTGGAAGTCGACCATCAGCTGGCCGACGACTGGAAGCTGCACTTTGGCTACAGCTTCAACCGCGAGACCTATGATGCAAGCCAGGTGCGGGTGACCGGCGTCAACGAAGCCAAAGGCACGCTGACGCGCAGCATCGACGGCACCCACAACGCCATGAGCCGCGACCAGTTCGCTACTCTGAGCCTGGCCGGTAATGTGGAATTGGCCGGCATGCAGAATGATCTGTTGTTCGGCGTCGACCATGAAGACCGCAAAGTGTATCGCGGCGACCTCATTCGCCAGACTGCCCGCTCCACCTTCAGTTACCTGAACCCCGTTTATGGTCAGGAGGTGGAAGGCACCAGCATACGAGCCAGTGACAGCGACCAGACCGACAAGCTGCGCACCGATGCACTGTTCATGCAAGACGCACTGCACCTGGACGAGCACTGGATACTGGTGGCCGGCGCACGTTTCCAGCAATACGACCAGTATGCCGGCCGTGGCCGGCCGTTCACGGCCAATACCGATACCAGCGGCCAGGCATGGGTGCCGCACGCAGGCATCGTCTACAAGGTTGATGACCAGCTCTCGTTCTATGGCAGCTACAGCGAGTCGTTCAAGCCCAACTCCAGCATTGCACCGCTGACCGGCGGTGTGGTGCTGGACGCTTCGGTCGCACCCGAAGAGGGCAAGTCCTGGGAGCTGGGAGCCAAGCTCGACATGCCCGGTAGCCTGACCGGTACCCTTGCGCTGTTCGACATTACCAAGCGCAACGTGCTGGTCGCCAATTTCGACAGCGGAACCGGCGAGACCGTCTACAGCAATGCAGGGGAAGTCATCACGGGGTGTGGAGCTTGACCTGACCGGGCAGCTCAGCGAGCGCTGGAGCCTGATCGGCAGCTATGCGTTTACCGATGCCAAGGTGACCAAGGACCCTGATCTTGAAGGCAAACGCCTGCAGAATGTGGCCAGGCACAGCGGTTCGTTGTCGGCGGTGTACGACTTCGGCAGCCTGTTCGGTGGCGACAATCTGCGCTTGGGGGCAGGCGCGCGTTACGTGGGTGAGCGGGCGGGCAACGCGACCAACACTTTCGACTTGCCGTCGTACACCGTGGCCGACGCGTTCGCCAGTTACGAGACCAAGCTTGATGAGCACAACGTGCGTTTGCAATTGAACGTGAAGAACCTGTTCGACAAGGTTTATTACAGTTCGGCGGTGAACCAGTACTTTGTGGCGATTGGGGATGCCCGGCAGGTGAGTTTGTCCAGCACCTTCGAATTCTAGGTATTTGCGGCTGCTTTGCAGCCCTGTCGCGGCACAAGGCCGCTCCTGCAAGGGAACGATGATCCCTGTGGGAGCGGCCTTGTGCCGCGAAAGGGCCGCAAAGCGGCCCCATTTCACGCCTTGAATGCCGAGCGATATTCCCCAGGCGTTGCACCAAGCGCCTGCCGGAACCGGTTACTGAAATGGCTGGCACTGGCAAACCCGCACAAAAGGGCAATCTCCCCCAGCGGTATCACCCCCAGTTGCAGCAGCTGGCAGGCCCGGTGCAGTCGCCGGGCCAGCAGGTATTGGTGCGGCGGTAACCCGAAACTGGTGCGGAACATGCGCGCAAAGTGGTATTCGGACAAGTTGCAGCGCAAGGCCAGTTCACCCAGGGTAACCGGCTGGTCCAGGTGCGCCTCGATGTAGTCGACCAACTGCCGGCGCAGGTTCGGCGCCAGCCCACCTTTCAGGCGCAGGCCCTGGCGCAGCCCCACCTGGCTGAGCAGCGCATGGTCGACGATCTCGTGTGCCAGGCTGCTGGCCAGCAGGCGCTCGCCGGGCTCGTCCCAGTCCAGCTGAATCAGGTGGCGAAAACGTGCGGCCTGTTGCGGGTCGTCCAGAAAAGTCGCTTCCTGCAATTGCAGCTCTCGCGGTTCCCGATCGAGCAGGCGCACGCAGCCCAGGGCGAACTGTGCCTCGCTGACATACAGGTGGGCCAGGCGGATTGCACCATTGACCACCCAGTTCGATTCCTGCCCGGCCGGCATCACGCACAGCTTGCCGGGCGCACCTTTGTCGGCCGGGCGCTGGCGGCGGAAGGTGCCGGTGCCGTCGGCGATGTAGCACGACAGGGTGTGATGGGTCGGCGCCTGGTAGTCGCGGGCATCGTCGCGGTTGCTCCACAACGCCCCCGCCAGCCCATCGCCCAGGTGTGCGCTGAGTTCCAGCCGGGCGTGGGGCGAGGCGTGCATGGCGTTGAACACTTGCAGCTGGGTGAGTGGCGTCATGGGTGGTTCCTCTGACGGCCATCGTACTGCGCTTGCGCCGCAGTGACAGCTAGCTGAGAGGGAAAAGCGCAAGTTTGTGCAAGCGGTTAATGCCAGGAGGACGAACACTGAGGGCCTCGGCGAGGGCTGCGCCCCCGATTCGCGGGACAAGCCCGCTCCCACAGCATGCGAAGGCTGCACGGTATTTGTGGGAGCGGGCTTGCCCCGCGAAGCGCCGGGCACCGATTTTGAAAGGCCCAAGGAACCGCCGCCATGAACCTGTCACTCTACCTGCTCACCGTCCTGATCTGGGGCACCACCTGGATCGCCCTGAAGCTCCAGCTGGGCGTGGTCGCCATCCCGGTCTCGATCGTCTATCGCTTCGCCCTTGCGGGCCTCATCCTGTTCGCCATCCTGCTGCTCACCCGTCGCCTGCAACCCATGAACCGGCGCGGCCACCAGATCTGCCTGGCCCAGGGCCTGTGCCTGTTCTGCGTCAATTTCATGTGCTTCCTCACCGCCAGCCAGTGGATTGCCAGTGGCCTGATCGCCGTGGCGTTTTCCACGGCGACCTTGTGGAACGCCCTGAACGCGCGGGTGTTCTTCGGCCAGAAGATCGCCGCCAATGTGCTGGGCGGCGGTGCCCTGGGCCTGCTCGGCCTGGGGCTGCTGTTCTGGCCGGAGCTGTCGCACCATGCGGCCAGCCGTGAAACCCTGTACGGCCTGGGCCTGGCCTTGCTCGGCACGCTGTGCTTCTCGGCGGGGAACATGCTGTCGAGCATGCAGCAGAAGGCCGGGCTCAAGCCCATG
Organism: Pseudomonas sp. GW460-LB5; assembly: GCF_059423245.1. NCBI lineage: Bacteria > Pseudomonadati > Pseudomonadota > Gammaproteobacteria > Pseudomonadales > Pseudomonadaceae > Pseudomonas > Pseudomonas sp. GW460-LB5. The sequence goes on from NZ_JBWKXT010000001.1 coordinate 78,667, forward strand.
ACCACCAATGCCTGGGGCATGGTCTACGGCGCCGCCATGTTGATGGTTTATTGCCTGTTCAGCGGCATTCCTTTCACCATGGAGTGGAACACCCGCTACATCGGTTCGCTGATGTACCTGGTGATTCCGGGTTCGGTAATCGGCTTCACTGCCTACCTGACCCTGGTCGGGCGCATGGGGCCGGAGCGGGCAGCCTACTGCACCGTGCTGTTCCCGTTGGTGGCGTTGAATGTGTCGGCGGTGGCCGAGGGGTATCAGTGGACGGCGCCGGCCTTGTGCGGGCTGGTGGCGGTAATGGCGGGGAATGTGCTGGTGTTTCGCAAGCCCAAGGCTAAGGTGGCTGAGGGTATTTTGGTGGCTAAATAGATAATCTGTTGCCTGTACCGGCCTCTTCGCGGGCAAGCCCGCGAAGAGGCCGGTACAGGCAAAGTAAGGCTGTCAGCCCTTCCATACCTGCGGGTTCACCAGGTCGCGCGGCCGCTCACCCAGCAGCGCCGCGCGCAGGTTGTCCATCGCGCGGTTGGCCATGGCCTCACGGGTTTCGGCAGTGGCCGAACCAATGTGCGGCAACGTCAGCGCATTGGGCAGTTTGAACAGCGGCGAATCGCTCAGTGGCTCCTTCTCGTACACATCCAGGCCAGCCCCACGAATGGTGCCGTTCTGCAACGCTTCGATCAGCGCTGCTTCATCCACCACCGGCCCGCGGGCGATGTTGATCAGGAAGGCACTTGGCTTCATCAGCTTCAGTTCCCGGGCGCTGATCAGCTTGCGGGTGGCGTCGGACAATGGCACCACGATAACGACGAAGTCCGCTTCGGCCAGCAACTGCTCCAGGCTGCGGAACTGTGCGCCCAGCTCTTGCTCAAGCGCGGTTTTGCGGCTGTTGCCCGCGTAGATGACCGGCATGTTGAAGCCGAACCGGCCACGACGGGCAATGGCGGCACCGATGTTGCCCATGCCGACGATACCCAGTGTCTTGCCATGCACATCACTGCCGAAGAGCGCCGGCCCCACGGTGGCCTGCCAGTTGCCGGCCTTGGTCCAGGCATCCAGTTCGGCCGTGCGGCGGGCGCAGCCCATGACCAGGGAGAAGCCCAGGTCGGCGGTGCTTTCGGTGAGTACGTCGGGGGTGTTGGTCAGGGCGATGCCGCGTTCGTTGAAGTAGTCCAGGTCATAGTTGTCGTAGCCGACCGACACGCTGGACACTACCTCCAGCCTGGCCGCGCCTTCAAGCTGCGCACGGCCCAGCTTGCGGCCAACGCCGATCAGGCCGTGGGCCTCAGGCAGGGCTTCGTTGAACTGGGCGTTGATGTCGCCGAGCTTGGGGTTGGGCAAAATCACGTTGAAGTCTTGCTGCAGGCGCTCGGCCATGGCCGGGGTGATACGGCTGAAGGCCAGGACGGTCTTTTTCATCGGGCAACTTCTCTGCAAGGCGGTGGGACGAGGGTGGATTCTTCGCGGGTAAATCGGAGCGCTTCACCGCCGCTCCCACAGGTTATGTACAGGCCTTGAGGGCAGCGCTGTACCTGTGGGAGCGGGCATGCCCGCGAATGGGCCGACAATGGTTAGCAACCTACCATTGTCCACCCCCGCCATGCAGCAGCTTTTTAATTGGCGATCAGCACCTGATGGGTTTTCAGGTCCGCCTCATGGGCGGCGAGAATCTCCGGCAGCGAGTTGCGCAGGTACTCGACCCACGTCTTGATCTTGGCATCCAGGTACTGCCGCGACGGGTAGATGGCGTACAGGTTCAGTTCCTGCAGGCGGTATTCGGGCAGCACCCGCACCAGGCTGCCATCCCGCAGGCCATCGATGGCCGAATAGATCGGCAGCACGCCTACACCCATGCCGCTGCGGATGGCAGTTTTCATGGCGTCGGCGGTATTGACCATGAACGGCGAGCTGGTGATGTTGACCATCTCCTGGCCTTCCGGGCCGTCGAACAGCCATTTTTCCAGCGGGATCACCGGGCTGACCATGCGCAGGCAGGCATGCTTGAGCAGGTCGGCGGGCTTGTGCGCCACGCCGTGGCGGGCGATGTAGTCGGGCGAGGCGCAGACGATGCTGTAGGTGATGCCCAGGCGCTGCGACACGAACCCCGAGTCGGGCAGTTCGGTGGCCAGCACGATGGACACGTCATAGCCCTCGTCAAGCAGGTCGGGCACGCGGTTGGCCATGGTCAGGTCGAAGGTGACGTCCGGGTGCGATTCACGGTAGCGGGCGATTGCATCGACCACGAAATGCTGGCCGACCCCGGTCATCGAGTGCACCTTCAGCTGCCCGGCCGGGCGGGCATGGGCATCGCTGGCTTCGGCTTCGGCTTCTTCCACATAGGTAAGAATCTGTTCGCAACGCATCAGGTAGCGCTTGCCGGCCTCGGTCAGCGCAATGCGGCGGGTGGTACGGTTGAGCAGCCTTGTTTGCAGATGGGCTTCCAGGTTGGAGACCGCCCGCGACACGTTCGCGGTGGTCGTGTCCAGTTGCGCGGCAGCAGCGGTAAAGCTGCCAAGCTGGGCTACGCAACTGAAAGCACGCATGTTTTGCAGGGTGTCCATGGGTCACTCTCGATGTAGAGGACAAAATTGTGTCACGAAGTAACGCAGAAAAGATGAAAAGTTGCCTTCGACCAAAGGCGGATTATCGCTGTTTTGGTAACAAAGATTCGCAGGAATCTGCGCTTATCGCCAGTGCTGCCGCCCCCTAGAATTGCCCGGCCCCCTTCACCTCTTCCTCGGGAAATCGCAGCTGTGCCGCGTCGCATCATCAGAACGCTCAATGCGTTCAGTGCCTGTGCCCTTGCCCTCACCTTGAGTGGCTGTATCGGAACCTGGGGCATCGCCCCGCAAAGCAAGACGCTGCAAGCCAATACCTTGACCACCGACGCGGCCATACGCGAAGCCGCGACCGACGCCCATTGGCCCGACCAGCAGTGGTGGCACGCCTATGGCGACCCGCAGCTGGATCGCTGGATTACCCTGGCGGTAGCCGGTAGCCCTAGCCTGGCCATGGCCGCGGCGCGTGTGCGCGAGGCCAAGGCCATGGCCGGCGTGGTCGAGTCGGCCGAAAAGCTCCAGGCCAATGGCCAGGCCACCCTCAAGCGCCACAACTGGCCTGAGGACCAGTTCTACGGCCCGGGCGCGCTGTCGGGCGCCAACACCTGGGACAACAACGCCGCCATCGGCTTCAGCTATGCCCTCGACCTCTGGGGCCGTGATCGCAATGCCAGCGAGCAGGCTGTGGACCAGGCGCACATGAGCGTGGCCGAAGCCCGCCAGGCGCAGCTGGAGCTGCAGAACAACGTGGTGCGTGCCTATATCCAGCTGAGCCTGCATTTTGCCCAGCGCGATATCGTCAAGGCCGAACTGGAGCAGCAGGAGCAGATCCTGGCCCTGGCCAAGCGCCGCCTGGATGCCGGCATCGGTACCCATTTCGAAGTCAGCCAGGCCGAAGCGCCGCTGCCGGAAACCCACCGTCAGCTCGACAGCCTGAACGAAGACATTGCCCTGACCCGCAACCAGCTGGCCGCACTGGCCGGCAAGGGCCCGGGGGAGGGCGCGCAATTGCAGCGCCCGGCCCTGGCCTTGGCCGCGCCGCTGAAACTGCCATCGAACCTGCCCGCCGAACTGGTCGGCCAGCGTCCCGATGTGGTTGCCAGCCGCTGGCAGGTGGCTGCCCAGGCGCGAGGTATCGACGTCGCCCACGCCGGCTTTTTCCCCAACGTCGACCTGGTCGGCAGCCTGGGCTTCATGGCTACCGGCGGTGGCCCGCTGGAATTCCTGACCGGGCGCAAGTTCAACTACAACGTCGGGCCGGCCATCAGCTTGCCAATCTTCGACGGCGGCCGCCTGCGCTCGGAACTGGGTGTGGCGTCGGCGGGGTATGACGTGGCTGTGGCCCGTTACAACCAGACCGTGGTGGGGGCACTGAAGAACATCTCCGACCAGTTGATCCGCCGCGAGTCGATGAAAGAACAGTCGCATTTCGCTGCCGAGTCCGTCGCCGCCGCGCAGAAAACCTACGACATCGCCATGGTTGCCTTCCAGCGCGGCCTCACCGACTACCTGAACGTACTCAACGCGCAGACCTTGCTGTTCCGCCAGCAGCAGGTGCAGCAGCAGGTGCAGGCCGCCCGCCTGATTGCCCATGCCGAGCTGGTGACCGCCCTGGGTGGTGGCCTGCAGGCCGGTCAGGATGCGCCGAAAGAGGAACGCCAGGCCGCGCCGAAAACCCCGGCCACCCTGGCCATTTTCGACAAGAAGCCGGATAACGCCGAATGAGCACTTCCAGTTTGCCCGCGCGCTGGCTGCAAAGCCTGGAGTGGCGCCGGGGCTTCTTTGCCTGGGCCCGCACCGACGGCGTGACCTGGGTGTACATCTTCAAGGTGCTGGCCGCCGCGTTCATCACCCTGTGGCTGGCCATGCGCCTGGAGCTGCCGCAACCGCGCACAGCCATGATCACCGTGTTCATCGTCATGCAGCCGCAAAGCGGGCATGTGTTCGCCAAGAGCTTCTACCGGGTGCTCGGCACCCTGGCCGGCTCGGCGATGATGGTGGCGCTGATTGCCATTTTCCCGCAGAACACCGAGCTGTTCCTGCCCAGCCTGGCCTTGTGGGTGGGGCTGTGTTCGGCAGGCGCCATGCGCTATCGCACCTTCCGTGCCTATGGCTTTGTGCTGGCCGGCTACACGGCCGCGATGATCGGCCTGCCGGTGCTTCAGCACCCCGACCAGGCCTTCATGGCGGCGGTATGGCGGGTGCTGGAGATTGCCCTGGGCATTCTGGTGTCGACCTTCGTCAGCGCCGCCATCCTGCCGCAGTCGGCCAGTGCCGCCATGCGCAACGCCTTGTACCAGCGCTTTGGCGTTTTTGCCGGGGTAGTGGTCGAGGCGCTGCGTGGCGATAGCCAGAAGGACCGTTTCGAGAGCAGCAACGTGCGCTTCGTTGCCGAGGCCGTGGGCCTTGAGAGCCTGCGCAACGTCACTGCCTTCGAAGACCCGCACATGCGCCGTCGCAGTGGCCGGCTGGTACGGATGAACAGCGAGTTCATGGCCATTACCACGCGCTTCAACGCCCTGCACCGTTTGCTGGAGCGCCTGCGCGCCCGTGGCCCGCTGCAGATCGTCAGCGCCATCGAGCCAGGCCTGAACACCTTGGTGGAGCTGCTGCAGCCTTACGTGGGCCGGGCGTTGACCGACGCCGATGCACTGCGCCTGACCCTGGAACTGGCTGCCTACAAAGAGGGGCTGCAAGCGCAGGTGCGGGGCCTGCGCGCCGAGTACCTGGCGACCGACCCCAGCGAATCCGACCTCCTCGATTTCCACACCGCCTTCGAACTGCTGTACCGCTTCGTCGACGAGATGTTCAGCTACGCCCAAACCCACGCCTCGCTGGCCGCGCACAAACACGAGCGCGAACAGTGGGACGAGCCCTACGTGGCGCAGACCAGCTGGCTGGTGTCGCTGGCCGCCGGTGTACGCGCCTCGGCGGTGCTGTTGCTGCTGGGCAGCTACTGGCTGCTCAGCGACTGGCCCAGCGGCGCCATGATGACCCTCATCGCCACGGTTACCGTGGGCCTTTCGGCGGCGTCACCCAACCCCAAGCGCATGTCGTTCCAGATGGCCTGCGGCACAGCCATCGGCGCCTTTGTCGGCTTCTTCGAAACCTTCTTCGTGTTCCCCTGGATCGACGGTTTCCCGCTGCTGTGCATGGTGCTGGCGCCGGTGTTCGTGCTGGGCGCGTTCCTTTCGTCGCGCCCTGCCTATGCCGGTTACGGCATCGGCCTGCTGGTGTTCTTCGCGATTGGCTCGGTGCCGAACAACCTGACGGTGTATGACCCGTACACCTTCATCAACGACTACATCGGCATGGTCATCGGCATGTTCGTTTGTGCCGCCGCCGGGGCGATCATCCTGCCGCCCAACAGCCGCTGGTTGTGGAACCGCCTGGAGCAGGAGCTGCGCGAGCAGGTGCTGTTCGCCATCAGTGGCCGCCTGCGCGGTATCGGTACGGCCTTCGAAAGCCGTACCCGCGACCTGCTGCACCAGGCCTATGGCCTGGCGGCTGGCAAGCCGCAGGTGCAGAGCCAACTGATGGGCTGGATGTTCACCGTGCTGGAAATCGGCCACGCCGTGATCGAGCTGCGCAAGGAACAAGCTCGCGCACCGGTGCACCCGGCCTACGCCGAGTCGCAGCCGTGGCGCCAGGCCATCCGCGTCATGGGCCGTGCCCTGACACGTTTGTTCTTGCAGCCAAATGCCAGCAACCACGAACGCGCCCTGGTCGCCGTGGACCATGCCATTGCCAGGGTGCAGGCCACCGACGAACCGTTCGCCCGTCATTTCGACACCTCGGTACTGCGCCGCGCGCAGAGCTACCTGCACTTCATCCGTTCCTCCTTGCTCGACCCACAGTCGCCACTGGCACCGGCGAAAGGATTGCACCATGCCCCGTGAGATCGCCTTTCATGGCGTTTACATGCCCACCATGACCTTGATGTTCCTGTTCGCCCTGGGCCTGGCCTGGGGCCTGGACCGGTTCATTGCCAGCCATGATGGCTACCGCTTCTTCTGGCACCCGGCGCTGTTGCGCCTGAGCCTGTTCGTCTGCCTGTTCGGCGCCATGGCGCTTACTGTCTACTGGTGAGAATCCTTCGATGAAAAAGTTCTTCAGCCTGATCGCCACCCTGCTGGTGCTGGTCGCTGCCGTGGCCATCGGTCGCCAGTTGTGGCTGCACTACATGACCACGCCGTGGACCCGCGACGGCCGCGTACGCGCCGACATCATCAACGTCGCTGCCGATGTGCCAGGCTACGTGGTGGACGTACCGGTCAAGGACAACCAGCGGGTGAAGAAGGGCGACCTGCTGATCCAGATCGACCCCGAGCACTACCAGTTGGCGGTCGACCAGGCCAAGGCCATGGTGGCGTCACGCAAGGCCACCTGGGAAATGCGCAAGGTCAACGCCAAGCGCCGTGCCGACATGGACAACCTGGTGATCTCCAAGGAAAACCGTGACGACGCCAGCAACATCGCCAACTCCGCCCAGGCAGACTACCAGCAAGCCCTTGCCGAACTGGCGGCAGCCGAGCTGAACCTCAAGCGCACGCATATCGTCGCCACAGTGGATGGCTACGTGACCAACCTGAATATCCACAAGGGCGACTACGCGCGCACCGGTGAGGCGGTGATGGCGGTGGTCGACGAAAATTCGTTCTGGGTGTACGGGTTCTTCGAGGAGACCAAGCTGCCGCACGTGAAGGTGGGTGACCAGGCCGAGTTGCAGATGATGAGCGGCGAGCGCATCAAGGGGCATGTGGAGAGCATTGCCCGCGGCATCTATGACCGCGACAACCCACAAAGCCGCGAGCTGATCGCCGATGTGAACCCCACCTTCAACTGGGTGCGCCTGGCACAGCGGGTGCCGGTGCGTATTCACATCGATGACGTGCCGGAAGGGTTTTTGCTGGCGGCGGGGACGACGTGTACGGTGGTGGTGAAGCCGAGTTCGCCTTGAGAGATGTGTTGCCCGTAAGGTGGCACATGTCCCGATTCATACACTCGTCGCCCCCACCAACACAGGTACCTGGACCTGATCGATCACCTTCGAGCTGATCGACGGGTCGAGCAACCGCCCCAACCGTGTCAGGTGACGGTGGCCCATGATGATCAGCTCGCAGTTCAATTCCTGCGCCTTGGCCACAATCACATCAACGGGCTGGCCGGCCACCATGCACCCCTGGCAGGTGAAGCCGGCTTGCTGCAGCTCGCGCACGGCCGCGGCTACGGCGTGGTCGGCATGCTGCTGTTCCTCGCAGGCGGCGGGGTATTCTTCCAGTTCCTCGGCGGTGTAGGGCGCAGGTTGCTCATGCACGGCGAAGGTGGAATCGATGGCCAGCAGCACGTGCAGTTCGTGTTCACCGGGGCGGCAGTAGCGGCGCGCGAGGGTGAGCAGGGCGCTGGAAGCAGGGGAGGCGTCGATGGCGATCAGGACGGGGCTGGGCATGGGGATCCTTGGCTGAGGCTGAGTAATGTGCTTGCAGGTCGGGCCCTTTCGCGGGGCAAGCCCGCTCCCACAGGACTCCCAAAATGCCCAAACGCTGTGGAGTAACTGTGGGAGCGGGCTTGCCCCGCGAAAGGGCCGGACCTGCCCATCACCCATTTATGGCCAAACGTGCCCAGTGAATAAATGCCCCACCACGCAAGAGCGCATTGCGTCTGATGCAATCCACCAACCTGCTACCATCGCGTTTCCCACAGCTGTAATGGAAAACGGCCATGCAACTCCCGGACATGAACCTGCTCGTCGCCCTCGATGCCCTGCTCGACGAAGGCAGCGTCGTGGGCGCAGCGCAGCGCATGAACCTGAGCCCGGCCGCCATGAGCCGCACCTTGGGGCGCATTCGCGATGCCCTGGGTGACCCCATCCTGGTGCGCGCCGGCCGTGGCCTGGTGCCGACGCCGCGGGCGCTGGCCTTGCGCGAGCAGGTGCATGGGCTGGTAGAGCAGGCCGGGCAGGTGTTTCGCAGCCGTGACGATGTCGACCTGGTTAACCTGGACCGTGCCTTCAACATCCGCACCAATGATCTGTTCATTGCCCTGTACGGCGCTCAGCTGCTGCGCATGATGCTGGCCCAGGCGCCGCGTACGGTGTTGCGGTTCGTCCCGGAGGGCAGTGGTGACGATGATGCGGTGCTGCGCAACGGGCATATCGACCTGATCATCAGCTCGGCCATTGAGCTGGGGCCGGAAATCAAGGTGCAGAGCCTGTTCAACACCTACTTCGTGGGCCTGGCGCGGGAGGGGCACCCGATCTTCGACGCCCCGATCACCCCTGAGCGATTTGCCGCCTACCCGCAGATCAGCGTGTCCCGACGCGGCCGGGCCAATGGACCCATTGATGTGGCGTTGGCCAATCACAAGGTGGAACGTCGAGTGGCCCTGATCACCACCAGTTTCCATTCGGCGATGTTCTCGCTGCCGGATTCGGACCTGATCCTGCCGATACCCGCCAATATCCTCAACAGCGTGCAGCGGTTGAAGTTGCCATTGCGCTCGTTCGAGATCCCGGTGCCGTTGGAGAAGGTCAATGTGATGCAGGCGTGGCACCCGCGCTTTGACAACGACCCCGCGCACCGTTGGTTGCGCCAGACGTTGAAAGCGTGTGGCCGCATAGACCCGTGATTTCGGCATCGATTGCGTCTGACGCAATATACAACTATCAACAAGTCAGTTTTCGTCAGCATTCGACCTTCTTAAACTTGCCCCAGCCCTGAAATTGTTGCTGGAGATGTATTCCCATGAGTTCCCTGACCGCGCCCTCTGCGGCGCTGGCCGCCGCCCCCGCGCCGGCCGCACCTGCGCAGACGGCGTTTGGCCTGCAGGTGGTGGTCGGGCTGTTCGGTGTGTTGCTGGCCGTGCTGTGTGCAGGCCTCAACGAGTCGGTCACCAAGATTTCCCTCGCCGATATCCGCGGTGCCATGGGCATCGGTGCCGACGAGGGCGCCTGGTTGCTGGCGGTGTACAGCGCCGCCTCGGTCTCGGCCATGGCCTTTGCGCCCTGGCTGGCCACCACCTTCTCGCTGCGGCGCTTCACCATGAGCGCAATCGCCCTGTTCGCCGTGCTCGGCCTGTTGCAACCGTTCGCCCCCAACCTGCACAGCCTGATGCTGCTGCGTGTGCTGCAGGGCTTTGCCTCGGGAGCCCTGCCGCCGATGCTGATGAGCGTGGCCCTGCGCTTTTTGCCACCAGGTATCAAGGTCTATGGCCTGGCCTGCTACGCCCTGACTGCTACCTTCGGCCCCAACCTCGGCACACCACTGGCGGGGCTGTGGACCGAATATTTCGGTTGGCAATGGGCGTTCTGGCAGATCATCCTGCCCTCGCTGCTGGCCATCGTCTGCGTCGGCTGGGGCCTGCCACAGGACCCGCTGCGCCTGGAGCGTTTCAAGCAGTTCGACTGGCGTGGCGTGCTGCTTGGCCTGCCGGCCATCAGCTGCATCGTGCTGGGCCTGTCGCTGGGCGACCGCTGGGGCTGGTTCGATTCGCCGCTGATCTGCTGGCTGCTGGGCGGTGGCCTGCTGTTGCTGGTGCTGTTCATGTACAACGAGTGGTCCGAGCCGTTGCCGTTCTTCCAGTTGCGCATGCTGCAGCGGCGCAACCTGAGTTTTGCATTGGTGACCTTGGCCGGTGTGCTGATTGTGCTCTCGGGTGTGGGCAGCATCCCCTCTGCCTACCTGGCGCAGATCCAGGGCTACCGCCCGGCGCAGACCAGCCCGTTGATGATGCTGGTGGCCATGCCGCAGTTGATCGCCCTGCCGCTGACGGCGGCGCTGTGCAACATCCGCGCGGTGGACTGCCGCTGGGTGCTGGGTATTGGCCTGGCGATGCTGGCGGTGTCCTGTATCGGCAGCAGCCTGCTGACCAGCGAGTGGATCCGTGGCGACTTCTACCCGTTCTACCTGTTGCAGGTGTTCGGCCAGCCGATGGCGGTGCTGCCGCTGCTGATGCTGTCCACCAACGGCATGACGCCGCAGGAAGGCCCGTTCGCCTCCAGCTGGTTCAACACCGTGAAAGGCCTGGCCGCCGTGATCGCCGGTGGCCTGCTGGATGCCGTTGGCACCCTGCGCCGGCACTTTCATTCCAACCACCTGGTGGACAGCCTGGGCAACGCCCCGCTGGTCGACGACAGCGCTGCGGGCTTGGCCAGGCGCATCCACGACCAGGCGCTGGTACTGACCTCGGCTGACCTGTACCTGGTCCTGGCCTGCATTGCCGTGGCGCTGATCTGCCTGATTCCTTTCGTGCCTACCCGGGTTTATCCGCCGCGTGCGGTGGCCTGACCCCTGGATGAATTCGAGAACCGCTGAAATGACCAACAACCGCAAAACCCTGTTCATCGGCTCGGTGCTGGCCGTGGCTGTCCTGGCTGGCATCGTCGGCCCCTGGATATTTGGCAGCGACCACCGGCAGAGCACCAACGACGCCTACGTGATTGCCGACTACACCGTGGTCGCGCCAAAGGTGGCCGGCTTTATCAAAGAAGTGCTGGTGGAGGACAACCAGCAGGTCAAGGCCGGCCAGTTGCTGGCGACCATCGACGCCCGTGATTACCAGGCCGCCCTGGATGCCGCGCAGGCGCAGTTGCTGGTGGCCCAGGCGCAAAGCGCCGATGCCCGCGCCACCCTTGAGCGCCAGGCATCGTTGATTGCCCAGGCCGAGGCTGCTGTCAAAGCCGCCCAGGCCGAAGCGGCGTTCGCCGACCATGAGGTCAACCGCTACAGCCGCCTGGCCGAGCAGGGCGCCGGTACCGTGCAGAACGCCCAGCAGGCGCGCAGCGGCGTCGACCAGGCCCGTGCGCGCCTGGCCAATGCTCAGGCGGCGTTAGTGGCAGCGCGCAAGCAGGTGGATATTCTGACCGCCCAGGTGGCCAGCGCCGATGGCCAGCTGAAACGGGCCGAAGCGGGCGTGGAAAAGGCCCAGCTCGACCTGTCCTACACACGCATTACTGCGCCGGTGGACGGCATGGTCGGCGAGCGCGCACTGCGCATAGGCGCCTACGTCAACCCGGGTGCCCGCCTGCTGTCGGTGGTGCCGTTGCAGCAGGCCTATGTGGTCGGCAACTTCCAGGAAACCCAGCTGACCCACGTGCAGCCTGGCCAGCCGGTGAGCATCAGCGTCGACACCTTCTCCGGCGAAAAGCTGCAAGGGCATGTGGAAAGCATTGCCCCGGCTACCGGCGTCACCTTCGCCGCCGTCAAACCGGACAACGCCACCGGCAACTTCACCAAGGTGGTGCAGCGCATTCCGGTGAAGATCGTATTCGATGATGGCCAGCCACTGCTCACCCGCCTGCGTGTGGGCATGTCGGTGGAAGCGACCATCGATACCCGTGGCGACAAGCTGGACGGCAAAGAGGTAAGCGCACGATGAAACCGGCATTACGCTTGAGCCCGGTACTGCTGGCCGTGTTGCTGGCGGGCTGCACCATGGGCCCGGACTTCCTGCGCCCTGACAGCCAGGCACCGCAGCAGTGGGCGCCGCTGCAAGGCGAGGCGGCGGCCAGCCAGCCGCAGGCCCAACCGCTGGAACTGCGTTGGTGGGAAACCTTCCATGACGCACAGCTCAGTGCCTTGATCCAGCGCGTTGCCGAGCGCAACCTCGACCTGCAGATGGCCAGCGCCCGCTTGCTGCAAAGCCGCGCCCTGCGCAGTACCGTGGCTGCCGATGAAGTGCCGTCGGTGGATGCAAGCGCCGGCTACAGCCGCGCCCGCAACAGCGCCGAAGGCCTGAGCGATCCGTCTGGCAAGGCAGGCAAAGCGGCGTACAACCTTTGGCAAGGCGACCTGGTGGCCGGTTGGGAGCTGGACCTGTGGGGCCGCGTGCGGCGCCAGGTCGAGGCTGCCGATGCTACTGTCGAAGTGGCCGAGAACGACCGCCGCGGGGTGCTGCTGGCCTTGCTCTCGGAAACCGCCGGCAATTACATCCAGCTGCGCGCCGTGCAGCACACCCTCGATGTGACGCAGGACAACCTCAAGGTTGCCCGGCACAGCCTGAAGCTGTCCGAAAACCGCCAGGCCGAAGGAGTTGCCACGCGCCTGGATGTGGCCCAGGCCAGCGCCCAGGTTGCTTCGATCGAGTCGCGATTGCCAAGCCTGGAAGCCCGGCGTGATGACCTGATCAACGCGCTCAGCCTGCTTGCTGCCGAACCGCCGCGCAGCTTGCAGGCCGAATTGCTGCAGGGCGGCGAGCTGCCCGCGCCGCAGCAGCAGTTTGCCATCGGCTTGCCCTCCGAACTGGCCGAGCGCCGGCCGGACATCCGCCAGGCCGAAGCCCGCCTGCATGCCGCCACCGCCAGCATTGGCGTGGCCAAGGCGGATTTCTACCCGAGCATCCGGCTGTCGGGCAGTGTCGGCTTCCAGGCCATGCAACTGTCGGATTTCGGCGGCTGGGATTCGCGCCGCTTTGCCTTCGGGCCGCAGCTGTCGCTGCCGATTTTCGAGGGCGGCCGGCTCACTGGCACCCTGGAGCTGCGCGAGGCGCAGCAGCAGGAAGCGGCGCTGAACTACCGCAAGGTGGTGCTGGGGGCATGGCATGAGATTGACGATGTACTTCGCCTGTACAACGCCAGCCAGTTGCGCCGTGACCACCTGGCCGAGGCCGTGCGACAGAACCGCATCGCCCTGGAAACTGCCCAGCGCCAGTATGTGGAAGGGGCGGTGGACTTTCTCAATGTGCTGACGGTGCAGGGTGCATTGCTGGCCAGCGAGGAGCAGTGGATCGACAGCTCGGCGGCGGTGTCCCAGGCGTTGGTGGGGCTGTACAAGGCCTTGGGGGGTGGCTGGCAGGCGTTTGATGAGCAGCCCGCGAAGAAAGCGTAAAGGCAGGGCCGGTACAGGTAGCCGAGATCTCAGAGCGGGCGCAGCAGGCCAAAGCGCTTGCGCAGTGCCCAATCCAGCAACCGTCGCGGCAGCAACCTCGCCATCAGCGGCAACGCCGTACTGCCATTCCCCAACCGCACCATCCCCGGTACCGGCGATTTGCCGACTGCCGCCAACACACCCTGGGCAAACACCGCCGCCGAAGTCGGCTTGTCCTGCGAAGCCCGCGCCCGCGCCTGGACATGCTCACGCAACGGCCACCATGGTGAGTCCGCCGCCAGTACCTGCTCGGCCTGGCGCTGGGCATTGTTGGCGAACTGCGTGTCAATCGCCCCCGGCTGCACTTCCATCACCTGCACACCGAACGGCGCCAGTTCCAGGCGCAAGGCATCGCTCAGCGCATGCACGGCCGCTTTCGAGGCGCAGTAGGCACCGGCGAATGGCGTGACCAGCACACCGGAAACGCTGCCGATGTTCACCACCGTGGCGCGTGAGCGGCGCAGCAGCGGGAACAGCGCGCGGGTCACGCCGACCACGGCAAACACGTTGGTTTCGAACTGTTGGCGCAGGGCATCCACACCACCGTCCAGCAACGGGCCCATGGCGCCGTAGCCGGCGTTGTTGATCAGGATATCCAGGGTTTCGAGTTCTTCGGCCAGGCGGGCGAGGGCCTCACTGTCGTTCACATCCAGTTGCCGGGCGGTGAAGCCGGCGGCGTTCAGCACTTCAACATCCTCTGCCTTGCGAGCAGTGGCCCAGACGTGGTGGCCGGCATCGCGAAAGGCGTCGGCGAGGGCGCGGCCGATGCCGCTGGAACAACCGGTGATCAGGACGGTGGGCATGGGAGTAGCCTTCGATTAATTGGCGAATGTACCTTGCAGGTGCTCGGCGCGAAACTCCAGGGTCTGTGGCCGGTAACCGGCGCGCAGGGGGGGCAGCGGCAGGCAGTCCTTCCACTCGGCCCCCGGCTGCAAATCACCCGGCCCTCGGTAGCGCGGGGCGTTGTAGGTGCTTTCGGCCAGGTTCACCGTGTCGCCCGGTGCATACGCCGCCACTCGCCAGCGCAGTTCGGTCAGCGGGGCCTTGTTGCCGTTTTTCATGTGTACCTGCAACGCGCGGTCAGCCGGGCATTGTTCGGGGGCATAGGCAAGGCGCAGGTCCAGGCGGGCCAGTTGCGAGGCTTCGCGGGTTTCCTGCCAGGCAACGAACAAGGCTACCAGGCCCAGGCCACATACGGCGGCCAAGGAGATCGGTAGGGCCTTGGCCGGGTAGCGCAGCAGCAGCACCAGCCAGGTGAGGATGAGGAAGGCGCCGATGATCATGGGGCTTGCAGACCTAGGTTGCGCGGGGTCTGACCATCGTAGCCTGAAATGGGGGAGGGCTCAAAAACGCGAGCCCGCCCCCAGCCCTTGTGGGAGCGGGCTTGTCCCGCGAAAGGGCCGCAAAGCGGCCCCAAGGTTCACTTACTGCGCGATGGTCTTGACCGATACCCCACGCTCGACCGGCGTGGAAGTGCGCCCATACACATCCTCGAAACGCTCGATATCATCCTCGCCCAGATAGCTGCCGGACTGCACTTCGATGATCTCCAGCGGGATCTTGCCCGGATTGCGCAGGCGGTGGACCGAAGCGATCGGGATGTAGGTCGACTGGTTCTCGGTCAGCAGGAACACGTTCTCGTCACAGGTGACCTCGGCAGTACCAGACACCACAATCCAGTGCTCGGCACGGTGGTGGTGCATCTGCAGCGACAGGCTGGCACCCGGCTTGACGGTGATGTGCTTGACCTGGAAGCGGCCGCCCATGTCCACCGAGTCGTACGAGCCCCACGGGCGATACACTTCCAGATGGTTCTGGGTTTCAGTACGGCCCTGCTCGTCGAGGGTCTTGACCATCTGCTTGACGCCCTGGACCTTGTCCTTGTGGGCAATCATCATGGCGTCCTTGGTCTCGACCACCACGATGTTCTCCAGGCCGATCACCGACACCAGCTTGCCGTTGCCGTGGATCATGCAGTTGCGGCTGTCCTGCACCACCACGTCGCCCTTGGTGACGTTGCCGTTGTCGTCCTTCTCGTGCACGTCCCACAGCGACGACCAGCAGCCCACGTCGCTCCAGCCGGCCGACATCGGCACCACGCAGGCGCGCTGGGTCTTTTCCATCACCGCGTAGTCGATGGAGTTGTCCGGGCAGCAGGCGAAGGTCGCTTCATCGATGCTGAGTACCTCGTCCTCTTCCTCGCTGCGCTCCAGGGCCAGCACGCAGGTGTCGTAGATGTCGGCATCGTGCTTTTTCAGCTCTTCGAGGAAGCGGCTGGCGCGGAACAGGAACATGCCACTGTTCCAGAAGTAGCCACCGGCCTGGACGAACTCGGCGGCACGTTTTTCGTCGGGTTTTTCCACGAACTGGGCCACGCGCGCCACGCCCTCGGGCAGCAGCGCGTCCTGGCTGGAGCGGATGTAGCCGTAGCCGGTTTCCGGCTTGGTCGCCGGTACGCCGAACAGCACCATTTCGCCACGCTCGGCGGCAACGGTGGCCAAGGCCAGGGCGCGCTGCAGGGCCTTCTGGTCGTCGATCACGTGGTCGGCGGGCAGCACCAGCATCAGATCGTCGCGGCCTTCGTTGACCAGTTTCATGGCGGCCATGGTCACGGCCGGCGCGGTGTTGCGGCCAAACGGCTCCATCAGGATGCCCTGGGTTTCCAGCTTCAGCGCAGCGAGCTGCTCCTGGACGATGAATTTGTGGTCCTTGTTGCAGACCACGATCGGCGTGTCCATGCCTTCGAACGCCAGGCGCTCGAGGGTTTGCTGGAACAGGGTGTGTTCGCCGGTCAGGGCCAGGAACTGCTTGGGGAACTGCTTGCGCGACAGAGGCCACAGACGCGAACCGCTACCACCAGAAAGAATTACCGGGATCATCATGTTTCTCCAATAGTCGTTAAAGGCAGGGGATCAGTTGCTAGCCACGGGGCGAGTTACCCACACCGGCGACAAAGCGTTGCCGGAACCGGTTACGTACAGCACGGCGGCTTCGCCGCGCTCCAGGGCGACGGGTTTCACGTCACCCACTTTCTTGTCGCCCTGGTACAGCGCCAGGTTGACCTTGACCGGGTTGATTTCGCGTTCGCCACGGCCGTTGGCGGCCACCGGCTTGACCACTTCGGTCTTGCCGTCGGCGGTTTTCAGGGTCAGCTGCTGGTCGCTCAGGTTCTGCACGCGCACCAGGGCTTTCTGCTTGTTCTTGAACGGTGGTTCTTCGATCAGCTGCGGGTTGCCGGTGCCGCTGTTGACCAGGGTGTAGTACTTGTCCGAGGCCAGTTTCACCGGCACGCTCTTGCCGCCGACCTGGGCGGTGTAGTCGCCGCCTGGCAGGAAGCTGAAGTCGCTGCTGGCCTGGGCGCCAACCTGCTTGATCTGGGTGTTGCCGACCGACGCGGCAGCCGGTGCGCTGGCTGCGTTGTACAGGCGCACAAAGGTCGAGCCTTTCGGTGCGCTAGGGCCATACAGCGCAGCATCGGCACCGGCGAAGGCCTGCATCGAAGCAAGGGAAAGGCCGGCCGCGAGGGTGAGGGCTTTGGCAATGGAAGTCTTGGTAGTCATGTGCATTTCCTCTCTATCGTTCAGTGGTTCGTCCGGGTGGACGACAAGGCCAGGTTTTCTTCGGATTTACGGGCGTTTTTCAGCTGCGCGATCCACTGCGGATCGAAGCTGCTGAGGTCGTTTTTCATGGGTAGATAACGTTCGGGGAATTCCCACACCACCACTTGCGGTGCAGCGTTTTTAAAGGCATCGCTTTGCAGGTACTTGAGCATTGGCAGCAACGGGCCGTGGCCGTCTTCGGCGTAATTGGCAACGTCGCTGCGCAGGGCTTGTTGCAGCGCGCCGAGGAAGTTCCAGTGCGGGTTGGCGCTGTAGCTGGTACCCACCAGCGCGACCGGGATCTCGTTGTTGGCGAACAGCGCGTCATCGCCTTCAGCGGCGGCTTGCGCCGGGCGGGTGCTGCGTTGTTGCAGGTTGTCCGGGGCCGGCAGCAGGTTGCTGAACAGCGGGTCCAGTGGCAGGAAGTTGGTCAGGTCGCCTTTGTAGGGCGCCGTGCTGCCGGCTTCGGTGACGAAGGTTTGCGGGTCACCATTGAGCAGGTTCTGCCGGCTTACAGCCTCGGCCAGCGCCTGGGCGACGACTTCGGCGCCCATCGGTGTCCAGTGGGTGTCGGTGCGCAGGAATACCTGACCACGCGCCTTGGCTTGTTCCATGGCCGCTTGCAGGTCCGGGGCGAACACGTTGGCCTGGCGCACCTGGGCATGGAACTGGTTGTACAGGTCATCGTGCAGGCTGGCCGGCTGCTCCTTGCCCAGGTATTCCGAATAGACGCGCGCCTTGGCCGGGATGATCGCCAGCACCAGCTGGCTACCGTGCTGCTGCAAGGTGTCGCGCACGCCACGGATCAGCGCCAGGTTTTCCTGCATCAGTTGTTCGGCGCCAGCCGTAGGCTTGAACTCTTCGTCGCTGAACAGCCACTGGTCGCGGCCCAGCACCACACCGGGGCGGCCCTCGTTGAACAGCTTGAAGTCCATGGCCGCCCAAAGGTTGGTGCCCAGGCGTTTGATCGGGAACTCGGCGTCGTAGTGGGTCTCGGCGGCCTTGGCCAGCTTGCCGTTGAGCAGGGTCATCTGCTCGGTGCGCTGAAAGCTTTGCAGGCCACCGGTGGACCACACGCCCATGCCCACCAGCAAACCGAGGAACGACAGGGAGTAAGTAATGCGTAATGTGCGGTTCATGTCATCGGTCTCAGAACTGGAAGTACAGGAACGGCGAGTAGCTTTGCGCCGAAAGCTTGAGGATCGAGGCCACGAACAGCAGCAGCACCAGGGCGCGGGTCATCACCCGGGTCCAATCCAGGCCGATGGAGCCGTCGTTGTTGACCTGCACCGGAGTTGCCTGGGGCGTCGGCTTGGCATTGCGGTAGAAATCACGCAGGCCGAAGAACGCCAGGGAGATGTAGGCGACGATCAGGGTGGCCACTTGCAGGCCGGTCAGCTGGGCGCTGTTGAGCTCCGACAGCTGCCAGTCGCCAAAGCTGAACATGGCACCGTACATGCGGGCGGCCACATGCAGGTTCTCGGCGCGGAAGATCACCCAGCCCACCACCACCAGCAGGAAGGTGAAGGCCCACTTCACCGGGTTGAAGCGCTGCGGGTTGGTGTCGATGCCCAGCGCGCGTTCGATGGCCAGCCACATGCCGTGCCAGGCGCCCCAGATGATGTAGGTGAAGTTGGCGCCGTGCCACAGGCCGCCCAGCAGCATGGTCAGGAACAGGTTGCGGTAGGTGTTGAAGGTGCCTTTGCGGTTACCGCCCAAGGTGATGTACAGGTAGTCGCGCAGCCAGGTCGACAGGCTGATGTGCCAGCGCCGCCAGAACTCGGTAATCGACTGGCTGATGTACGGCTGCTTGAAATTCTCCATGAAGCGGAAGCCCATCATCAGGCCCAGGCCGATGGCCATGTCGCTGTAGCCGCTGAAGTCAAAGTACAGCTGCGCGGTGTAGGCCAGCGCGCCCAGCCAGGCATCACCCGTGGTCGGATTTTGCAGGGCAAAGCAGTGGTCGGCCACCACCGCCAAGGTGTCGGCGATGAACACTTTCTTGATGAAACCCTGCATGAAGCGGGTGCAGCCTTCGGAGAACTTGTCCAGGGTGTGGGTGCGGTTGTTGAACTGGTCGACCAGGTCTTTGAAGCGCAACACGGGGCCGGCAATCAGGTGCGGGAAAATGGCCACGAACGCCGCGAAGTCGATCAGGTTGCGGGTAGCCGGGGTGTCGCCGCGGTATACGTCGATGATGTAGCTGATCGACTCGAAGATATAGAACGAGATACCGATCGGCAGCAGCACGTGGGTGAGGATGAACGGCTCCAGGCCGAACGAGGTCATGATCGCGTTCAGGCTGTCGACGCCGAAGTTGGCGTACTTGAAGTAGCCGAGGATGGCCAGGTCGACGCCCACGCCCAGCAGCAGCCAGCGCTGCGCCGGTTTGGTTCGCACGCCGGCGGCACCCACTTTGAGGCCGATCCAGTAGTTCCACAGGGTGACCCCGGCGAACAGTGCAAGGAAGTCCACCCGCCACCAGGCATAGAAGATGTAGCTGGCAATCAGCAGCAGCAGGTTGCGATAGCGTTGCCCGCTCAAGTAGTACAGGCCGAGGAAGATCGGCAAGAACAGGAACAGGAACACGTTGGACGAGAAGACCATCCCGGTTCTCCTAATTTGTTCACAGCATCCAGGGCAAAGCGCCCCCCAAACCCCCCAGTGCAAGACTGGAAGGCAACTTAGATCCCTGTGGGAGCGGGCAAGCCCGCGAACAAGGGCAAAGCCCTTGCCATGCACCGCGGTGGCTTCTTCGCGGGCATGCCCGCTCCCACAGGTGCCGCCCCCACAATGGGGCTCAATTCATTTTTTGCTCTCTGCGTTCGGGTCGTAGACCCGGGTCAGGTCGCCGCCCAGCCGGAAGCTGTTGAACGGCTGCATGTGCTGCTTGCGATCAAGCGTGTCGCCGACACAGTGATAAAGCGCACACCAGGGCTCGAGCCAGGCGTACTTGCCGTCGACCTTGAGGTCGGTCATGTCCTGTTTTTCACCCGCGCGGGCCTTGAAGTGGCTGGGGTCGCGTGCACCGGCCAGTACCCCTTCGCCCAGGCGCTGCAGGGCGAAGTTGTTCTCGCTGCGCAGGTCGACGTTATTGGCCTGGGCGAAGCTGGCAATCATCGCCAGCGGCGGCAGGGCGTAGTTGTGGTAGGCCAGCGCACGCTGCTTGCGCTTGATTTCGTTGGGCAGGAAGCCCTGGTCATCCACCTGGTTGGCGCCTACCTTGTATTCCTTCACGGCCCAGTCGAACAGGTCGCGACGGTCGGTGGCGACAGCGGTCGCCATGACTGACCAGGCTGCCCAGTAGCTGTGGTTGTTGATCTTCTCCAGCGGCAGGTCGCTCCAGTCGCGCACGGTCTGCTCGGCCAGGCGGGCGAACCATTTTTCGATCAGCTCGGCCTCGGCGCGGTGCGCGGCCAAGGGCTGCGAGTTGGAGAACTTCAGGCGCAGCCACGAACCGCTCATGCTGCCCAGCGCCCATTTGCGCATCGACTTGCCGGTGTGGTTGTAGTCGGTGGACATCAACGCATCGGCGCGCGCCCAGGTGCCCAGCCACGTCAGGGTGCAGTCGAGCTGCGCCGGGCGGCCGTCGCGCATGTACTGGCCAACCATCTTGCTCACGCCTTTCTCAAGGGTGGTGATGTCTTCGGTCGACTTGCGAAAGGCCTTTTCCGAGGCTGCGTTGAGCGTTGCCCGTGCCTTGTCCGAGCCTTCGTACTTGCTACGGAACTGCAGCGCACCGGTATAGGGCTTGGGCGCCGCTTCACAGCGGAAGTTACCATCGCTGGTCTTGAGTTTTTCGATCCCTTCGTAGTAACCCTGTGGGGGTACCAGCGCGGCGTGCGCGGCACCGCCAAACAGGGCCAAGGCGAGCAGGGCGGGGCTGGAAATTCGCTTGAGCATGGTCATGGGTCGCCTCACTGGCCGGCTTGCGCGGTTTGCGCAGGCACGGCGAAGTTGTTGCGTTTGCAGAGCTTGGCCTCGACCTTCTGGGTGCCGCTTTCCGGCCCCTGTACTTCGAACGCCAACAGGCTTTGGCTGGCCCAGTCTTCGTCTTCGCGCATCTGGAAGACAAAGCGGCCGTCGGTGTCGGAGGTTTCCGGTTTCTCCAGCTTGATGTCCTCGTGGCGGCCGTTGAGGTACCAGAGGGTGGCCTGCAGCACCTTCACCGACGGGTCTTCGAACTTGACGTCCATCTGCAGGTTGCGGTTGATCAGGTCTTTGATCACGCCGCCCTTGCCGTTGACCATCAGCTCGTTCTTGCCGGGCTTGAGGGTGGTGCTGGCGCTCATCAGGGCCGGGCGGTCGTCGCAGCCGTCATCGAGCAGGCCCAGGATTTGCCGCCAGATGGTTTCCTGGTCCAGGCGGTACAGCGGGGAGAATTCCCAGACCAGGATCTTCGGCGGGTTCTTCTGGAATTCCTCACTGCCCAGGTACTGGATCATCGAGCCTTCCAGGCCACCGCCAGGGAAGGCGACATTGAGCACGTCGGCGCCGATGTACTGCTCGAGGAAGCCCGAGAAGTTGTAGTTCTTGCCACTGTGGCTGGTGCCGACCAGGGTGATCTGCGCGTTGCCGCCGTCACCGAACAGGTCATCGCCGCCGCTCGAGCCTTTCGGTTCGGTGGCGAACTGGTCCATGTACTGCACGGCGTAGCTGGTGCCGCAGAGCTGGCCGGCAACGTTGTGCAGGGTGCCGGTCTTGCCCATGCGCCCGGACTTCTTGGTCTCGAATTCCTTGCGCGGGATGCCTTCGAAGGCCGGCATCTTGTGCACGGTGTCGGCCACGATTTTTGCTGCGCGCTCGGCGCCATATGGGGTCCAGTGCTGGTCGCCGCGAAAGTAGAAGTCCTTGCCCTGGTCGGCGGCGGCCAGTTGCTCGTTGGTCAGCGGCGACAGGTCGGGCACGTTGTAGCCCATGCTGGCGAAGCGCTTGAGCATCGCCTGGTAGTTGCCCAGGGCCTTCTGGTAGTCGAAGGCGGCTTTCTCGGCCGGGTTGAGCATGTTGCGGTTCACCAGGCCACGGGTCGGCTGGTACACCAGCACCAGCTCCACGCCGCGCTTCTTGAACGCGTCGTGCACCTGCTGCAGGCGCTTGTAGCCGGCCGGGGTGGTGTTGAACTCGGTGCGCAGGTCTTCGCGGGTACGGAACAGCCAGTCGCCCTTGGCCTGCACCAGCGTGGTGAAGTTCTGCTGGTAGCGAGTGGTGTAGCGGCTGGCGTCGTGCGCTTCGGGGCACAGCTGGCAGCAAGGTTCGGCGCTGAAGGTGGGGGCCTTCACTTCGTCGGCACGCACGCCTTGGCTGATCGCCAGGAGGGCGGCGGACAGGCCCAGCAGTTTGATCAGGTGTGGGGTCATGGTCTGGGCTTCCTTAATCGATCATTTCGGTCTGGCGTTCGACCGGGTCGATCAGCACAGCTTTTTGCTGGCGCACCAGCAGGTCGAGGATTTCGTCCTGGCGCTCGCCCAGCACACCATTGAGGCTGATGCCGCTGGCCTTGCGTGGGGCGAGCATGGACACCTTGTACAGCTCGACCGACAGCGGCGAGTCGATCGACAGCGGGCCGGAGCCGTTGGCCGCCAGCTCGCCACCCACCACGATCAGCGACACCTTGGTGTCGAATGGGTCGAGGGCGATGTCGCGGTCAGTGTCGGACAGGTCCTTGATGTGGCCGTATACGCCGACCAGGCCGTTGGCCATGGCGATGTTTTCGTACAGGCGGATGTTCACGCTGTTACGCACGCGGATCCCGTGGCGGCGGTTGTTGATCAGCTTGTTGCCCCAGATCAGGTTGTCGCCGCTTTCGTACAAGGTGATGCCGTCGGTGTGGTTACGGTAGATCTCGTTGTAGGCCACCAGATTGTTGACGCTGTTACGGTCGATCACTACGCCCGAGAGCTTGTTGTCGTAGCTCTTGTTGTTGATGATCCAGCTATCGTTGACCTCACGCGAAACGATGATGCCGTGCTTTTTCTTGGTGCCGTGCACCGTGTTGCCGGCAATGATCAGGCGGTGCGATCGGTCGTGCGGGTCGATGCCGTAGACGATGTTGTCGCGGTAGGTACTGTCCTTGACCACGAAGTCCTGGGTCTCGTAGCAGTAGAAGCCGTACCACATGTCGCTGAACGCCGAGCCGATGATCCAGCCGGTGGGTTCCGGGCGGCCCATGCGCTTGGCCATATTGGGCGTGTACTGCGAGATGCTCACGCCATACGACTTGGACTTGGCGTAGCCGAAGCTGGCCATCTTCGTGTTGACGATGTAAGTCTCGGTACCGCCCCACGACAGCAGGAACGGTCGGAATTCCTTGGGCGAGCGGAAGGTGGCCGGGCCGTTGTCTTTTTCGCGCCAGCCGGTCACCTGGGTGTCGGTGACGAACAGCTTGCCGTCGTTGACCAGGAACGAGCCGCCCTCCTGGGACAGGCGCAGTTGTTTGACCTTGCCGTCGATCTCGAGGATACCCTTCTGCCCGACCACGATCGGCAGGCGTGCCAGGTAAACCCCTGGCTCGACCTCGCTGAGGTACTGCCTGGGTACCTGCTTGCTCAACTCGACCAGGTCGACATGGCCATCATCGACGAAGATCGCCTGCGGGATGCCGTGCTGGCGCTGCACCCACTCGGCTGCCTTGTTGTCGCCGCCGACGAACTCCTTGAGGGTGTCCTCCTGGAACATACGGCGCAGGCTGACCTTGCCTTTGTGGCGGCGGTCGATCTTCTTCTGCACCGCTTCGGCGGTGAAACCGGTCAGGTCAGGCAGCTTTGGCGGGTCCATCTGCAGCGGCTCGATCGGTGCGCTGGCCACGGTGTAGGTCTTGGCCTGCTGCAAGCCCTTGGCGATTACCTGGGGCTCTGCGGCAGCGGCCAGGCCGCTTGCCAGCAGCAAAGCGCTGGCCAACAGGCTGTGACGTAAGTGCGGGTGAAGGTTCATAACGGTCAGTCCCCTAGCGGCCTCAGAAGCGCCAGATCACATCGACGAAGGCGCGGTGCATGTACGAGTCCGCTTCCTTGCCGTAGGCGTCGCCCGGCTTGAACACACCGGCACGCAAGCGCACCAGGGCGGACGGCTCGTCGATGGCCTGGCTCATCGAAGCCGGCAGCAGGCCTTGCTTGAAGTACTTGGTCACGACCACGTCCATTTCCTGGCCAAGGTCTTTTTCGCCGTCGACCAGTTGGCGGCTGATGCCGTTGTCGTTGACGGCTGCGTTGATGCCGCTGGAGCCGATATTCTGGTTGCCGTCGACGCGCCAGAACTTGTGGTAGATCAGGCTGGCGTCGTAATCGTCGCGCAGTTGCCAGGAGGCGAAGAGGGTGGCGGCCTGCAGGTTGCCCAGCTCGCCGCGGAAGGCTTCGCCGAAGCGGTGCACGCGCGAGCGGGTGCCGGTGAAGTTGGAGCGGTTGCTCTCAAGGCCGGTCTGCTCGAAGTTGTTCGAGCCGTCGTCACCGCCGCCGCCGCTGCCGCGGGCGTAGGCCGCGCCGACCTGCCATTGCGGGTCCAGGCGCAAGCGGATGCCGAGGTCGGTGGCCCAGGCGTTGACGTCGCCGCTCTGCGTGCCGGTGGCAACCTGGTCGTCGCCTACGGCCTGGCTGCTGAGCTTGTCGCGGTCACCGGTCAGCCAGGTGACGCTGCCCCAGTAATTGACGGTGTGGTCGTTGCGCCAGTTGTAGGCATCGCTGTTGGCTTCAAGGCCCAGCCAGGTCAGGTCGCCGGTGCGGGTCTTGTCCAGCGCATCGACGGTTTCGCCGGGGTTTTTCAGGCTGCCGCTGTCATGGGTGTGGTGGGCGCGTACGCCCACCCAGTGGCCAGGGGTCCACTGCGTGGCGACGTTGCCGTAGATGTGCGTGCGGTCCTTGTCTTCCGGGGCCAGCTCGGTGAGGTCGGTGCGGTACTCGCTGAAGCGCTGGGCCACGCCCAGGTCGGCCTTGAGCAGGGTGGTGTCGAAGGTCCAGTTGAGTGCTTCGATGTTGGTGTCGCGCCACATGCCATCGTCGCTGCGCAGGCGCTGGCGACCGAAGCGCAGTTGCTCGCCCGGGTAGGCGGTGAGGCCGCTGTAGCCCACCCAGAACTCACGCATGGCCAGGTAGCTTTTGTCTGGCTGGCGGCTGTCTTCGCCGGTGTCGGTGGTGCTGCCGTCGTCGTTCTGGCGCAAGGTGTCGGTTTCGATGGTGTCGGTGGCTGCGACCGCCTGGCCCATGGCGTAGGCGCTCCAGTTGCCCCGCTCGCCGTACACCCATGGGCGCAGGTCCAGGCCCAGGCCGTTGACGTCGCCGCCAGGCCGGGTGCCCAGGTCACGGTCGTCTTCCGACTGCCCGGTAATCTTCACGTCCAGGCCGAAGTTTTTCTCGGCGGTCATCTCCGCCAGGGTCGGGCAGGACCACAGCAGGGCGAAGCTCAGGCCGATGCCGGCTTTCACGAAGGGATTGAGCGTCATAGCGAGTCCTCACCGTCTACTTCTTTTTCGTCGTCCTGCAGGGCTTCTAGGGCCAGGGTGCTATGTGCGCCCTGCGCCATGCTGCCGCGTGCACGCTTCTCCTGGTCCAGCAGTTGCTGGGCCTGGCTGCGCTGTTCAGGTGACAGTTGCTGATCGAGCTGCTGCAGCAGTTCAGCCGATTGCGGCGTCGGGTTGGCCTGCGACAGCTGGGCGAATACCCAGGCGTTGCCGGGTTGCGGGCGAATGCCATGGCCTTCGCTGAACAGCTGAGCCAGGGCATAGTCGGCGCTGTTCTGCCCGCCACGGGCGGCGGCCAGCAGGTTGTCGACGGCCTTCTGCGGCTCGACATTGCCCAGGTAGCCGCGGCGGTACAGCTGGCCCAGGTAGTAATGGGCGCTGATTTCACCGGCATCGGCCGCCGCTTGCAGGTGCTGCTCGGCTTTTTTGGCGTCGGCTGGCAGGGTTTTACCTTCGTAGTACAGGCGGCCCAGCAACAGTTCGGCGCGTGGTTGTTCGGCCTTGCGGCCCTTGTCGATGTAGGCCAGCAACTGGTCGGTGTCGCCCAGTTCGGGGAAGTCGTACAGCAGTTGCGCCAGGCTGACCCAGGATGCCGGATTGGCTGGGGCCACCTGCTCAAGCAGGTCCTTGGCGGTTTTCTCATCGGTCTGGCCGAGGCTGCGATCGGCCAGGACCCGGGCCACGCTGTCGACCCGGGTGGCCGGCACTGCGCCACGGGCGTAGGCAGCTTTCAGCTGGGCGAGCAGGGCGGCTTGCTGATCGGCCTGAGCGCGCTTCTGGTACACCGTGGCCAGTTCGACGTAGCAGATGTCGGTGGTGTTCAGTGCGGCCTTGCACATTTTCTCCACCTCGCCCAGGTGCTGGTCGTAGGTGCCCTGGGTACGGTACAGCAGCACCTGGGCCAGGCCCGCTTCCGGGTTGCCGGCGGCGCGCCACTGGTCGATCTGCTGCTGCGCGTTGACCGTTGGGAAGCTCTGCGGATAGCTGAGGTAAAGCATTGCCAGCGGGATCAGGGTATTGCTTTCGCCCTGTTTCGCCGCCTGCCTGAGCAGGGTTTCGGCTTCCTCGCGCTCGGCCTGGGTGCTGTCAGGCTTGGCCACCAGCAGGCGGCCCAGACGCGCCTGGGCACGGGGCGAGGTAGCGGCCGCGGCGCGGTAAGTGGCCTCGGCTTCCTTGATTTGCGACGGGTCGCGGGTGGCCACCTTGATGTCCGCCAGGCCCACTTGCGCATCGCTGTAGCCCAGGTCGGCCAGGGCCTTGTAGTTGCGCTCGGCCAGTGCCGTGTCGCCGCGTTTCAGGGCTTCGTTGGCCAGGCGCTGGTCAGGCAGGCCTGCACAGCCGGCCAGGGTGATGGCGGCTGCCAGGGCACACAGGCCCAGGCTTGCGCTCTTCTTGCAGGGCATCATGCGGTGATCCTCTTACAGGCCACGGGCCACGGCTTTGTCTACAAGCCAGTTCAGCGACGGGCCACGGTCGCTGTTGACCGCTGCCGGGCGGCCGGCGAGTTCGGCAGGCATGCCACTGTCAGGCTTGATCTGCACGCGGATGTCGGAGGACAAGTCTTCGCTGTTCAGGCTGGTGCTGCTGACGATCTGGCCAGTGCGCACTTCGTCTTCGCCGGCGACCTGGAAGTTGACCTGGGTACCTGGCTTGACCTCGTCGAACTGGCGGTAGCTGAAGCGGGCCTCGACCATCGGCGTGGTGGTGCGCGGAATCAGCTGGAAGATCGGCTGGCCCTTGGCTGCGTACTGCCCGTCGTCCACCAGTTGGCGGGCAACCACGCAATCGCAGGGGCTGGTGAGGGTGCCAGACAGCTGCTTGCCGAACAGTTCCTCGATCTTCGCCGGCTCCAGTTGCGCGTCGTCCAGGTTGCCCTTGAGCATGTCCAGCATGCTGGTGGTGAAGCTGGCCAGTGGTGCGCCCTTGGCAATCTGCCCACCGCTGTCGACCAGGCTGCTCACGGTGCCGTCGCGCGGCATGGTGACGGTGGTGGTCGGTACCGCGACCACACCGGCTTCGGCGTGGCTGACGAAGTACATGCCGTACAGCGACTTGGCGACAAAGCCGAAAGCCGCGACGCCGACCACGAATACGCCGAGGGTGACGGTGACTGCCTTGAGTCGGCCGAAGGCGCTCAGGCCCGACCCACCGTCTTTCTGCTTGCGTGCCTTGGTGAAATTGTCGCGCTGCAAGGTGCTCAGCACATCGCCGATGCTGATCAGCTCGCCCGACAGGTGGCTGGTGATGATGTGCCGCAAGGTGGCGATGTCGCGTGGTTCAAGGTTCTGGAACTGCGCACCGGTCCGGCCATTGTCCGGGTTGTACGAGCGCACCTGGAACTCGATGTCGATCGACAGGCCCAGGTTGTCGACCACGAACTGCAGGCGCCCGCGCAGTACTTCGCCCACCGACAGTTGCTGCTTGGTGTGGAAGCTCAGGCCACCGGCGGAAAGGTCGTCGACCTTCACTTCATGGGTTTGGCGCTGGGCGTCCAGGAAACGCAGCTTGGCGGGAATGCGCACCCGGGCGTGTTGGCGCTGGGCTTCGGACTCATGCACGACATTGACGTTCACGGCGGTATTCATGGGGGTTTGTTCCTGTTAGATCCGATCCGGGTTGGGCTCACACGACCATGAACAGCACAGCAACGAAGATGCTGGCAGCCGAGAAGGTCATGGTCCGCGAGGACCAGGTGTTGAACCATTGTTGAAAGCTGGCGAGGTCACGCTTGAGGGCAGTGGGCTGACGCGTCCACGACTGCTTGTCGAGGCGGAAGAACACGTAGATCTTCATCAGCGCGCCGATGATCTGGTTGTAATAGAGAATCAGCGGGTAGGCCGGGCCTACGTTGTGGCCGGAGCACAGCAGCATGATGGTGAGGATCAGGCGGGTGATGCCGATCCACAGCAGGTACACCAGCAGGAAGGCCAGGCCGAACTTGAGGCTGGCGATCACCGCCACCGTCAGCCCTAGCAGGCTGGTCCACATCGATACGCGCTGGTCGAACAGCACGATGCTGGTGAACAGCCCGAGGCGGCGCAGGCCCAGGCCCAGTGCACGGGAGTTCTGCCGCAGGTTGTTGCCGTACCAGCGGTACATCAGCTTGCGGCTGGCCTTGAAGAAGCTCTTTTCTGGTGGGTGCTCGACCGTGTTGATGGCAGCGTCCGGCACGTAGAAGGTGTCGTAGCCCAGGCGCATCAGGCTGAACCAGCTGGATTTGTCGTCACCGGTAAGGAACTTGAAGCGGCCCAGGCGCCAGTGCATCAGCGAGTCGCTTTCAACGTCGGCGATGAACTCAGGGTTGGTCACCACGCTTGCGCGGAACATCGACATGCGCCCGGTCATGGTCAGCACGCGCTTGGACAGGGCCATGGAGCACATGTTGATGTGGCGCTGGGCGAAGCGCAGCTTGTGCCACTCGCTCATGATGTAGCCGCCGCGCACTTCGCAGAACTCGTTGGTGGTCAGGCCGCCGACGTTGGGGAACAGTTTGAACCACGGCACGGTCTTGCGTACCACACCATCGGCCAGCACGGTGTCGCCGTCGATCACGGCCACCACGGCGTTTTCGTCCGGCAGCATGCGCGAGATGGCGCGGAAGCCGTAGGCCAGGCCATCGCGTTTGCCGGTACCGGCAATGCGCACGATGTCCAGTTTCACATGGGCCGGCGGGTTGTACTTGGCCCACAGGCTTTTCACCAGCAGTTCATCGGACATCTCCACCAGCGAGCAGACCACGGTGGTAGGGAAGCCACAGTTGATCGCCTCGCGAATCACCGAGCTGTAAACCTGGGCCGTGGTCAGTGCCTCGATACGGAAGCTGGTCACCATCAGGTAGACATGCGATGGGTCGGTGGCATCGCCCATTTTCTGCACCTTGCGGCGCAGGTACGGGTACACGCCGTAAAGAAAGATCATGCCGCGGATGAAATGGGTGGCGCCCATGGAATAGCGCCAGATGCCGACTGCGCCGACCAGGAAGATGAAGTGCTTCGATTGCGAGTCGAAGATATCGGCTGGCAGGGCCAGGGCGATCAGCATGAGCAGGCTCATGTAGAGCAGCCACCCGGCGCACTGCAACAGCACGGTCTGGAGCCTTTGCATGTTCAGCATCCGTCGAGAATTCGGGAAAGGGTGGGCGACGCAGGCTCGGCCGCGTCGCCCGGCCGAGGGCTTACCAGCAGATGCCTTCGGTACGGCTGGTGGTGCTGCTCGGTTTGCTCATGAAGCCGACCAGGTCGATCACCTGCTTGCCGGCTGGCGCTTGCTGGGCCAGCGTGCGGAACTGCTCGTCACGGTTGCCCAGGACGATGATGTCGGCGTTGTCGATCACCTGCTGGAGGTCGGCATTGAGCAGCGACGACACGTGCGGGATCTTCGACTCGATGTAGTCCTTGTTGGCGCCATGCATGCGGGCGTACTGAACGTTCTCGTCAAAGATGTCCAACTGGTAGCCCTTGCCGATCAGGCGCTCGGCCAGTTCTACCAGCGGGCTTTCGCGCAGGTCATCGGTACCGGCCTTGAAGCTCAGGCCAAGCAGGGCGACCTTGCGCTTGTCGTGGGCTTCGATCAGTTCGAAGGCGTTTTGCACCTGCGATTCGTTGCTGCGCATCAGCGAGTCGAGCAGCGGGGCGCGCACGTCCAGGCTGGCGGCACGGTAGGTGAGGGCGCGCACGTCCTTGGGCAGGCATGAGCCGCCGAAGGCAAAGCCTGGGCGCATGTAGTACTGGGACAGGTTCAGTACCGTGTCCTGGCAGACCACGTCCATCACTTCACGCCCATCAACGCCTACCGCTTTGGCGATGTTGCCGATTTCGTTGGCGAAGGTGACTTTGGTGGCGTGCCACACGTTGCAGGTGTACTTGATCATCTCGGCCACTTCGATCGGCTTGCGGATGACCGGGGCGTCGAGTTCTTCGTACAGGGCTTGCAGGATGTCGCCACTGGCGCTGTCCAGTTCGCCGATGACGGTCATCGGGGGCTGGTCGTAGTCCTTGATCGCGGTGCTTTCACGCAGGAATTCCGGGTTTACCGCGACGCCGAAGTCGACGCCGGCTTGTTTGCCCGAGCAGTCTTCGAGGATCGGGATGACCACGTTCTTGACGGTACCCGGCAGCACGGTGCTGCGCACCACGATGGTGTGACGGCGGGTGGTGTCACGCAGTACGTAGCCGATCTCACGGCATACCGACTCAATGTACTCCAGGCCCAGGTCGCCGTTCTTCTTGCTGGGCGTACCCACGCAGATCATCGAAACGTCGCTGGCGCGGATGGCTTCGGCGAAGTCGGTAGTGCCGCGCAGACGGCCATTGGCGATGCCCTGTTGCAGCAGTGCTTCCAGGCCAGGTTCGACGATGGGCGACTTGCCCTGGTTGATCAGGTCAATCTTGGTGCTGGACACGTCCACACCGATCACTTCATGGCCACGCGCCGTCAGGCAGCCTGCACAGACTGCACCCACATAACCCAAACCAAAGATGCTGATACGCATCGCTATCACCTCATGTGTTTATCACGCCGACACCTCCGCAGAGAGTCGGGCTGGGTTGATTAACAACAGTTTTTCAGGCGCACGGATTCATGGCGAATGCACACTTGGCCGAGCGCAGGCAAAATAAATCCGGAGCGCACAAACTTATGCACTTAAAGTTGGCAGTCAAAAGCCATTAATAAAAAACGTGCCCTGGCATGCAGCCGTCTTTATTGCAATGCGCTACTTGGCACACTGCTGTGCTTGTTTTTTCAAGTGGATAAATCCTTTGAAATCAACCACTAGGACGATTTGTAAGGGACGCTTCTCTCCTGCATGGGCAAGGTTTTCGGGGGACCCCGTGCAACCTGTTGAAGTTACCAAGGCAGTGAGTAGATATCTGCCTCTGTCACCTGTAAGTCATCTCTCACAGCCCGTAGGCAGGAAAATCGTTACGGCACTATGAGCGATCTGCTGCATAAGAAGTTCCTGAGTGGGTTTCGACCGGATGAAAGATTTCTAAATATTTATTCAGTTGTCGGCAGTTTCAATTTGATAGCACGCGGGTAGTTCACCCCCGTGTATAAAGGGTGAAACTGTAACGGGATATTTTTATGCCAGCATCCGAAAAAAATTTTCAGAATTCGTCAAAAAAGGTATGAACGGTCTTATGGCGTTTTGCGATAAAGGTAGGGGTGATGTTTTTCTGGCGCCGAAATCGTGACGTGATGGCGATTTGCATCGAGCCCCAAATCAGGGCGGAGGGGAGGTTTAATGGCAGCAGGCTCTTCGCGGCAAAGGCCTGCTGCCACCTGGGGCGCGCTGAGCTCCCGGCCCGAGCAATCCCTGTGGCAGCGGCTTTAGCTGCGAAGAGGGCGTCACAGGATCAATCCGAGGGATGATCCCGCAAAAACACCAGATGATCAGCCTTTGACTGCTCGGCACTGTAGTAGTACCCCTGCACATCGAACTGCTTGAGCTGTTCCGGGTCGCTGATGCGCTGCTGGATAACGAAGCGGCTCATCATGCCGCGAGCTTTCTTGGCGTAAAAGCTGATGATCTTGTACTGACCGTTCTTCAAGTCCTTGAAGTCGACATTGATCACTCGGGCCTTCAGTGCGCTGCGTTTCACTGCACTGAAGTACTCGTTGCTGGCCAGGTTCAGCAGCACGTCATCGCCTTGTTCGGCCAGGGCCTGGTTCAGCCATTCACTGATGCGTGTGCCCCAGAAGGCATACAAGTCCTTGCCGCGGGCGTTGGCCAGCTTGGTGCCCATTTCCAGGCGATAGGGTTGCATCAGGTCCAGCGGACGCAGCAGGCCGTACAGACCCGAAAGCATGCGCAGGTGGTCTTGCGCGTAGCTGAAGTCGTCCTCGCCCAGGCTCTCTGCGTCGAGGCCGGTGTACACATCACCCTTGAACGCCAGCAGTGCCTGCTTGGCATTGGCCGGGGTGAAGTCCGGGGTCCAGCTGCCGAAGCGGGCGGCGTTCAGGCCCGCGAGCTTGTCGGACAGGTGCATCAGTTCGCTGATCTGCGCAGGCGACAGCTCGCGCAGCTGCTGGATCAGTACCTGTGAGTCGTCCAGGTACTGGGGCAGGGTGAAACGTTCTGTCACAGGCTTGGTGTCGTAGTCGAGGGTCTTGGCGGGTGAAATCACCGTCAGCATCGGGTCGGCTCCTGGCATCGTTGACCCAAGATTCTACGGGCTGGGCGGTGCAAGTCCAAACTATGGCGACGATAGTCACAGACCATGGCCGGCGCAGGCGCTATAGTTCGCGTTTTGTCGATGCGGAGCCCTCCACCGTGCGCATTGCCTTTGCCTTGCTGGCCGCGCTGCTGAGCCTTGCCGTGCAAGCCGCCCCTTCACCCCAGGTAAGCCTGGATCGCAGCCTGTGGCCCGAGCAACTGAACAGCCCGGCGCTGTTCGATGTGGCTTCGCGGGCCGAGATCCTCTCGTTTGCGCAGGTACTGCATGAAAGCGAGTTGCTGGACGACGCGGCGCTGGCGGCGCGGCTAGGCTTGCGGCAGATCAACCTGCAAAAGGTGCGTCTTGTGCGCGCGCGCCTGTGGCAGCGCCTGTGGCAGGGGTATGAGCAGGCGCAGCGCAGCTGCGAGCAGGATGCCTCATTCTGCTACCCGGTAACTTCAATGGCAGATTTACGTACGCAGGCAGCAACGTTCGCGGCCGATGTCGGCACGTTCTATACAAACTGGATTGAGCCGAGCCACCAGTTCCACGTGCGTTACCTGGACGAGCAGCTGCGCAAGGCCGCCTTGCTGCCGCAGACCAGCAGCGAGGTGGAGCGGCTGTCTGCGCGGGAGCGCACTGGCGATGAACTGAACGACCGTATGTTCTTGCTGACCTTTGTCGGCGGACCAGGGCCAGAGGGTGGTAACACCGATCTGCTTGCCGACTACCTGCGCCGGCAAAAGCTTCAAGCTACATTCTTCGTGCTGGGCAACCGCTTGCAGCAACGTCGTGACGCCGGGGCGGCAAATGCCTTGCGCCAGCTCTACCGCGGGCAGTGTGTAGGCATCCAAGGCTGGGAATACCGTTCCCATGCCCAATGGACGGGCTGGCAGGACTCGCTGCGGCGTAGCCAGGCACGGGTGCAGGCTGACCTGCCGGCACAGTACGTGCCGTTGTTCCGGCCACCGTATGGGCAGCGCCGGGCCGATGGCGAGGCGTTCATGGCCCGCCAGCAACTGCGCGTGTCGTTGTGGGATATCGATGCCCTGGACGATGGCGCGCTGAGCGCAGAGGCCTCTGCGCAGCGGGTGCTGACCCTGATGCTGTTGTGGCGCAAGGGCGTGATCCAGCTCCATGACAGCCTGCCCAAGGCTCAGCCAGCGGTAGAGTGGTTGCTGCGAAATACTGCCCAGAGCGGCATCGGCTGGGCGGATTGCCGGGAATATGCTTATCGCGAACAGGGGTATGACTTCTGAGCGTAGCCCCCTCTGGCGCTGTCGCCAAGGCCTCTTCGTCAATCGGAAAAATAAAGTTCAAAAACACGTAAAAATGCTTTTTACGGTCATGGTTTTTGCGGTATGAAGAAACCAGACAGCCGATTCCTGCAGCACAGGTGGCGTCATCCAGGCCCACCTAGCCAGGTTCGCTTCCCGCCCGTAACAACGCGGATACGGGGAGAACGGTAGTCACTTTGCGGCGCAACAGACCGTGCCGTATGGCTTCGACATAAGGTGACCGAGTATGGATGACCAAGGACGCAACCCTTCCTCCAGCAAGCCAATCCTGTATGTGCTCGATACCAACGTCCTGATTCACGACCCCAACGCATTACTCAACTTCGAGGAGCACCACGTCGCCATTCCGATGACGGTGCTGGAGGAACTCGACAAGCTCAAGACCGGCAAACAGACCATCGCCGCCGAATGCCGCCAGGCCATCCGCCTGATCGACCAGACCCTCGGCGACGCCTCGCCCAACGATGTCGAGCAGGGCGTACCGATCCAGCGCAACAAGAGCGGGCCCAAGGGGTTCCTGTCCATCCTGATGACCCCGCGCAACGAGCCGAACAAGCTGCTGCCGGAAACCCTCAACGACAACATCATCATCAACCAGCTGCTCGAAGTACGGGCGCGGCGCACCGACCTGGACGTGGTGCTGGTCACCAAAGACATCAACATGCGCCTCAAGGCGCGCGCCTGTGGCATTGCGGCCGAGGATTACAGCACCGACCAGCTGGTCGACGACGTGTCCTTGTTGTCCAAGGGCTACCATTCGGTCACCGGTTCGTTCTGGGACCGTGTCAGCAAGGTCGATACCCGCCAGGAGCGCGGCCGCACCTGGCATCGGGTGCAGATGATCGACAACCTGCCTGCGGTGCACATCAACGAGTTCATTATCGATGAGCAGGGCTTTGTCGGCTGGATCAAGGGTATCCGCAACGATGAGCTGCTGTTGCTCGACCTGCACCAGGAGCCCCTGCTGCACCAGGAAGCCTGGGGGCTGAAGCCTCGTGACATCCACCAGAGCCTGGCACTGTTTGCCCTGCTCGACCCGGATATCCACCTGGTCAACCTGACCGGCGCAGCCGGGTCCGGCAAAACCATTCTGGCCCTGGCCGCAGCCATCGAGCAGACCATGGTCAGCAAGCGCTACCGGCGCATCATCGCTACCCGCAGCGTGCAGGGGCTGGACCAGGAGATCGGCTTCCTGCCGGGTACCGAGGCCGAGAAGATGGAGCCGTGGCTGGGCGCCATCACCGATAACCTCGAAGCTTTGCACATGGATGACGAAAGCACCCATGGCAGCGTGGAGTACATCCTCGAGCGCGTGCCACTGCAGTTCAAGTCGCTGAACTACATCCGAGGCCGTAGCTTCCAGCAGAGCCTGATCCTGATCGACGAGTGCCAGAACCTGACGCCGCACCAGATGAAAACCATCATCACCCGTGCCGGCTCCGGGTCCAAGGTGGTCTGCCTGGGTAACCTGGCGCAGATCGACACCCCCTACCTGTCCGCGACCAGCTCGGGCCTGACCTACCTGACCGAGCGCTTCAAGGACTTCCCCCACGGCGTGCACATCACCCTGCAGGGCGTGCCGCGCTCGGTGTTGGCCGAGTACGCCGAGTCGCATCTGTAACCGTCACCGCCGGGCGGTTAGCCGCCCGGCTTTCCCTTGCAGGAGCAGCCTTGTGCTGCGAAGAGGCCATTACAGGCAGGGCTATTTTCCAGTCATGCCGGCCCTTTCGCAGCACAAGGCTGTTCCTACAGGTGATGTGCATGCCTCATACCTCTGCTCAAACCTGACCCACAGGTTTACACTGCCAGTTCCCTTCACAGGAGCAGAGCAGTGCTGACACATCTTGATTCCCAGGGGCGGGCCAACATGGTCGACGTCACTGAAAAGGCCGTGACCGAGCGCGAGGCCACTGCCGAGGCGCGGGTGCGCATGTTGCCGCAGACCTTGCAGATGATCGTCGACGGGGAGCATCCCAAGGGCGACGTGTTCGCCGTGGCGCGCATTGCCGGGATCCAGGCGGCGAAGAAGACCAGCGACCTGATCCCGCTTTGCCACCCGCTGATGCTGACCAGCGTCAAGGTCGAGCTCAGTGCCGAGGGCCAGGACGCCGTGCGGATTGTCGCCCGTTGCAAGCTGGCCGGGCAGACCGGCGTGGAGATGGAGGCGCTGACCGCTGCCAGCGTTGCCGCGCTGACGATCTATGACATGTGCAAGGCTGTGGACAAGGGCATGGTCATCGAACAGGTACGCCTGCTGGAAAAGCTCGGCGGCAAAAGTGGCCACTACAAGGTGCAGGCATGATGAAGGTCAAGGTGATGTACTTCGCCCGCTACCGCGAACTGCTGGGTGTGGATGGCGAGCGTGTAGAGGGCGCGTTCAAGGTGCTGGACGATGTGCGCCAGGCCCTGGTGGGCAAGGGTGGGCACTATGCGGTGCTGGCTGAGCAGAACCTGATGTGCGCGCGCAACGAAGAGCTGTGCAAGCTCGATGAGCCACTGCAAGAGGGTGATGAAGTGGCGTTCTTCCCGCCGGTGACCGGAGGCTGAACATGGCAGTGCGAGTGCAACACGGCGCGTTCGACCCAGGGGCCGAGGTGAATGCCATGCATGCGGCCAATGTTGGCGTGGGCGCGGTGGTCGGTTTTGTTGGCTATGTGCGGGATTTCAACGATGGCCGCGAAGTGGCGGGGATGTTCCTTGAGCACTACCCGGGCATGACCGAAAAGGCGCTGGCCAAGATCGTGGTCGAGGCCGAGCAGCGCTGGCCGTTGCTCAAGGTGGAGGTTTTGCACCGCATCGGTGCGCTGGAACCGGGCGAGCCGATCGTGTTTGTTGGCGTGGCCAGTGCCCATCGGCAGGCGGCGTTCGAGGCCTGCAACTTCATCATGGACTACCTGAAGACCCGGGCGCCGTTCTGGAAGAAGGAAAATACGCAGGAAGGGCCGCGGTGGGTTGAAGGCAAGCAGAGTGACCAGGATGCGGCGGGGCGCTGGTAGATTGCTGTCTGATGGCCGGGGCTTTGCCCCGGTTCGCGGGGCAAGCCCGCTCCCACAGGTTCTTTGCTGAACCCAAGGGCAGCGGAAAATCTGTGGGAGCGGGCTTGTCCCGCGAAGAGGCCGGCACAGGTCAGTGGTGTTTGCGCGGCACTGGCTTTAGCAGTTCATCGGGCGGCATTTCGCACTTGATCTTGCGCCCAGAAGGAAAATACGCAGGAAGGGCCGCGGTGGGTTGAAGGCAAGCAGAGTGACCAGGATGCGGCGGGGCGCTGGTAGATTGCTGTCTGATGG
>NZ_JBWKXT010000001.1:115968-447436 GCF_059423245.1 Pseudomonas sp. GW460-LB5
CAAGGGCAGCGGAAAATCTGTGGGAGCGGGCTTGTCCCGCGAAGAGGCCGGCACAGGTCAGTGGTGTTTGCGCGGCACCGGCTTTAGCAGTTCATCGGGCGGCATTTCGCACTTGATCTTGCGCCCCAGCAGCTCTTCGATCGCCGGCAACTGGTACGAGTCATCCTCCCCGGCAAAACTGATCGACACGCCACTGGCCCCCGCGCGGCCGGTACGGCCAATGCGGTGCACGTAGTCGTCCGGGTCTTCTGGCAGGGTGAAGTTGATCACGTGGCTGATACCATCGATATGGATGCCACGCCCGGCCACGTCGGTGGCCACCAGCACCGTGATGCGCCCTTCGCGGAAGTTTTCCAGGGTGCGGATGCGCTTGTGCTGGGGCACATCGCCCGACAGCTGGGCGGCATTGATGCCGTCGCGCACCAGTTTTTCCTCGATGCGCCGCACTTCGTCCTTGCGGTTGGCAAACACCATCACCCGTTCCCAGTTGTTCTGGGTCACCAGGTTGTACAGCAGCTTGTATTTGTCGCTACCCGCCACTGCATACACGTGCTGCTCGACCGTTTCGCTGGCCACGTTTTCCGGCTCGATCTCGACGATGGCCGGGTTGGTGGTCCACTGCTTCGCCAGGTTCATCACGTCGTCGGTGAAGGTGGCGGAGAACAGCAGGGTCTGGCGCTCGCTTTTCGGTGGTGTCTGGCGAATGATCTGGCGCACCTGTGGGATGAAACCCATGTCGAGCATGCGGTCGGCTTCGTCCAGCACCATCACCTCGACCATGTCCAGGTGCACTTCGCCGCGCTGGTTGAAGTCCAGCAGGCGGCCCGGGGTGGCCACCAGGATGTCGCAGTGGCGTGCTTCAAGGGCTTTGAGCTGCTTGTCGAAGTCCATGCCGCCAACAAAGCTCATGACGTTCAGGCCGGTGTACTTGGTCAGCGCCACGGCGTCCTTGGCGATCTGCACCACCAGCTCGCGGGTAGGGGCGATGATCAGCGCGCGTGGCTCGCCCATGTAGCGTTCCTTGGGCGGTGGCGTCTGCTGCAGTTGGGAAATGATCGAGATCAGGAACGCCGCAGTCTTGCCGGTACCTGTCTGGGCCCGGCCAATGGCGTCCTGACCACGCAGGGTATACCCCAGCACCTGCGCCTGGATCGGCGTGCAGTACGGGAAGCCCAGGTCGTGGATGGCGTGCATCAGCTCGTTGGACAGCTTGAAGTCGTGGAAGCGGGTCTTGCCTTCCTGCGGCTCGACCACGAAGTCTTCCGGTTTCCACAGGCTGGCCTGTGGCTTGGGCTTGCGCTCGCGACGCGGTTTGTCCTTGGCCGCTTTGTCGGCAGGTGGCGTAGCAGCAGCGGGTTGTTCAGCCTTTGGGGCGGGGTTGGCATGCGCTACGGCCGGTTTTGCTGCGGGCCGGGCCTCGCTGGCGGGTGCGGGCGCAGGCGGTGCCACGCTGGCAGCAGGAGCAACGGCGTGTGGCGCGGCGTCTCCCTTGCCGAATATTTTCTTGAGTGCTTTGAGCACGATCGTCTCATCAACTGATTAAGGAATGTACGCCGGGCAGTGTAATGCAAGATCCGGGCGCGGCGTAGTGGAATACTCCCACAACTACAAGAGAGCCAGCCTATTGCAGCTGTTTGCTCAACCATTCGTAGATGTCGTTCAGTTCTTCGACCACCACTTCGTGTTCCATCGGGTATTCGTGCCAGCGGGCGGCGACGCCCCAGGTGTTCAGGTACTCGAAAGCGGTGCGGCCCATGGACGGGATCACCACCGGGTCATGCACGCCATGCAGGCACAGGGCCGGGGTGCGCTGTTGGCAGGCACTCAACTGGTGCTGGTCGTTGAAGGTGGGGGCATAGGTGGACAGGGCAATCACCCCACCCAGTGCTTCTTGCCACTTTATATAGGCAGTGTGCATCACCACCGCGCCACCTTGGGAAAAACCGGCCAGGAAGATACGGGACAGGTTGATGCCTTTGGCCTGCTCGGCCTTGATCAGGGCAACCACTTGCTCGGCCGACGCTTCCAGCTGCGCTTCGTCAATGGCGCGGGCCGGGGTCATGGCCTTGATGTCATACCAGCTGGGCATGGCATAACCGCCATTTATGGTGACTGGCCGGGTCGGGGCCTGGGGCATGATGAACCGGGTGCTGAGCAGGCGCTCCTGCATGAATTCGGCTACCGGTAGGAAGTCGTAACGGTCGGCCCCCAAACCGTGCAACCAGATCACACAGGCATCAGCGGTTTTCTGTGGTTCGAGAATCAGCGGGTTGGTCATGACTGCTCCGAAAGTGTGCGGGTCTTGTTATGGCGTGCGTGAAAAGAAGGCGCTGGAAATGATTGTCGGAAAAAGAATGTCGCAACGATACAACTTTCCCCACTTGACGAGCGCTTAAACGCTACAGCCAGAGAATCTGGTACGCGCTTTGCAATTCAATCTGCGATGCAAAGGGCAGGCCGAAACGGTAACACCCTTTGCACGCGAAGGCTGTCACAGAACAGTCCATTGCGCCAAGTGACCCAATAACAAGCCAATACGGGTCGGATACGCCTCAAAAGGGTGCGGTGCAATTCCGGCTCGATACAACAAGAGCGATTTGGAGGTTGTGAATGAAGATGTTGAAAACCACCCTGGCAGTCCTGACCGCTGCCGCTGCACTGGGCGCCGTGAGCAATGCCCAGGCCGGCGCCACCCTCGATGCGGTCAAGAAGAAGGGCTTCGTCCAGTGTGGCGTGAGCGACGGTCTTCCGGGCTTCTCGGTACCTGATGCGCAAGGCAAGATCGTCGGTATCG
This sequence comes from Pseudomonas sp. GW460-LB5, assembly GCF_059423245.1. Lineage (NCBI taxonomy): Bacteria > Pseudomonadati > Pseudomonadota > Gammaproteobacteria > Pseudomonadales > Pseudomonadaceae > Pseudomonas > Pseudomonas sp. GW460-LB5. Next base: position 118,763 of record NZ_JBWKXT010000001.1, read on the forward strand.
ACGCCGATGTCTGCCGCGCCGTGGCCGCTGCCGTGTTCGGCGACGCGACCAAGGTCAAGTTCAGCCAGCTCAACGCCAAGGAACGCTTCACCGCCCTGCAGTCGGGCGAGGTCGACGTGCTGTCGCGCAACACCACCTGGACCAGCTCGCGCGATGCCGGCATGGGCCTGGTGTTTGCCGGTGTCACCTACTACGACGGGGTTGGCTTCCTGGTCAACAAGAAGCTGGGTGTATCCAGCGCCAAAGAGCTCGATGGCGCAACCATCTGTATCCAGGCCGGTACCACCACCGAGTTGAACGTGTCGGACTTCTTCCGCGCCAATAACCTGAAGTACACCCCGATCACCTTCGACACCTCGGACGAAAGCGCCAAGTCGCTGGAGTCGGGCCGTTGCGACGTGCTGACCTCGGACAAGTCGCAGCTGTTTGCCCAGCGTTCCAAGCTGGCCGCGCCGACCGACTACGTGGTACTGCCGGAAACCATCTCCAAGGAGCCACTGGGCCCGGTGGTGCGTAAAGGCGACGAGGAGTGGTTCAGCATCGTCAAGTGGACCCTGTTCGCCATGCTCAACGCCGAAGAAGCAGGCATCACCTCGAAAAATGTCGAGGCCGAAGCCAAGGGCACCAAAAACCCTGACGTCGCCCGCCTGTTGGGTGCGGATGGTGAGTACGGCAAGGACCTCAAGCTGCCCAAAGACTGGGTAGTACAGATCGTCAAGCAAGTCGGCAACTACGGTGAAGTGTTCGAGAAGAACCTGGGCCAGAGCACCGACCTGAAGATCGACCGTGGCATGAACGCCCTGTGGAACAACGGCGGCATCCAGTACGCGCCACCCGTGCGCTGATGGTTGCACCCTGCGGCGGCATCCCGCCGCTGCAGGCTGTTCGAATCCCTACTGTCCGGGGCACTTCATGCAAAATCAAATCGGCGCACCCAAGGGCTTGTCCCTTAACGATCCGCGTGTGCGCGCGTGGCTGTTCCAGATCCTCACGATCGTCTTCGTGGTCGGCCTGGGCTGGTACCTGTTCCACAACACGCAAACCAACCTGCAACACCGGGGTATCACCTCGGGCTTCGACTTTCTCGACCGCAGTGCCGGCTTCGGCATCGCCCAGCACCTGATCCCCTATGTGGAATCCGACAGTTATGCGCGGGTGTTCGTCATCGGCCTGCTCAATACCCTGCTGGTCACCTTCATCGGCGTCATCCTGGCGACGGTTCTGGGCTTCATCATTGGGGTGGCTCGCCTGTCACCGAACTGGATGATCAACAAACTGGCGACCGTGTATGTGGAAACCTTCCGCAACATTCCGCCGCTGCTGCAGATCCTGTTCTGGTACTTCGCCGTGTTCCTGACCCTGCCGGGACCGCGCGGCAGCATCAACATCGACGATATGTTCTTTATCAGCAACCGTGGCCTGAACATGCCGGGCGCGTCCATGGCCGATGGCTTCTGGCCGTTCGTCGTTGCCTTGGGGGTGGCGATTGCCGCCACTGTCGTGATGGTGCGCCTGGCCAACAAGCGCTTCGACGAGACCGGCGTGCCGTTCCACAAGTTCTGGGTGGGGTTGGCGCTACTGCTCGTCATCCCGGGCCTGAGCGTGCTGTTGTTCGGCAGCCCGGTAAGCTGGGAGGTGCCGCAGCTCAAGGGCTTCAACTTCGTCGGTGGCTGGGTGCTGATCCCCGAACTGCTGGCGCTGACCTTGGCGCTGACTATCTACACGGCAGCTTTCATCGCTGAAATCGTGCGTTCTGGCATCCGTTCGGTCAGCCATGGCCAGACCGAGGCCGCGCGATCGCTGGGCCTGCGCGAGGGCCCGACCCTGCGCAAGGTGATCATTCCCCAGGCACTGCGGGTGATCATTCCGCCGCTGACCAGCCAGTACCTGAACCTGGCGAAGAACTCGTCGCTGGCGGCCGGTATCGGCTACCCGGAGATGGTCTCGCTGTTCGCCGGCACCGTGCTCAATCAGACCGGCCAGGCTATCGAGGTGATCGCCATCACCATGAGTGTCTATCTCGCCATCAGCATCAGCATTTCGCTGCTGATGAACTGGTACAACAAGCGCATTGCGCTGATCGAGCGGTGAGGATACGCCCGTGAATGCCCATGTTTTCAAACCCGATATGCCGCCACCGGTGAAAACCGTCGGCGTGCTCGCATGGATGCGTGCCAATCTGTTCTCCAGCTGGCTCAACACGCTGTTGACCCTGTTCGCCATCTACCTGGTATGGCTGATCGTACCGCCGCTTGTTCAGTGGGCGTTGATCGACGCCAACTGGGTCGGCACCACACGCGCCGACTGCACCAAGGAGGGCGCCTGCTGGGTGTTCGTGCAGCAGCGCTTTGGCCAGTTCATGTACGGCTACTACCCGGCCGAGCTGCGCTGGCGGGTGGACCTGACGGTGTGGCTTGCCGTCATCGGCGCTGCGCCGCTGTTCATCAAGCGCTTCCCGCGCAAGGCCTTCTACGGCCTGGGCTTCCTGGTGCTGTACCCGGTACTGGCCTACACCCTGCTGCACGGTGGGTACCTGGGCCTGGAGAGCGTACCGACCAGCCAGTGGGGCGGGCTGATGCTGACCCTGGTGATCGCCACCGTGGGTATTGTCGGCGCCTTGCCACTGGGCATCCTGCTGGCCTTGGGCCGGCGTTCGAGGATGCCGGCCGTGAAGGTGGTGTGCGTGACCTTCATCGAGTTCTGGCGCGGCGTGCCATTGATCACCGTGCTGTTCATGTCGTCGGTGATGCTGCCGTTGTTCCTGCCCGAAGGCATGAGCTTCGACAAGCTGCTGCGGGCGATGATCGGCGTGATCCTGTTCCAGTCGGCGTATATCGCCGAGGTGGTGCGCGGTGGTTTGCAGGCCATCCCCAAGGGCCAGTACGAAGCTGCCGCCGCCATGGGCCTGGGCTATTGGCGTTCGATGGGCCTGGTGATTCTGCCGCAAGCGCTCAAGCTGGTGATTCCCGGCATCGTCAACACCTTCATTGCCCTGTTCAAGGACACCAGCCTGGTGATCATCATCGGCCTGTTCGACCTGCTGAACAGCGTCAAGCAAGCCGCCGCCGACCCGGCCTGGCTGGGCATGGCTACCGAGGGCTATGTGTTCGCCGCCCTGGTGTTCTGGATTTTCTGTTTCGGTATGTCCCGCTACTCCATGCACCTGGAGCGCAAGCTGGACACTGGCCACAAGCGTTAGGAGTTTCGAAATGAGTGAAGCGATCAAGCAGCCTGCCGGCCCCGAAGGCATCATCCAGATGCAGGGTGTGAACAAGTGGTACGGCCAGTTCCATGTGCTCAAGGACATCAACCTGAACGTGCGCCAGGGCGAGCGCATTGTGCTGTGCGGGCCATCCGGCTCGGGCAAGTCCACCACCATCCGTTGCCTCAACCGCCTGGAAGAGCACCAGCAGGGGCGCATCGTGGTCGATGGCGTCGAGCTGACCAACGACCTCAAGCAGATCGAGGCCATCCGCCGTGAAGTGGGCATGGTGTTCCAGCACTTCAACCTGTTCCCGCACCTGAGCATTCTGGAAAACTGCACCTTGGCGCCGATGTGGGTGCGCAAGATGCCGCGGCGCAAGGCCGAGGAAATTGCCATGCATTATTTGGAGCGCGTGCGTATTCCCGAGCAGGCGCACAAGTACCCGGGGCAATTGTCGGGTGGCCAGCAGCAGCGTGTGGCGATTGCCCGTGCGCTGTGCATGAAGCCGAAGATCATGCTGTTCGACGAGCCGACCTCGGCGCTGGACCCTGAAATGGTCAAGGAAGTGCTCGATACCATGGTGGGCCTGGCCGAAGACGGCATGACCATGCTCTGCGTGACCCACGAGATGGGTTTTGCCCGCACCGTGGCGAACCGGGTGATCTTCATGGACAAGGGGGAGATTGTGGAGCAGGCGGCGCCGGATGACTTCTTCGACCGGCCGCGCAGTGACCGGACCCGGTTGTTCCTGAGCCAGATCCTGCATTGATGCTGTTTGGGCTGCGCGGCAGCCCTTAACGGGCACGCCCGCTCCCACAGGTTTAGCGCTGGCTTTGGAGCCTACGTAGTTCCTGTGGGAGCGGGCGTGCCCGCGAAGGGCCGCAACGCGGCCCTGGGTTTATTTCTCTTCCTGGCTGGCAGCCGGCGCCGGCGGCGGCCGCAGCCCCACCTCGGCAACCAGCTTCAACTGCTGCCCATTGCGCATCACCTCGATGGTGATCTTCTCGTTGGGTTTGATCCGCGCCACTTGGTTCATCGACTTGCGGCCATCACCGGCCGGTTCGCCGTTGATGCTCAGGATCACGTCACCCAGTTGCAACCCGGCCTTGGCCGCCGGGCCTTCGCGGAAAATACCTGCCACCACGATACCCGGGCGGTCCTTCATGCCGAACGATTCGGCCAGCTCCTGGCTCAGCGGTTGCACCTCGATGCCCAGCCAGCCACGGATCACCTGGCCGTGCTCGACGATCGACTTCATTACCTCCAGTGCCAGTTTCACCGGGATGGCGAAGCCAATGCCTTGTGAACCGCCGGACTTGGAGAAAATCGCGGTGTTGATGCCAACCAGGTTGCCATTGGCATCGACCAGCGCGCCGCCCGAGTTGCCGGGGTTGATCGCTGCGTCGGTCTGGATGAAGTCTTCGTAGTTGTTCAGGCCCAGCTGGTTACGGCCGGTAGCGCTGATGATACCCATGGTCACGGTCTGGCCAACACCAAACGGGTTGCCGATGGCCAGCGACACGTCGCCGATGTGAATGGTGTCCGAACGGCCTATGGTGATCGCCGGCAGGTTCTTCAGGTCAATCTTCAGCACCGCCAGGTCGGTTTCCGGGTCGCTGCCGATCACGCGGGCCAGGGTTTCGCGGCCATCTTTCAGGGCCACGACGATCTGGTCGGCGCCGCTGGTGACATGGTTGTTGGTCAGCAGGTAGCCCTCGGGGCTCATGATCACCGCCGAGCCCAGGCTCGACTCCCAGCGGCGCTGCTTGGGCAGGTTATCGCCGAAGAAGCGGCGGAACTGCGGGTCCTCGAACAGCGGATGTGCGCTTTTGTTCACCACCTTGGTGGTGTACAGGTTGACCACTGCAGGGGCAGCCAGTGTCACGGCGTCGGCGTACGACACCGGGCCTTGCATGATCCGCGTGGTCTGCGGTGCCTGTTGCAGGTTGACGTCCTGGCTGGGCAGGCCTACCCACTCCGGGAAGCGCTGGATGATCAGCATGGCGATCAGTACGCCGGTAAGCAGGGGCCAGCCAAAGTAACGCAAAGCCTTGAACATGAACGAATCCTGGAAAGAGCGAGGGCCAGTGGCCGCGCAGTGGGGCATGAGCGCGCGGGATCATACACCGGTTCCCCCAGTGCCGGCGACGGCCCATAATGGCCGGCATTATACGGGCGTTCCATTGGCGTTGCGCCCGAGAAAAGCGCAGTTTTCGAGGAGATTTTCATGGCCGTCGCTCTAAACACCCTGGTCGAGGAAGCCGAGCGTTACCTGGGCAGCGCGAAGATCCAGGATTATTGCCCCAATGGCCTGCAAGTAGAGGGCCGGCCGCAGGTCAGCCGTATCGTCAGTGGTGTGACCGCCAGCCAGGCGTTGCTGGATGCTGCGGTCGAGGCCCAGGCCGACCTGGTGCTGGTGCACCATGGTTACTTCTGGAAGGGTGAGAACCCGTGCATCACCGGTATCCGCCAGCGTCGTCTGAAAACCTTGCTGAACAACGACATCAGCCTGCTGGCGTTTCACCTGCCGCTGGATGTTCACCCGGAGGTGGGCAACAACGTGCAGCTGGCGCGGCAACTGGACATCACCGTCGAAGGGCCGCTGGACCCGGAGAACCCCAAGGTGGTCGGGTTGGTCGGCTCACTGGCCGAACCTGTGACTGCCCGCGATTTTGCCCGGCGGGTTCAGGAAGTGCTGGGGCGTGAGCCATTGCTGGTGGAGGGGGAGCAGATGATCCGCCGGGTCGGCTGGTGCACCGGTGGCGGGCAGGGTTACATCGACACGGCGATTGCCGCCGGGGTGGACCTGTACCTGACCGGCGAGGCGTCGGAGCAGACCTATCACAGTGCGCGCGAGAATGGCGTCAGTTTCATTGCTGCCGGGCACCATGCCACCGAGCGTTACGGGGTGCAGGCGCTGGGCGATTACCTGGCGCGGCGGTTTGCCGTGGAGCACCTGTTCATCGATTGCCCCAATCCCATTTGATATCAGCGTTGCCTGCTTCGCGGGCTCGCCCGCTCCCACAGGGATCGCACCAAGCCTGGGGGGCAATACCTGTGGGAGCGGGCGAGCCCGCGAAAGGGCCGGCCCTGGCAGCCCAAACCCGCAGTCATATCGTTAGACCTTTTCGATCTAGCCCGCCTCCTAAATAGAAGCAGCCGCTGTGATAAAGTGGCTCGCTCGAACACGGCCCGCAGGCCGTCCATAAGATCGTTTTTCGTGAGTAGCCATGGTCGACAAACTGACGCACTTGAAACAGCTGGAGGCGGAGAGCATCCACATTATCCGCGAGGTGGCCGCCGAGTTCGACAACCCGGTGATGCTGTACTCGATCGGCAAGGATTCCGCCGTGATGCTGCACCTGGCGCGCAAGGCCTTCTTCCCGGGCAAGCTGCCGTTCCCGGTGATGCACGTCGACACCCAGTGGAAATTCCAGGAGATGTACAGCTTCCGCGACAAGATGGTCGAGGAAATGGGCCTGGAACTGATCACCCACGTCAACCCTGAGGGTGTGGCGCAGGGCATCAACCCGTTCACCCATGGCAGCTCCAAGCACACCGACATCATGAAGACCCAGGGCCTGAAGCAGGCACTGGACAAGCATGGTTTCGACGCCGCCTTTGGTGGCGCGCGCCGCGACGAAGAGAAGTCGCGGGCCAAAGAGCGTGTGTATTCGTTCCGCGACAGCAAGCACCGCTGGGACCCGAAGAACCAGCGCCCCGAGCTGTGGAACGTGTACAACGGCAAGGTCAACAAGGGCGAGTCGATCCGCGTGTTCCCGCTGTCGAACTGGACCGAGCTGGACATCTGGCAGTACATCTACCTAGAAGGCATCCCGATCGTGCCGCTGTACTTCGCCGCCGAGCGTGAAGTCATCGAGAAGAACGGCACCCTGATCATGATCGACGACGAGCGTATCCTCGAGCACCTCTCCGAGGAAGAGAAAGCCCGTATCGTCAAGAAGAAGGTGCGTTTCCGTACCCTCGGTTGCTACCCGTTGACGGGGGCTGTCGAGTCGGAAGCCGAAACGCTGACCGACATCATTCAGGAAATGCTCCTGACGCGCACTTCCGAGCGCCAGGGCCGGGTCATCGACCACGATGGCGCCGGTTCCATGGAAGACAAGAAACGTCAGGGCTACTTCTAATTTTCAGGGTTACTCCATGTCGCACCAATCCGATTTGATCAGCGAAGACATCCTCGCTTATCTGGCTCAGCACGAGCGCAAAGAACTGCTGCGTTTCCTCACCTGTGGCAACGTGGATGACGGCAAGAGCACCCTGATCGGGCGCCTGCTGCACGACTCGAAGATGATCTACGAGGACCACCTCGAAGCCATCACCCGTGATTCGAAGAAAGTCGGCACCACCGGCGAAGAAGTCGACCTGGCACTGCTGGTCGACGGCCTGCAGGCCGAGCGCGAGCAGGGCATCACCATCGATGTCGCCTACCGCTACTTCTCCACCGCCAAACGCAAGTTCATCATCGCCGACACCCCTGGCCACGAGCAGTACACCCGCAACATGGCCACCGGTGCGTCCACCTGTGACCTGGCGATCATCCTGGTCGATGCCCGCTACGGCGTGCAGACCCAGACCCGCCGGCACAGCTACATTGCCTCGCTGCTGGGCATCAAGCACATCGTGGTCGCAGTCAACAAGATGGACCTGAAGGGCTTCGATGAAGGCGTCTTCGAGTCGATCAAGGCCGACTACCTGAAGTTTGCCGAAGCCATCAACCTGACCCCGAGCAGCCTGCACTTCGTACCAATGTCGGCGCTCAAGGGCGACAACGTGGTCAATCACAGCGAGCAATCGCCGTGGTACGCCGGCCCGACGCTGATGGAGATTCTCGAAACCGTTGAGGTTGCGGCCGACCGCAACTTCACCGACCTGCGCTTCCCGGTGCAGTACGTGAACCGCCCGAACCTGAACTTCCGCGGCTTCGCCGGCACCATCGCCAGTGGCGTGGTGCACAAGGGCGACGAAATCGTCGTGCTGCCGTCGGGCAAGAGCAGCCGCGTCAAGTCCATCGTCACCTACGAAGGTGAGCTGGAAAACGCCGGCCCAGGCCAGGCCGTGACCCTGACCATGGAAGACGAGATCGACATCTCCCGTGGCGACCTGCTGGTACATGCCGACAACGTGCCGCCAGTGACCGATCAGTTCGACGCCATGCTGGTGTGGATGGCCGAGGAGCCAATGCTCCCGGGCAAGAAGTACGACATCAAGCGCGCCACCAGCTATGTGCCGGGCTCGATTGCCAGCATCACCCACAAGGTCGATGTGAACACCCTGGAGCAGGGCGCTGCCAGCGCGCTGCAGCTGAACGAGATCGGCCGCGTGAAGGTAGCGCTGGACACCTCGATCGCCCTGGACGGCTACGACAGCAACCGCACCACCGGTGCGTTCATTGTCATCGACCGCCTGACCAACGGCACCGTCGGTGCCGGCATGATCATCGCGCCACCCGTTCTGCCACACGGCAGCACCGGCCAGCATGGCAAGCAGGCCCACGTGTCTACCGAAGAGCGCGCCCTGCGCTTCGGCCAGCAGCCAGCCACCGTGCTGTTCAGCGGCCTGTCCGGCGCTGGCAAGAGCACCCTGGCCTATGCCGTGGAGCGCAAGCTGTTCGACATGGGCCGTGCGGTGTACGTGCTGGACGGCCAGAACCTGCGCCACGACCTGAACAAGGGCCTGCCGCAAGACCGCGCCGGCCGCACCGAAAACTGGCGCCGCGCCGCCCATGTGGCGCGCCAGTTCAACGAAGCCGGCCTGCTGACCCTGGCTGCGTTCGTGGCCCCGGATGCCGAAGGCCGCGAACAGGCCAAGGCCCTGATCGGCAAAGACCGCCTGGTGACGGTGTACGTACAGGCTTCGCCGCTGGCTTGCCGCGAGCGTGACCCGCAAGGCCTGTACGCGGCCGGTGGCGAAAACATCCCGGGCGAAAGCTTCCCGTTCGATGTGCCGCTGGATGCCGACCTTGTGATCGACACCCAGGCCACCAGCGTGGATGAAGGTGTGAAACTGGTGCTGGACGTGCTGCGTCAGCGCGGCGCGATCTAAGCACTGGCCTGCAAGAAAAAACCCGCTTCGGCGGGTTTTTTTATGCGCGTAATCCTTGGGTTGTGCGGAGCCTTTAAGGCCAACCGCTTTGTTGAGAATCTGAAAGTTTGCGCGATCACTGTAGGAGCGGCTTTAGCCGCGAACACCGGCAGAGCGGGTGCCATGTACCGTCGCTGGCAAAAGTTCTTCGCTAAGCCTCTGAGCTGCATCCAGACCTGGCAGGCTAGTTGATTTTAATTCTGAACACTGCAAGACCCTTTGACGCTCTCCATTCCAAGACGCGCGCCATGACCTGCTCGGCGCATCTTCCCCGATCTTCCTCGGGGTAATAGATAAGGTCAGCGCCATCAGGATGTTCAACCACTTCGATAAAGTGTTCCAGCAATCGATCCTGCCAAGCACGCGAGCCTGTCGCCTGAATCAATGCCTCAACAATCAGCCGGAACTCATCGTATGAATAGTCGGCCAGGCAGTGTTTCAGCCTGATCACCATGGCGTCTCCGATGACAGCGCGTATTGCATGGCGCTCATGATCCGCAGGTTTTCAGCGTCGTACATCAACCCACCCCACTCGGGCGGGTTCAGCTGGCCTATCTGATAAGAACGCAGACCCTTTACCGTCTCATGGAATGGCGCCCGAGGGGGCCAGCCTTTCTTGAGGCGGTTGAGTTGGGCGGGGATGAATTGCTGGCTGTAGACTGGGTCTTCTGCGATCGCCAGCCAGAAGGATTGGGAGAAATGGTCGAAGCTGTGGAATGTCCGACCTTCGAGTTTACGGATGATGAATTCTGGAAGAAGGCTGGCCATAGAGTCGTCCCTGAGTTGAAGGCAGGGAAAGTGTGCCCGGGGACGAGTTTTTTTTATGTCAGAGGTAGGGGGTATGGAAGTAGGCACGTTCCTGATGATTAGAAGGAGATTTCTTAGATGTGCTTTCCTACACCGGATTTTCCGTTTTCTCGGATTTGTCTTAAATATGTTTCTCTGACACTGGTATCACCCGTTTCTCCTTCACCGCCTTGTAGGAAAAACTCGAATAGATCTCCTTCACTCCCGGCAGCCGCTGCAGCACTTCCCGGGTGAATTCCCCGAACGACTCCAGGTCCCGCGCCAGGATCTCCAGCAAAAAGTCATAGCGCCCGGAGATGTTGTGGCAGGCGACGATTTCGGGAATCTCCATCAGCCGCTGCTCGAACGCCAGCGCCATGTCCTTGGTGTGCGAGTCCATCATGATGCTGACGAACGCGGTCACGCCAAACCCCAGCGACTTGGGCGAGAGGATGGCCTGGTAGCCGGTGATGTAGCCGTTGTCTTCCAGCAGTTTGACCCGACGCCAGCAGGGCGAGGTGGTTAACGCTACCTGGTCGGCGAGTTCGGCAACGGTCAGGCGGGCATTGTCCTGCAAAGCGGCGAGCAGGGCGCGGTCGGTGCGGTCGAGGCTTGAAGGCATGTTTTGCCCTCCTGGTCCGTTGATTGTTGTTTTTATTCCAGCAAGCACGCAAATGCGTGGGCTATTTTGGAAAAAATCGGGCAGCTCGGTGGCATAAGCTTATAACAAACCACAAGAGGCTGTTGCCATGCGCGACTCCCATAACAACACCGGTTTCTCCACGCGGGCCATTCACCATGGCTACGACCCGCTTTCCCACGGAGGCGCCCTGGTGCCGCCGGTGTACCAGACCGCTACCTATGCCTTCCCCACTGTTGAATACGGCGCTGCTTGCTTCGCCGGGGAAGAGGCAGGGCACTTCTACAGCCGCATCTCCAATCCCACCTTGGCCTTGCTTGAGCAACGCATGGCCTCGTTGGAGGGCGGTGAGGCGGGATTGGCGCTGGCGTCGGGTATGGGCGCCATTACCTCGACCATCTGGACCCTGTTGCGCCCCGGTGATGAACTGATCGTCGGGCGCACCCTGTATGGCTGTACCTTCGCGTTTCTGCACCATGGGATTGGCGAGTTCGGAGTCAAGATTCACCATGTCGACCTCAATGACGCCAAGGCCCTCAAAGCGGCGATCAACAGTAAAACGCGGATGATCTACTTCGAAACGCCGGCCAACCCCAACATGCAACTGGTCGACATCGCAGCGGTGGTCGAGGCTGTACATGGGAGAGACGTGCTTGTGGTGGTCGACAACACCTACTGCACGCCGTACCTGCAGCGGCCACTGGAGCTGGGGGCGGACCTGGTGGTGCATTCGGCGACCAAGTACCTCAGCGGCCATGGCGATATCACCGCCGGCCTGGTGGTGGGGCGCAAGGCGTTGGTCGACCGCATTCGCCTGGAAGGGCTGAAAGACATGACCGGGGCAGTCTTGTCGCCCCATGACGCTGCGTTATTGATGCGCGGTATCAAGACCTTGGCGCTGCGCATGGACCGGCATTGCGCCAATGCCCTGGAGGTGGCGAAGTTCCTGGCCCGGCAGCCCCAGGTGGAACTGATTCACTATCCGGGCTTGCCGTCGTTTGCCCAGTACGACCTGGCACGGCGGCAGATGCGTTTGCCGGGCGGGATGATTGCCTTTGAGCTCAAGGGCGGTATCGAGGCCGGGCGGCGCTTCATGAATGCCCTGCAGCTATTTGCGCGGGCGGTGAGCCTGGGGGATGCCGAGTCGCTGGCGCAACACCCGGCCAGCATGACGCACTCCAGTTACACGCCCCAGGAGCGCGCCCATCACGGGATATCGGAGGGGCTGGTGAGATTGTCGGTTGGTCTGGAGGATGTGGAGGATCTGCTGCTGGATATCGAGGAGGCGCTGGGGCATCTGTAGAAGCGGCCTTGTGCCGCGAAAAGGGCCCGCAGCGGCAAGAACACGGCATACACAAAAAAGGCCTCTTGCGAGGCCTTTTACAGGTTCAGTGGATCAACGCTTGAGCCCGTAGCTCTCGTCCAGCATGCCCGGCGAGTTCGGCGCTTTTGGCGCATAGTCGCGCGGCACTTCGGCGGTGTCTTTCGGTGGGGTCAGGCGGTCACGCGGGCCTTGCGGCGCTTCGGAATGCAGGGCAGCCAGCAGGCGCTGGCGAGTGACTTCATCAAGGGCCAGGCTGTTGGCGCCTTCAGCCAGGTGATCCTGTACGTCCTGGTAGCTCTGGGTCAGTTTCTTGACCAGCATGGCAGTGCTGTTGAAGTGGGTGACCACTTCGTTCTGGTAGCTGTCGAAGCGCTTCTGGATGTCATCCAGTTGGCGCTGGGTGTTGCTGGGTGCTGCGTTGGGCAGCAGGCGGGCAACAATGAAACCGACCGCCACGCCAATGACCAGGGCCAGGGTTGGCAACAACCAAACAAGGAGCGAGAGTTCCACGAGTCCTTCCTCTATAAACGGCTTTGCTTTACGTTAACGGCTCAGACCTGCGCTGTATACCGCGAGCGATCGCAAATCAGAACAGAATTTCACACCTAGACGAATCGACCCTTCCCGAGGTCACGGAGTAGTGCCTTGCTTGTCCGCGAAACCCCCTTGTTCATCGATGGCCCCGCCGGCCAGCTGGAAGCCTTGTACCTGGACGTGGCTGACGCCCGTGGCGCGGTGCTGATCTGCCACCCCAACCCGGTCCAGGGCGGCACCATGCTCAACAAGGTGGTCTCGACCCTGCAACGCACCGCCCGTGATGCCGGTTACGCGACCCTGCGTTTCAACTACCGTGGCGTCGGCCAGAGCGCCGGCAGCCATGACATGGGGGCCGGCGAAGTGGCCGATGCCGAGGCCGCGGCAGCCTGGCTGCGTAGCTCGCACCCAGAGTTGCCGCTGGTGTTGATGGGCTTTTCGTTCGGTGGTTTCGTTGCCACCAGCCTGGCCGGGCGACTTGAAACTGCAGGCGTCGAGTTGCAGCACCTGTTCATGATCGCCCCGGCGGTCATGCGCCTGACCGCCGAATTCCCGCTGCCGCAGCGCTGCCCGGTGACCGTGGTGCAGCCGGACGCCGACGAAGTCGTCGCACCGCAGCTGGTTTACGATTGGTCCGACAGCCTGACGCGCCCCCATGAGCTGCTGAAAGTGGCAGAATGCGGACACTTCTTCCATGGCAAGCTGACCGATCTGAAGGATCTGCTGCTGCCGCGCCTTTCGAACTGAGCCAAGCCTGAATAAGCGAACACCCATGACCACGCGCATTCTTACCGGTATCACTACCACCGGCACTCCGCACCTGGGCAACTACGCCGGCGCCATTCGCCCTGCGATCCGTGCCAGCCAGCAGCCCGGTGTCGACTCGTTCTACTTCCTGGCCGACTACCACGCCCTGATCAAATGCGATGACCCGCTGCGCATCCAGCGTTCACGCCTGGAAATCGCCGCCACCTGGCTGGCCGGTGGCCTTGACCCGGACAAAGTGACTTTCTATCGCCAGTCCGACATCCCGGAAATTCCCGAACTGACCTGGCTGCTGACCTGCGTTGCCGCCAAGGGCCTGCTCAACCGCGCGCATGCCTACAAGGCCTCGGTGGACAAGAACGTCGAAAATGGGGAGGACCCGGACGCCGGCGTGACCATGGGCCTGTTCAGCTACCCGGTGCTGATGGCCGCGGACATCCTCATGTTCAACGCCAACAAGGTGCCGGTCGGCCGTGACCAGATCCAGCACGTGGAAATGGCCCGCGACATCGGCCAACGCTTCAACCACCTGTTCGGCCAGGGCCAGGACTTCTTCGCCCTGCCAGAGGCGGTGATCGAGGAAACCGTGGCCACGCTGCCAGGCCTGGACGGGCGCAAGATGTCCAAGAGCTACGACAACACCATCCCGTTGTTCACCAGCGCCAAGGACATGAAAGACGCCATCTCGCGCATCGTGACTGACTCGCGCGCGCCGGGTGAAGCGAAAGACCCGGACAACTCGCACCTGTTCACCCTGTACCAGGCCTTCTCGACGCCGGAGCAATGCGCCGGGTTCCGCGAAGAGCTGTTGCAGGGCCTGGGCTGGGGTGATGCCAAGCAGCGCCTGTTCCAGTTGCTGGATGGCCAGCTGGCGGAAAAACGCGAGTACTACCACCAACTGATCGCACGCCCGGCGGACCTGGAAGACATCCTGCTGGCCGGTGCCGCCAAGGCCCGCAAGATTGCCACGCCGTTCCTCGAGCAACTGCGCGAAGCCGTTGGCCTGCGTTCGTTCCGCAGCAGCGTGCAGGCCACCACCGAGGTGAAGAAGAAGTCAGCCAAGAGCGCGCGCTTCGTCAGCTTCCGTGACGAAGACGGCAGCTTCCGTTTCCGCCTGTTGGCCGCTGACGGTGAGCAACTGCTGCTGTCGCGCAGCTTCGCTGACGGCAAGAGTGCTGGCGCCGTGAGCAAGCAGCTGCAGCAGGGTGGCGAGGCCGATGTACGGGTAGAAGGCCTGAGCTTCGGCCTGTGGCTCAATGGCGAGCAGGTCGCCGACGGGCCGCAGTTTGACAGCGCGCAAGCCCGTGATGCCGCCATTCAGAGCCTGCGTGATGCCCTGGCACCACAGCAGGACTGAGGCATATTGACGCAAGTCTGATTGCCATTAAGCGGGCCTGTCGCTACAGTGACGGCCCGTTTTTTGTTGCCTCGCTAACGAATTATGACTCCCTTAGAACGCTATCAAGCAGATCTGAAACGTCCCGACTTCTTCCATGACGCGGCGCAGGAAACTGCGGTGCGTCACTTGCAGCGCCTGTACGACGACCTGGTACAAGCGCAGAACAACAAGCCGGGCATGTTCGGCAAACTGTTCGGCAAGAAGGAGCAGACCCCGGTCAAGGGCCTGTATTTCTGGGGTGGGGTAGGGCGAGGCAAGACCTACCTGGTCGATACCTTCTACGAAGCGCTGCCGTTCAAGCAGAAGATGCGTACGCACTTCCACCGCTTCATGAAGCGTGTGCACGAGGAAATGAAAACCCTCAAGGGCGAGAAGAACCCGCTGACCATCATCGCCAAGCGCTTCAGCGAAGAAGCCCGGGTGATCTGTTTCGACGAATTCTTCGTGTCGGACATTACCGATGCGATGATCCTCGGCACTCTGATGGAAGAGCTGTTCAAAAATGGTGTGTCGCTGGTGGCCACTTCCAACATCGTGCCAGACGGCCTTTACAAGGACGGCCTGCAGCGTGCGCGCTTCTTGCCGGCCATCGCCATGATCAAGCAGTACACCGACGTGGTGAACGTGGATAGCGGGGTCGACTACCGCCTGCGCCACCTGGAGCAGGCCGAACTGTTCCACTTCCCACTCAATGACGCGGCGCACCAGAGCATGCGCGCCAGCTTCAAGGCGCTCACCCCTGAGTGCACGCAGGCGATCGAGAACGACGTGCTGATGATCGAGAACCGTCCGATCAATGCCCTGCGCACCTGTGACGATGTCGCCTGGTTCGACTTCCGCGCCCTTTGCGATGGGCCGCGCAGCCAGAACGACTACATCGAACTGGGCAAGATCTTCCACGCCGTGCTGCTGAGCAATGTGGAGCAGATGGGTGTTGCCACCGACGACATCGCCCGCCGCTTCATCAACATGGTGGACGAATTCTACGACCGCAACGTCAAGCTGATCATCTCGGCCGAGGTGGAGCTGAAAGACCTGTACACCGGCGGGCGCCTGAGCTTCGAGTTCCAGCGTACCCTCAGCCGGTTGCTGGAGATGCAGTCGCACGAATTCCTGTCGCGCGCACACAAGCCGTAAGATTTTTGGGGCCGCTTTGCGGCCCATTCGCGACGCAAGGCCGCTGCCACATTGATCGGCGCACGCTGGGCATTTGTGGGAGCGGCCTTGTGCCGCGAATGGGCTGCAAAGCAGCCCCGCAAGGCCTCAAGCCTCTTGCATGAACTGCTGCCGATACTGGTTCGGCGACAGCTCGGTGTGCTGGCGGAACAGCCGCGCAAAGAAACTGGCATCGTCATAACCGACCTCGTAGCTGATGGTCTTGATGCTCTTGCGTGTGCTCGACAGTAACCCCTTGGCGGTCTCGATCCGCAGCCGTTGCAGGTAGTGCAGCGGCTTGTCACCCGTCGCGCCCTGGAAGCGGCGCATGAAATTGCGGATGCTCATGCCGTGGTTGCGGGCAACGTCCTCGAAGCGGAACTTGTCGGCGAAGTGCTCCTCCAGCCAATGCTGAATCTGCAGGATGATCAGGTCCTGGTGCAGCTTCTGCCCGCCAAAGCCCATGCGCCCCGGGGTGTAGTTGCGCTGCACTTCGTAAAGAATGTCGCGCGACACGGCGCGGGCCACGTTGGCACCGCAGAAGCGCTCGATCAGGTAGATGTACAGGTCGCAGGCCGACGTGGCCCCGCCGGCGCAATAGATATTGTCGGCGTCGGTCAGGTGCTTGTCCTGATTCAACCGGATCTTCGGGAAGCGCTCGGCAAAGCTGTTGAAGAAGCGCCAGTAGGTAGTCGCCTCCTTGCCATCGAGCAGGCCGGACTCGGCCAGCCAGAACACGCCACTGGCCTCGGCGCACAGCACCGCGCCGCGGGCATGCTGTTCACGCAGCCATGGGAGCACCTGTGGATAACGTTGCAGCAGGTTGTCGAAGTCGTCCCAGTAGGCCGGGAGAATGATGACGTCGGCGTCGTCCAGGCCACCGTCGACCGGAAGCTGCACATTGCTGAAGCTGTCCACCGGCTGGCCGTCGGGGCTCACCAGGCAGATCTCGAACATGGGCTGCAAGCCCAGGCCTAGCTGCTTGCTGTAACGCAGGCTGGCGAGGTGAAAGAAATCCTTGGCCTGCATCAAGGTCGAAGCAAACACCTTGTCAATGGCCAGGATGCTGACGCGCCGCAGCGACGCGGAGGGTTGGGTAAACATCATTGTCATTGTTCTTATAGGGTAGAGTGGTCAATCACCGGCTGGATCGTCTTATTTTTTGGCGATTGTGTCTACCCCGTGTAGCGGCGGGGCTGCAATGCAGCCCCTTTCAGCTCAAGGCGCCGGGTTCGGCTGCGCCTGGTGTATGGCTTCGATCGCTGCCAGCAACTCATCGCTCAGGCTCAGCTCAAGGCTCGCCAGGTTGCTGTCCAGCTGTTGCAGGCTGGTCGCGCCAATGATGTTGCTGGTCACGAACGGTTGCCGGGTGACGAACGCCAGGGCCATCTGCGCCGGGTCCAGGCCGTGCTCGCGGGCCAGCTGCACATAGCGGCTGCAGGCTGCGACGGTCTGCGGGTTGGAGTATCGGGCAAAGCGGCTGAACAGGGTCAGGCGCGCGTTGTCCGGCCGTGCGCCGTTCTCGTACTTGCCCGAGAGCATGCCGAAGGCCAGCGGCGAATAGGCCAGCAGGCCGCACTGCTCACGGATTGCCACCTCTGCCAGGCCCACCTCGAAGCTGCGGTTGAGCAGGTTGTACGGGTTCTGGATCGACACCGCCCGCGGCCAGCCCCGGCTATCGGCCAGTTGCAAGAATTTCATGGTGCCCCACGGCGTTTCGTTGGACAGGCCGATGTGACGGATCTTGCCCGCCCGTACCTGCTCGTCGAGTACCTCGAGGGTTTCTTCCAGCGGGGTGAAGTGGTCCTGTGGCAGGTGCTGGTAGCCCAGCTTGCCGAAGAAGTTGGTGCTGCGTTCCGGCCAGTGCAGCTGGTACAGGTCGATACGGTCGGTCTGCAGGCGCTTCAGGCTCTCCTCCAGCGCCGCCACGATGTGCTGGCGGTTGTGCTTGAGCTGGCCGTCGCGAATGTGGCTGATGCCGTTGCCCGGGCCTGCCACCTTGCTGGCCAGCACCCAGTCGTCGCGATCACCGTTGTCGCGGAACCAGTTGCCGATGATGCGCTCGGTAGCCGCGTAGGTTTCCGGGCGCGGCGGCACCGGATACATCTCGGCGGTGTCGATGAAGTTGATCCCGGCGGCCTTGGCCCGGGCAATCTGTTCGAAGGCTTCGGCCTGAACGTTCTGTTCGCCCCAGGTCATGGTGCCCAGGCACAGGGCGCTGACATTGAGGTCGGTACGGCCGAGCTGACGGTATTCCATCGGTTAGACACTCCTTGGCAATAGATGCCCATCAAAGCAGGTTGAAATTTTTCTCGCAATCTGGATAATTCAGCCCCTCTCCGCGTGGCGGAAGTGATGCACCATCACGCAGGAAGAACCCCGTCGAACATTGGCGTGCCCGACCCGAGCCCCCAAAAGCGTCTGTGTTCGGCTGCGCGCTTGCCCTTGGCAAGCTGTGCACTATCCAGTAAGATTCGCCGTCTATTTTTCGCTGGGCGGCCTCTGAGGCTTTAGAGAATGAAAACTTTTACTGCTAAACCGGAAACAGTAAAGCGCGAGTGGTTCGTAGTCGACGCCGCTGGCCAGACCCTGGGTCGTCTGGCTACCGAAATCGCTAGCCGTCTGCGTGGCAAACACAAACCAGAATACACCCCTCACGTTGACACCGGCGACTACATCGTCGTTATCAACGCCGAGCAGGTTCGTGTGACAGGTGCCAAGTCTTCCGACAAAATGTACTACTCCCACTCCGGCTTCCCGGGCGGTATCAAGGAAATCAACTTCGAGAAGTTGATCGCCAAGGCCCCTGAGCGTGTTATCGAAACCGCGGTCAAAGGCATGCTGCCTAAGAACCCGCTGGGTCGCGACATGTACCGCAAGCTGAAAGTGTACGCGGGTGCTGCTCACCCACACACTGCTCAGCAGCCTCAAGAACTGAAGATCTAACGGGATAGTTCATTATGTCGGCGACTCAAAATTACGGCACTGGCCGTCGCAAGACCGCAACCGCTCGCGTATTCCTGCGTCCGGGTACTGGTAACATTTCCATCAACAACCGTTCTCTGGACGTGTTCTTCGGTCGCGAAACCGCTCGCATGGTTGTTCGCCAGCCACTCGAGCTGACCGAAACCGTTGAGAAATTCGACATCTACGTCACCGTTTCCGGTGGTGGTGTCAGCGGTCAAGCCGGTGCGATCCGTCACGGTATCACCCGCGCTCTGATGGAATACGACGAAACCCTGCGTGGCGCTCTGCGTCGTGCTGGCTACGTCACCCGCGACGCTCGTGAAGTTGAGCGTAAGAAAGTGGGTCTGCGTAAAGCGCGTAAGCGTCCTCAGTACTCCAAGCGTTAATACCGCTTCGGCAGTCGAAAAAAGCCCGGTTCCTTGGAACCGGGCTTTTTTTTTGGCTTGAACTAACCTGTCAGCATGTCAGTGGCCGCTTGTCGCATAGACGCAGATCAAGCAAAGCGCGGGTTGTGGCCCTTGCTTGGGTAATCACCTTGTCAGTGTGTGGTTTTGTTTCTTACCATGGCTGCCAAATTTTAGTGCCATTGACACAACCTAAGTACGAGCCTGGTTCAACAGGCCAAGCAAGCTGATGGGAGAGGACTGAATGAGCAATGACGGCGTCAACGCAGGCCGGCGCCGCTTCCTCGTAGCCGCGACATCCGTGGTCGGGGCAGCGGGAGCAGTGGGGGCTGCGGTACCGTTCGTGGGGTCATGGTTTCCCAGTGCCAAGGCGAAAGCCGCGGGTGCACCGGTGAAGGTCAATATCGCCAAGGTCGAGGCCGGGCAGCAGATGGTGGCTGAGTGGCGTGGCCAGCCGGTGTTCATCGTGCGCCGAACGGAAGAAATCCTTGGCAACCTGAAAAAAATTACGGGTGACCTGTCTGATCCAGAGTCCAAGGCTTCGGTGCAGCCGACCTACGTCGACCCTGAGGTTCGCTCGATCAAGCCGGAAATCCTCATTCTCGTCGGCCTGTGCACGCACCTGGGCTGCTCGCCCACCTTCCGCCCGGAAGTTGCGCCTGCTGACCTTGGTCCGAAATGGGTGGGTGGCTATTTCTGCCCGTGCCACGGCTCCCACTACGACCTGGCCGGCCGTGTCTACAAGTCGCAGCCGGCACCTCTCAACCTGCCAGTGCCGCCGCACTCTTACGAGTCGGACGATATCATCGTCATCGGCGTCGACCAGGAGAACGCATGATGAGCAAGTTCATGGACTGGATTGATGCTCGCTTCCCCGCCACAAAAATGTGGGAAGACCACCTGAGCAAGTATTACGCGCCCAAGAACTTCAACTTCCTGTACTTCTTCGGCTCCCTGGCATTGCTGGTACTGGTCAACCAGATCGTCACCGGTGTGTGGCTGACCATGAGCTTCACGCCCTCGGCGGAAGAGGCGTTCGCTTCGGTCGAGTACATCATGCGTGACGTGGAATACGGCTGGATCCTGCGCTACCTGCACTCCACCGGTGCGTCGGCGTTCTTCATCGTGGTCTACCTGCACATGTTCCGCGGCCTGCTCTACGGCTCCTACCAGAAGCCACGCGAGCTGGTCTGGCTGTTTGGCATGCTGATCTACCTTGCGCTGATGGCGGAAGCCTTCATGGGTTACCTGCTGCCGTGGGGCCAGATGTCGTACTGGGGTGCCCAGGTAATCATCTCCCTGTTCGGCGCCATCCCGGTGATCGGTGACGACCTCACCCAGTGGATCCGCGGTGACTACCTGATTTCGGGCATCACCCTGAACCGCTTCTTCGCCCTGCATGTGGTCGCCCTGCCCATCGTGATTCTCGGCCTGGTGGTGCTGCACATTCTTGCTCTGCACGAAGTGGGTTCGAACAACCCCGATGGTGTCGACATCAAGAAGAAAAAGGACGAAAACGGCATTCCGCTGGACGGTATCCCGTTCCACCCTTACTACACCGTCAAGGATATCGTTGGCGTGGTGGTGTTCCTCTTCGTGTTCTGCGCTGTGGTGTTCTTCTTCCCGGAGATGGGTGGTTACTTCCTGGAAAAACCGAACTTCGAGCAGGCCAACGCCTTCAAGACGCCCGAGCACATCGCGCCGGTGTGGTACTTCACACCGTTCTACGCGATCTTGCGCGCGGTACCTGACAAGCTGATGGGCGTGATCGCCATGGGTGCGGCCATCGCTGTGCTGTTCGTGCTGCCCTGGCTTGACCGCAGCCCGGTACGTTCCATGCGTTACAAGGGCTGGATCAGCAAGCTCTTCCTGCTGGTGTTCTGCGTGGCCTTCGTCATCCTCGGCGTGCTGGGCGTGCTGGCGCCGACACCTGGGCGTACCTTGCTGTCGCAGGTGTGCACGGTGTTGTACTTCGCCTACTTCCTGCTGATGCCGTTCTACACAAGGCTCGAGAAGACCAAACCGGTTCCGGAAAGGGTGACTGGCTGATGAAAAAGTTGATTGCAGTATTTTTGCTGGCAGTGATGCCTGCCTTTTCCTTCGCTGCCGAACATGGCCTGGAGCTGGACAAGGTCGATATCGACCTGACCGACAAGGCGGCCATGCAGGACGGTGCGCGCACCTTTGCCAACTATTGCATGGGTTGCCACAGTGCCAAGTTCCAGCGTTACGAGCGGGTGGCTGATGACCTGGGCATCCCTCACGAGCTGATGCTCGAGAAGCTGGTTTTCACCGGCGCCAAAATCGGTGACCACATGCAGATCGGCATGAAGCCCAGCGACGCAAAGACCTGGTTCGGCGCTGCGCCACCCGACCTGACCCTGGTCGCCCGTGTGCGGGGTACCGACTGGCTGTACAGCTACCTGCGCAGCTTCTACGAAGACCCGTCGCGCCCTTACGGGGTGAACAACAAGGTGTTCCCGAACGTGGGCATGCCTAACGTGCTGGTTGGCCTGCAGGGTAACCAGGTGGTTGGCTGCAAGCAGGTGCAGACCGTGGTCGATGGCAAGAAGCAATTTGACCCGTTGACCGGCAGCCCGATCACCCATGAAGCCTGTGACCAGCTGACCATTACGCCGAATTCCGGTACCCTGACGACCGAGCAGTTCGACGAGAAGGTCAAGAACCTGGTGACCTTCCTGGCCTATTCGGCCAACCCGGTCAAACTGGAAAGCCAGCGCATTGGTACCTACGTGTTGCTGTACCTGGCTTTCTTCTTCGTATTCGCCTACTTGCTCAAGCGTGAATACTGGAAGGACGTGCACTGATCACGCAGTAGTTTCTGGTTGTTGAACGCGCCCGGGGCGCCCTGGCAGTTTTGCCAGGGTACCCCGGGCGCGTTTTCATTTACAGTTGCACAAGCATCCCGTGCGAGGAGCCGCTACATGGGCGCAACCAACAGGTTAGCCTGCTATTCCGATCCCGCTGATCATTATTCTCATCGGGTACGCCTTGTGCTGGCCGAGAAGGGTGTCAGCGTCCAGGTCATCGATGTCGACCCCAGTCGCCTGCCGGCCAGGCTGGCCGAGGTGAACCCTTACGGCAGTGTGCCGACCCTGGTCGACCGTGACCTGGCGTTGTATGAGTCGACCGTGGTGATGGAATACCTCGAGGAGCGTTACCCGCACCCACCGCTGATGCCAGTGTACCCGGTTGCGCGGGGTAACAGCCGTTTGCTGATGCACCGCATCCAGCGCGACTGGTGTGCCTTGGCCGACACCGTGCTGGACGCGCGCAGCACCGAGGCCGCCCGTGCCGAGGCACGCAAGGCCCTGCGCGAAAGCCTGACCGGTGTTTCACCATTGTTCGGTGAGTACGCCTGTTTCATGAGTGAGGAGCAAAGCCTGGTCGATTGCTGTCTATTGCCCATACTCTGGCGTTTGCCGGTGTTGGGTATCGAATTGCCGCGGCAAGCCAAGCCGCTGCTGGATTACATGGAGCGGCAGTTCGCTCGCGAGCCTTTCCTGGCGAGCCTGTCCTCCGTAGAACGTGAAATGCGCAAGCTTTAAGGAGCTGTTGATGAACTCCAGTCGCCCCTATCTGGTTCGAGCACTGTATGAGTGGATCGTCGACAACGATTGCACGCCCCACATGCTGGTCAATGCCGAATACCCGAAAGTCCAGGTGCCGGATGGTTTCGCCAGTGATGGTCAGATCGTCTTGAATATCTCGCCAAGTGCCGTGCGCAGCCTGCACATGGATAACGACGCAGTCAGCTTCGAGGGCCGCTTCAGTGGCGTGGCCCATTCGCTGTTCGTGCCGGTTGGCGCCATCCTGGGCATCTATGCCCGTGAAAATGGCCAAGGCATGGTCTTCGAGCTGGAGTCGCCGATGGATGGCGACGAGCCGGAAGAGGATGATGTGCAGCCGGACGACGATGGCCCGCCGGAAGGGGGTGGCCAGCCGCCGCGCCCAAGTGGTCGGCCAAGCCTGAAAGTGGTCAAGTAACAAAAAAGGCGATCCAACTGGATCGCCTTTTTCTTTGCCGCCAACTTCGGGTTACAGGTCGCTGATAGTGCGTACCTGGTCCTTGTTGATGCGGGTGCGCTTGCCATCGAGTTGCTGGAACTCGTAGAAGCCTGCATCGCGGTCGTACTTCGGTGCGTCGACAGCCTGGATTTCACGGCCATCGTTGAGGGTGATCAGGCTTGGCGTGGAGCAGCCGGCCAGGGTGGCGAAGGTGCCGATCAGCAGGGCAGGCAGCAGAAGCTTTTTCATGCGGTGTTTCCTGGGTTTCTGAAAGGTGGGGCATTGTTGTTGCTTGTACTGGCCCTTTCGCGGGTAAAACCGCTCCCACAGGAATGCACAAGGCTTGAAAGCTGTGAGATCCCTGTGGGCGCGGGTTCACCCGCGAAGAGGCCGGTGCAGGCAGCAATGAATCAGTCGATGTACTCGAACAGCTTGACGATCTTCTGCACACCCGACACGCCCTGTACCACGGCGGTGGCCGAATTGGCCTCCTGTTGGGTCACCAGGCCGAGCAGATAGACGATACCGTTTTCGGTAATCACCTTGATGCGCGAGCTTGGCACGGCGCTGTCACCCAGCATCTGGGTCTTGATCTTGGTGGTCAGCCAGGCGTCGTTGTTGCGTGCCAGGATGGAGGAGGGTTGCATCACCTGCAGTTCATTGTGCACTTTCTTGACGCGCTGTACCTGGCTGGCGGTTTGCTCGGCGAGGCTCTTGAGGTCGGCGCGTGGAGTCTGGCCGGCCAGCAGGACGATGCCGTTGTAGCTGCTGACAACAATGTGCGAGCCCTTGTCCAGGTCAGGGCTGGCCTTGGAAATGTTCACCGAGGCCTTGGTTTCGATCAGCGAGTCGTCGATCTTGCTGCCAATGGTGCGCGTACCGCGATCGTCTTCGATCGGCGAATTGCGCGTAGAAGTAAGTACCGAGCTGCAACCGGTGACGCTCAGGCACAGAGTCAGGGCCATCAGGCCGAGGCGCATAGGGGTCATTCTTCACTCCCGAACAGTTGGCTGTCGATCAGATCGCACAGGCAGTGGATCGCCAGCAGGTGGACTTCCTGGATGCGTGCGGTAACCGTCGAAGGTACGCGGATTTCCACGTCTTCGGGCAGCAGCAGCGAAGCCATGCCGCCGCCGTCGCGGCCGGTCAATGCTACGACAATCATTTCGCGGTCATGTGCGGCCTGGATCGCCTGGATGACGTTGGCCGAATTGCCGCTGGTGGAGATTGCCAGCAGAACGTCGCCGGGCTGGCCCAGGGCGCGAATCTGCTTGGAAAAGACTTCGTTGTAGCTGTAGTCGTTGGCGATCGAGGTCAGGGTCGAGCTGTCGGTGGTCAGCGCGATGGCTGGCAGGCTCGGGCGCTCGCGCTCGAAACGGTTGAGCAGTTCCGACGAAAAGTGCTGGGCATCACCGGCCGAGCCGCCGTTGCCACAGGCGAGCATCTTGCCCTCGTTGAGCAGCGCATTGACCATGACCAGGCTAGCCTGCTCGATGTGCGGTGCCAGGATGTCCATTGCCTGTTGCTTGGTATCGATGCTGGCCTGGAACAGCCGGCGAATTCGGGATTGCATGTCCATCTGGTGACCTTAAGTGGGGCGGTGGCCTTTGCGACGCGCAACAACGACCAGCCCGCGAAACATAGAGCAAAAAAAACGAAGTGGGTTCAGCATTCGAAGGCGTTTTTCAGCCATTGAAGCGGCCTGCCTGCATGGTGGCTGCCCTGCAGGGCGACTACGTCGAAGCGGCAGGGGTGGTTGCCCCAGTGGGGCGCCTTCTGCAGGTACCGGCTGGCGGCGAGCACCAACCGTTTCTGCTTGCGCCCGTCGATGCTGGCGAGGGCGCCACCGAAGCACGCGTGCAACCGGTAGCGGACTTCGACGAATACTACTGTATCGGCGTCAAGCATGACCAGATCAAGCTCACCGCCTTTGCATCGCCAGTTACGCGCCAGCAGCTGCAGGCCCTGCCCTTGAAGGTACTCAAGGGCTTGGGTTTCTGCTGCTTGCCCGGCGCTTGTGGGCGACGCTGTTGGCATCAGCGCGCGGTGTCAGGCAGGCGCTTGACCTGGCCGCCGGCAAACTCGGCCCATGGCAGCTGGCGCTCGATACGCTGGTTGGCGTTGATGCTCAGGCTGCCCGAAAGGCCCTGGACACGGTTGTCCGGCAGCGCTTTCAGCTGGCCCAGGCGCGGCGCCAGGCTGTAGGCATCGACGCCCATGGCATACAGGCGGCCAAGGCTGCCAGCGGCCTGCGGCCACTGCTGTACCACTTGCTGGCGCAGGCTGTTGCTGGTGTCGAGCAGCCACGGCGTTTCGCAGAAGCGGATGCCGTTCATGTCATTGTACTGGTTGACGTCGCCGCTGGCGCTGTACAGGTTCGAGGTGGCATAGACCGGGACGTCACCGGCGTACTGGAAGTTCAGGGTCGGCTTGATCTGCTGGGCCTGTTGCGGGGTCGAGGCCAGGAAGATGAAATCGATATCCTGGCGGCGCGACGGTTGTGCGGCGATGCTGCCGCCTACCGTGCTTTGCAGGCTCTTGGCGCGGCCTTCGCTCTGGCGCAGCTGGAACAGGTCGGCGATCTGTTGGGCGAGGGCAACCGGCTGGGCAATGCGCTCGGCAGCGAGCAGGGTGCCGCCATTGCCTTCCCAGTCCTGGCGGAAGGCGGCCAGCACGCGGTCACCCCATTCGCCACTCGGCACCAGGGCCACGGCGCGGACCATGCCGTCGGCGCGAGCGCGGCGGGCGACTTCTCGTGCTTCATCTTCGGCAGCCAGGCCGAACTGGAACAGTTGCGGCGGGGCCTTCTGGCCGGCGTCGGCGTAGTTCAGGGCCAGTGTGGTGATCGGCAGTTGCGGTTTGGCGGCCAGTTGTTTGACCAGTGGCTTTTCAAGCGGGCCGATGACCAGTTGCACGCCGGCGGCCTGGGCCTGGCGATAGAAATCGTCTAGCGAGCCGATGCGCGAGCTGTCGAACACTTGCACCGCAGGCGCTGGCTGGCCAGCTTGCTGGGCCTGGAAGTGGGCGGCCATGAAACCGTCACGCAGGGCGCGGGCAACACCGGCAAGCGGGCCTTCCTGGGGCAGCAGCAGGGCGATCTTGGTCAGTGGCTGGCTGGCCAGCTCCTTGAGCTTGGTCAGCGCCAGCGGCAGTTGTTGGGCGGCAGGGTGGCCTGGGTGCTGTTTGACCCAGGTATCGATGGCCGCTTGCTGCTGCTCCAGGGTGCCGGCGCTCTTCACTGCGAAGGCGAGGCTGGTCCAGCCGGCCAGGGTCTGGTCGTTGGCTGGCTGCTGCAGTTGCTCTGCCGGCAACGAGGCGACCAGTGCCCAGATGGCGTCATTGTTGGCGCTGGCAGCCTGGCCGCTGAGCAGCGGGGCCAGCAGCACGCGCTGTTGCGCGGCAGCCAGGGTCTGGCCGTCGGCTTCAAGGGCGGCGGCGTGCACATTGTAAGTGCGCGCTTGCTGCTCCGCCGGCAGCTCGGCTACACGTTGCAGGCTGGGGTGAGCCAGGGCAGTCAGGGCCGCCTTGGGCTGGTTTCGACTCATGGCCAGCTCGGCCGCGAGGGTGCTGGCGAACACTTGCTGGGCCGGCTTGAGTGTGTCCAGCGGGACTTGCTCAAGAATGCGTGCGGCGCGTGGGAAGTCCTTCTGCTTGTAGGCCAGGTCGGCCGCGCTCAGGCGCAGCAGGGCGGCATCTTCCGCTGACTTGCTGGAAGCGGCTTTTTCGAGCAGTTGCTCGATGCTGGCATCCGGGGTGCGTGGCAGTTCGCCCAGGCTGGATGAGGGCGAGCTGGCGCAGGCTGCCAGCAGGGCAGCGAGGCAGAGGGCTGTGAGCAGCCGCAGGCAAGCGATCATGTAAAGGTCCTGTTACTCGATCAAGTTGGCCGGCAATTGTACCCAAGCACTGGCCGGGGCGCGATGTTGCTGTGCTGATCCTTCACTATAGGTGGCCTGCCGCCGATCGCTGGCGAAGTTCTTTGCGCCCTGTTGCAGGCGCTCGGGCTACAATGGCGCCTTTGATCCGAATGACAGGTGTGCGCAGTGACTGATGTGGCAGGGGCTTCGAAATCCACGGTGGGGACGCTGTATGTGGTGGCAACCCCCATCGGCAACCTCGACGACATGAGCGCCCGGGCGCTGAAGGTGCTGGCGGATGTGGCGCTGATCGCCGCCGAAGACACCCGCCATTCGATCCGCCTGCTGCAACACTTTGGCATCGACACACCGCTGGCGGCCTGTCATGAACACAATGAGCGTGATGAGGGCGGGCGTTTTCTCACCAAGCTGCTGGCTGGCGAGAACGTGGCACTGGTTTCCGATGCCGGCACGCCGCTGATTTCCGACCCGGGCTACCACTTGGTACGCCAGGCGCGGGCTGCGGGGGTGAGCGTGGTGCCGGTGCCGGGCGCCTGCGCCTTGATCGCCGCACTGTCGGCGGCCGGCCTGCCGTCGGACCGCTTCATTTTCGAAGGCTTCCTGCCGGCCAAGCAGGCCGGGCGCCGGGCGCGCCTCGAGCAGGTGAAGGAAGAGCCGCGTACGCTGATTTTCTATGAGGCCCCGCACCGTATCCTCGAATGCCTCGAAGACATGGAGCTGGTTTTTGGTGGCGAACGCCCGGCACTGCTGGCGCGCGAGCTGACCAAGACCTTCGAGACCCTGAAGGGCCTGCCGCTGGCCGAGCTGCGCGCGTTCGTTGCCGGCGACAGCAACCAGCAGCGCGGTGAGTGCGTGGTACTGGTTGGCGGCTGGAGCGCGCCGGAGGGCGAGCAGGCCATCAGTACCGAGGCCCAGCGAGTACTCGACCTGCTGTTGGCCGAGCTGCCACTGAAGCGGGCTGCGGCGCTGGCGGCGGAAATTACCGGTGTGCGCAAGAACCTGTTGTATCAACTTGCGCTGGAAAAGCAGAAAACCGAATAGTGGCAGTTTGATATAATTGCCGGTATTGCTTGTTCTTGTGCGCGCGTGCCGGTAACCTTGGCGGCGGAGAGTCGATCGGACAGTCGCTGCCTGTTTTTGTTCCGCAACTTTTTGTTGTGTGAGCAGCAGGGGGAGGAAAGTCCGGGCTCCATAGGGCAGAGTGCCAGGTAACGCCTGGGAGGCGCGAGCCTACGGAAAGTGCCACAGAAAATAACCGCCTAAGCACTTCGGTGCCGGTAAGGGTGAAAAGGTGCGGTAAGAGCGCACCGCACGTCTGGCAACAGTTCGTGGCTAGGTAAACCCCACTCGGAGCAAGACCAAATAGGGTTCCATCAGGCGTGGCCCGCGTCGGAACCGGGTAGGTTGCTAGAGGCGTCCAGTGATGGCCGTCGTAGAGGAATGACTGTCCTCGACAAAACCCGGCTTACAGATCGACTCTCCACCTTTTCCTCCCCTGCTTGATTCGATAGCAGATCCTCTCTGGTAATACCGAAAAAATCTTACTCTTGATAAATCACTTTAAGTTCGAACTCCATTTGCTTGCGTGGGTTTGATTTTTCTCGTGTTTTCTCTTCCTCGGTAGTGCTTCCACATTCCCTTATCGCGCTAAATCTCGGTCCTGTAAGGCTTTTCCTTATGAACGTGCCTTGACGGTGCTGCGGGCGGATTCCTATAGTGTGCGCAAGTGGCAGAAAGTGGGATGAAGTGGGTTTTCTGGCACAAAAAAGCTAACATTGTGGGGAATCACAGCCGTGTTCCGCGGAGCCAACGCCGTCAGCCTCGATGCCAAGGGACGTCTCGCCATGCCGAGTCGGTACCGTGACGAGCTGGATTCGCGTTGCAATGGCCAGCTGATCGTGACCATTGACGCCGTTGACCCCTGCTTGTGCGTATACCCCCTCGATGAGTGGGAACAGATAGAAGCCAAGTTGCGAGCCTTGCCATCGTTGCGTGAGGAAAACCGCCGTCTGCAGCGTTTGCTGATCGGTAATGCGGTTGACCTGGAGCTCGATGGCAGTGGGCGTTTCCTGGTGCCGCCCCGCCTGCGTGAGTACGCCAAGCTCGACAAGAAGGCGATGCTGGTGGGGCAACTGAACAAATTCCAGCTGTGGGATGAAGATGCCTGGAACACGGTTTCGGCAGCCGACCTTGCAGCTATTCAACAACCGGGCGCCATGCCCGACGAATTGCGTGACCTGATCCTGTGACCATAGATAGCGGCTTCAACCACATTACCGTCCTGCTCGACGAAGCTGTCGAGGCATTGGCCCTGCGCGCCGACGGTTGCTATCTGGACGGCACCTTCGGCCGTGGCGGACACAGCCGGCTGATTCTCAGCAAGCTCGGGCCGCAAGGGCGGCTGCTGGGCTTCGACAAAGATCCACAGGCGATTGCCACGGGGCAAGCGCTGGCGGCCGAAGACGGCCGCTTTGTCATTGTGCAGCGCAGCTTTGCCGAGCTGGGTGCAGAAGTGGCCGAGCGCGGCCTGCACGGAAAGGTCAGCGGTGTACTGCTGGACCTGGGCGTGTCCTCGCCGCAACTGGATGACCCAGAGCGTGGCTTCAGTTTCCTCAATGATGGCCCGCTGGACATGCGCATGAACCCGGATCAGGGCATCAGTGCCGCCGAGTTCATCGCCACTGCGCCTGTGGAAGAAATTGCCCGTGTCTTCAAAGAGTACGGTGAAGAGCGTTTCTCCGGCCGCATGGCGCGTGCCGTGGTCGAGCGCCGCGAAAAGGAGCCGTTCACCCGCACTGCCGACCTGGCGGAAGTGCTGAAGGTTGCCAACCCTGCCTGGGAAAAAGGCAAGAACCCGGCTACCCGTGCCTTCCAGGGGCTGCGGATCCATGTCAACAACGAGCTGGGTGACCTGGAGGCTGGCCTGGAGGCCGCGCTGGATGCACTCGAGGTCGGTGGCCGCCTGGCAGTGATCAGTTTCCACTCCCTTGAGGACCGTATCGTCAAGCTGTTCATGCGCAAGCTGGTCAAGGGCGAGGCCGACAACCTGCCACGCAACCTGCCGGTACAGCACAAAGTCTTCGAGCCGAAAATCAAGCTCATCGGCAAGGCCCAGTTCGCCTCCGAAGCCGAGCTCAAGGCCAACCCACGCTCGCGTAGCGCCGTGATGCGTGTGGCGGAGAAACTGCGGTGAGCAGGCTCTTTGCCAAGCCTTTGCCAGGCGGAAGCTTCCTGATGCTTCTGCTGTTTATCGGCGTGCTGGTTTCGGCCGTCGCCGTGTCCTACAGCGCGCACTGGAACCGTCAGTTGCTCAATACCCTTTACGGCGAGTTGAATGAGCGTGACAAGGCCCAGGCCGAGTGGGGCCGGCTGATTCTGGAACAGAGCACCTGGACCGCCGCCAGCCGTATCGAAAACCTGGCTTCCGAGCAGTTGAAAATGCGCGTGCCTGCGGCTGACGAAGTGCGGATGGTGGCGCCATGATGAAGCTCGAAGGCGCACTCTACCCGTGGCGCTTCCGCGTGGTGATCGGCTTGCTGGCAATCATGGTCGGCGCTATCTGCTGGCGCATCATCGACCTGCAAGTGGTCGACCGTGACTTCCTCAAGGGGCAGGGCGATGCGCGCAGTTTGCGTCACATCCCTATCCCTGCGCACCGTGGCCTGATCACCGACCGCAACGGTGAGCCATTGGCTGTGAGTACCCCGGTCACCACCCTGTGGGCCAACCCCAAGGAAATGCAGGCGTCCAAAGACCGCTGGCCACAGCTGGCCGCAGCGCTGGGGCAAAACCCGCAGCAACTGGTCGAGCGCCTGACCCAGCAGGCCAGCAAAGAGTTCATCTACCTGGTCCGCGGCCTGACCCCGGAGCAGGGCCAGCACGTGCTCGACCTGAAAGTGCCTGGTGTGTACGGCCTGGAAGAATTCCGCCGCTTCTATCCGGCCGGCGATGTCACCGCGCACATGGTCGGCTTCACCGACCTCGACGACCACGGTCGCGAAGGGGTGGAACTGGCCTATGACGAGTGGCTGGCCGGCGTGCCCGGCAAGCGGCAGGTGATCAAGGACCGGCGTGGCCGGCTGATCAAGGACATCCAGGTAACCAAGAACGCCAAGGCCGGCAAGACCTTGGCGTTGTCGATAGACCTGCGCCTGCAGTACCTGGCTACCCGCGAGCTGCGCAACGCCATTGCCGAGCAGGACGCCAAGGCCGGCAGCCTGGTGATCATGGACGTCAAGACTGGTGAAGTCCTGGCCATGGTCAACCAGCCAACCTACAACCCGAACAACCGCCGCAGCATGTTCCCGGCAGCGATGCGCAACCGGGCAATCATCGACGTGTTCGAGCCCGGTTCCACGGTCAAGCCGATTTCCATGAGTGCGGCACTGCAAAGCGGCCGCTGGAAGCCGACCGACAAGGTCGAGGTTTACCCGGGCAGCTTGCAGATCGGCCGCTACACCATCAAGGACGTGTCGCGCAGCGAGGGCCCGATCCTCGACCTGACCGGCATCCTGATCAACTCCAGTAACGTCGGCATGAGCAAGATCGCCTTCGACATTGGTGGCGAGGCCATCTACCGCGTCATGTCCCAGGTCGGCCTGGGCCAGTACACCGGCCTTGGCTTCCCGGGTGAGCGTGTCGGCAACCTGCCCAACCACCGCGAGTGGCGCAAGGCTGAAACCGCGACCCTTTCCTATGGCTATGGCCTGTCGGTGACCGCCCTGCAGCTGGTGCATGCCTACGCGGCGCTGGCCAACGACGGCAAGATGGTGCCGCTGTCGATCATCAAGGTCGACAAGGCTCCGGAAGCTGTGCAAGCCATTCCGAAGGAAACCGCCGAAACCGTTCAGGGCATGCTGCAGCAGGTGATTGAAGCACCGCGTGGTGTGTTCCGTGCCCAGGTGCCGTTCTATCACGTGGCCGGCAAGTCCGGCACAGCGCGTAAAGCCACGGTGGGGTCCAAGGGGTACACCGAAAACGCCTACCGTTCGCTGTTCGCCGGCTTCGGGCCAATGAGCGACCCGCGCTACGCCATCGTCGTGGTCATCGACGAGCCGGGCAAGGGTGGTTACTTCGGTGGCCTGGTTTCGGCGCCGGTATTCAGCAAGGTCATGTCCGGCACCCTGCGTTTGATGAACGTACCGCCAGACAACCTGCCGCCACCGGCACCCGCCGAACAGTCGCAAGTCAATGCAGCAGCCGCCAAGGGAGGGCGTGGATGATGACAATGCCATTGAGCAAGCTTTTCGCTCACGCCAGCCGTGACCCGCTGATTCGTGAACTGACCCTGGACAGCCGCAATGTACGCCCCGGCGATCTGTTCCTGGCCGTGCCGGGCGCCAAGGTTGATGGCCGCGAACATATCGCCGATGCCTTGGCCCGTGGCGCTGCCGCCGTGGCCTATGAAGAGCAGGGCGCCAACGTGCTGCCGCTGACCGATGTGCCGCTGATTCCGGTCAAGGGCCTGATCGCCCAACTCTCGGACATCGCCGGGCGCTTCTATGGTGAGCCCAGCCGCCAGCTGAACCTGGTGGGTGTGACCGGTACCAACGGCAAGACCAGCGTTACTCAATTGGTGGCCCAGGCGCTTGATGTGCTCGGCCAGCGCTGCGGCCTTATTGGCACTTTGGGGACCGGCTTTTACGGTGAACTGCAAAGTGGTCGCCTGACCACGCCAGACCCGATTGCCGTACAGTCCACCCTTTACGACCTGAAAAAGCAGGGCGCCAAGGCCGTGGCCATGGAGGTTTCCTCTCACGCCCTGGAGCAAGGGCGTGTCGCTGCGTTGGCGTTCGACATCGCGGTCATGACCAACCTGTCCCGTGATCACCTGGATTACCACGGCAGCATGCAGGCGTATGAGGCGGCCAAGGCCAAGCTGTTCGCCTGGCCAAACCTGCGTTGCCAGGTGATCAACCTGGATGACGACTTTGGTCGTCGCCTGGCCGAAGACTTTGCTCGCCGCCCGAGTGTCGACCTGGTCGAGACCCGGCTGCTCAGCTATAG
Source organism: Pseudomonas sp. GW460-LB5 (assembly GCF_059423245.1). Lineage (NCBI taxonomy): Bacteria > Pseudomonadati > Pseudomonadota > Gammaproteobacteria > Pseudomonadales > Pseudomonadaceae > Pseudomonas > Pseudomonas sp. GW460-LB5. Next base: position 151,957 of record NZ_JBWKXT010000001.1, read on the forward strand.
CCTGGAAAACCCCGACGCCTCGCTGTTCTGCCGCGAGGCCGTGTTCAGTGACGATGGCGTGCGAGCCACGCTGGTGACTGCTCAGGGTGAGCGCACCCTGCGCAGCCAGCTGCTGGGCCGCTTCAACCTGAGCAACATGCTGGCCGCCGTGGCAACCCTGCTGGCGCTGGATTACGCGCTGGACGAAATCCTTGAGGTCACCCCGCGCCTGCAAGGGCCTGTGGGCCGCATGCAGCGCCTGGGTGGCGGTCAAAAACCACTGGTGGTGGTCGACTACGCGCACACCCCGGATGCCCTGGAAAAAGTGCTTGAAGCCCTGCGCCCGCATGCCCACGGCCAACTGTTGTGCCTGTTTGGCTGCGGCGGCGACCGTGATCGCGGCAAGCGCCCATTGATGGCTGAAGTGGCCGAGCGCCTGGCCGACCGTGTGCTGGTCACCGACGACAACCCGCGCACGGAAGACCCGCTGCGCATCTTCGACGACATCCGTCCCGGCTTCACCAAGCCTGAAGACGTCGAGTTCGTCGCCGGCCGTGGCGAAGCCATTGCGCACCTGATCGCCTCAGCCGCTGCCAACGACGTGATCGTGCTGGCGGGCAAGGGGCATGAGGATTATCAGGAGATCAATGGCGAGCGCCATGGCTTCTCCGACCTGACCGAAGCCGAGAAGGCCCTTGCAGCCTGGGAGGCTCCACATGCTTAAGCCGATGACACTCAGCCAGCTGACCACAGCACTGAGTGGTCAACAAGTCGGTACCGACGCCACTTTCACCGGTGTCAGCATCGACAGCCGCAGTGTCAGCGCCGGGCAGCTGTTCGTCGCCTTGGCCGGCCCGCGTTTCGATGGCCATGACTACCTGGCTGATGTCAAAGCCAAAGGCGCAGTCGCCGCCCTGGTCGAGCGTGAGGTGGCCGGTGTCGACCTGCCGCAGTTGCGGGTCAATGATTGCCGGGTAGCGCTTGGTCAGCTCGGCGCCCTGAACCGCGCTGCGTTCGACAAGCCCGTGGTGGCGATTACCGGTTCCAGTGGCAAGACCACGGTCAAGGAGATGCTTGCCAGCATCCTGCGCACCCGCGGCCTGGTGCATGCCACCCGCGGCAACCTGAACAACGACCTTGGCGCGCCGCTGACCCTGCTGGAAATCGCTCCGGAGCACAGCGCTGCAGTGATCGAGCTGGGTGCGTCGCGCATCGGTGAAATCCGCTACACCGTCGGCCTGACCAAACCTCAGGTGGTCATCATCAATAACGCAGGTACCGCCCACGTTGGCGAATTCGGTGGGCCCGAGAAGATCGTCGAAGCCAAGGGCGAAATTCTCGAAGGCCTGGGTGAGGGCGGTGTCGCCATCCTCAACCTGGCCGACAAGGCGTTCGAAATCTGGCGCAAACGTGCCGGCAACCACCGCATCTTCACGTTTGCACTGGATAACCCGCAGGCCGATTTCCACGCCAGCGACATTGGTCGCGACGCGCGTGGCTGCCCGTCGTTCACCCTGCACGGGCCTGATGGCAGCGTGCAGGTACAGCTGAACCTTCTGGGTACCCATAACGTCAGCAACGCCCTGGCTGCCGCCGCTGCCGCCCATGCCGTTGGTCTGACCCTGAACGGCATTGCCGCCGGCCTGGCTGCCGTGCAGCCGGTCAAGGGCCGCACCGTGGCGCAGGTCGCGCCGAACGGTGTGCGGGTGATCGACGACAGTTACAACGCAAATCCCACCTCCATGTGCGCGGCCATTGATATACTCGCCGGCTTTTCCGGACGCACCGTCCTGGTGCTTGGGGATATCGGCGAATTGGGGCAATGGGCGCAAGAAGGCCACCGTCAGGTGGGTGACTACGCGCGTGGCAAGGTCGACGCCCTGTACGCAGTGGGTTCCAACATGATGCATGCGGTCACGGCGTTCGGCGCCAATGGCCATCATTTCGCTACTCAAGCTGAGCTGATCGACGCTGTTCGCGCTGAAAATGCCAGCGACACCACTATCTTGATCAAGGGCTCGCGCAGCGCTGCGATGGAAAACGTCGTGGCGGCATTGTGCGGTGCCAGCGGGGAGAAACATTAATGCTGCTGCTGTTGGCCGAGTATCTGCAACAGTTCCACAAAGGCTTCGCGGTCTTCCAGTACCTGTCCCTGCGCGGGATTCTTGGTGTACTGACCGCGTTGTCCCTGGCGCTGTGGCTGGGGCCGTGGATGATCCGTACCCTGCAAATTCGCCAGATCGGCCAGGCCGTGCGTAACGACGGCCCGCAATCGCACCTGTCCAAGTCCGGCACCCCGACCATGGGTGGCGCACTGATCCTGTCGGCCATCGCCATCAGCACCCTGCTGTGGGCTGATCTGTCCAACCGCTACGTGTGGGTGGTGCTGATCGTGACCTTGGCATTCGGTGCGATCGGCTGGGTTGACGACTACCGCAAGGTGATCGAAAAGAACTCCCGTGGCCTGCCAAGCCGCTGGAAGTACTTCTGGCAGTCGGTGTTCGGGCTGGCTGCGGCCGTGTTCCTGTACAAGACGGCGCCGACCAGCGTCGAGACCACGCTGATCCTGCCGTTTATCAAGGATGTCACTATCCCGCTGGGCATTGGCTTCGTCGTGCTGACCTACTTCGTCATCGTCGGCTCCAGCAACGCGGTCAACCTTACCGATGGCCTCGACGGCCTGGCAATCATGCCGACGGTGATGGTGGGCGGCGCCCTGGGCATCTTCTGCTACCTGTCGGGTAACGTGAAGTTCGCCGAATACCTGCTGATCCCCTACGTGCCGGGCTCGGGTGAGCTGATCGTGTTCTGCGGCGCGCTGATCGGCGCCGGCCTGGGCTTCCTGTGGTTCAACACCTACCCGGCACAAGTCTTCATGGGTGACGTCGGCGCGCTGGCGCTGGGCGCCGCGCTGGGCACCATCGCCGTGATCGTCCGCCAGGAAATCGTGCTGTTCATCATGGGCGGCATCTTCGTGGTGGAAACCCTGTCGGTGGTGATCCAGGTCGCCTCCTTCAAGCTGACCGGCAAGCGCGTGTTCCGCATGGCGCCGATCCACCACCACTTTGAACTCAAGGGCTGGCCAGAGCCACGGGTGATCGTCCGCTTCTGGATCATCACCGTGATTCTGGTGCTGATCGGCCTTGCAACCCTGAAACTGAGGTAGATGAGCGTGTCTTTGATCGCTTCCGACCAATTCCGCATCGTTGTCGGCCTCGGCAAGAGCGGCATGTCCCTGGTTCGCTTCCTGGCGAGCCGGGGCATTGCCTTTGCGGTCGCCGATACCCGCGAGCAACCGCCGGAACTGGACACCCTGCGCCGTGATTACCCGCAGGTGGAAGTGCGCTGTGGTGAACTGGACGTGGACTTCCTGTGCCGCGCCAACGAGCTGTACGTGAGCCCCGGTCTGGCCTTGGCCACCCCGGCCCTGCAGCAGGCCGCCGCGCGTGGCGTGAAGCTGTCCGGTGATATCGAGCTGTTCGCCCACCACGCCAAGGCGCCGATCATTGCCATCAGCGGCTCCAACGCCAAGAGCACCGTTACCACCCTGGTCGGCGAAATGGCCGCCAAGGCAGGCAAACGTGTGGCTGTGGGCGGCAACCTCGGTACCCCGGCGCTGGACTTGCTGGCTGATGACGTCGAGCTGTACGTGCTGGAGCTGTCCAGTTTCCAACTGGAAACCACTGACCAGCTCAATGCTGAAGTGGCCACTGTGCTGAACATCAGCGAAGACCACATGGACCGCTACAGTGGCCTGCCGGCCTACCACCTGGCCAAACACCGGATCTTCCGCGGTGCCCGCCAGGTGGTGGTCAACCGCCAGGATGCCCTGAGCCGACCGTTGCCTGTGGAAGGCCGCCCATGCTGGACATTCGGCCTCAACCAGCCCGATTTCAAAGCCTTCGGCTTGCGTGAAGTAGACGGTGAGAAATACCTGGCGTTCGAGTTCCAGGCGCTGATGCCAGCACGCGAGCTGAAGGTGCGTGGCGCCCATAACCAAAGCAACGCCCTGGCAGCCTTGGCCCTGGGGCATGCGGCCGGCCTGCCGTTTGAGCCCATGCTCGAAGCCCTGCGTGAATTCGGTGGCCTGGCCCACCGTTGCCAGTGGGTACGTGAGCGTAATGGCGTGAACTGGTATGACGATTCCAAGGCCACCAACGTCGGTGCGGCCCTGGCAGCCATCGAGGGCCTGGGTGCCGATATCGAAGGCAAGTTGGTGCTGATCGCCGGTGGCGATGGCAAAGGTGCCGATTTCACTGCGCTACGCGAGCCAGTCAAGCGTTTCTGCCGCGCCGTGGTATTGCTTGGCCGTGATGCCGAGCGCCTGGCCGAGGCCTTGGGTGATGACGTGCCGCTGGTGCGGGTCAAGACCCTGGACGACGCCGTGCAGCAGTGTGCCGAGCTGGCCCAGGCGGGCGATGCGGTGTTGCTGTCGCCGGCGTGCGCCAGCCTCGACATGTTCAAGAACTTTGAAGAGCGCGGGCGCCTGTTTGCCCAGGCAGCGGGAGGCCTTGCATGATCTTCGGCATCTTCAAGCCCTACCCGTCGCCGCTGATCAGCGGCCGTGGCATCGACCTGGACTTCCCGATGCTCGCCGGCTGCCTGGCCTTGCTTGGCCTGGGCCTGGTGATGATCACCTCGGCGTCCTCGGAAGTGGCTGCGGTGCAGTCGGGCAACCCGCTTTACCACATGTTCCGCCACTTGGTGTATGTGTTCCTGGGCCTGGTTGCCTGCGGCGCGACCATGCTGGTGCCGATCGCCACCTGGCAGCGCATGGGCTTCATGATGCTGCTAGGCGCTTTCGGGCTGCTGGTACTGGTGCTGGTGCCGGGTATCGGCCGTGAAGTGAACGGTTCCATGCGCTGGATCGGCTTCAGCTTCTTCAACGTCCAGCCTTCGGAAATCGCCAAGGTGTTCGTGGTCGTCTACCTGGCGGGTTACCTGGTGCGCCGGCAGACCGAGGTGCGCGAAACCTGGATGGGCTTCTTCAAGCCGTTCATCGTGCTGCTACCCATGGCGGCCCTGTTACTGATGGAGCCGGACTTCGGTGCCACCGTGGTGATGATGGGCGCGGCGGCGGCCATGCTGTTCCTCGGCGGGGTTGGGTTGTTCCGCTTCAGCCTCATGGTGGTGTTGGCGGTACTGGCGGTGTTCGTGCTGGTACAGGCGCAGCCCTACCGGATGGCGCGGCTTATCACCTTTACCGACCCGTGGTCCGACCAGTTCGGTTCGGGCTACCAGCTGACCCAGGCACTGATCGCCTTCGGCCGCGGCGAGTGGCTGGGTGTTGGCCTGGGCAATAGTGTGCAGAAGCAGTTCTACCTGCCCGAAGCACACACCGACTTTGTGTTTTCGGTACTGGCCGAAGAACTGGGCGTGGTCGGCTCGCTGCTGACCATTGCACTGTTCGTGTTCGTGACCGTGCGTGCCCTGTACATCGGTCTGTGGGCCGAGAAGGCCAAGCAGTTCTTCGCCGCCTATGTGGCCTTCGGCCTGGCGTTCCTGTGGATCGGCCAGTTCCTGATCAACATCGGGGTGAACGTCGGCCTGCTGCCAACCAAGGGCCTGACGCTGCCGTTCCTCAGCTACGGGGGCAGCTCGCTGGTGATCTGTTGCGCCTGCGTGGGCCTGTTGCTGCGTATCGAGTGGGAGAGCCGCACGCACCTGGGTAGCGAAGAACACGAGTTCAGCGAAAGCGATTTTGCCGAGGAGACCAGTCATGGCCGCTGACGGCAAAAACATATTGATCATGGCGGGCGGCACCGGGGGGCATGTATTCCCGGCCCTGGCCTGCGCCCGGGAGTTCCAGGCGCGTGGTTTTACCGTGCACTGGCTGGGCACGCCGCGTGGCATCGAAAACGAACTGGTGCCCCAGGCTGGCCTGCCGCTGCACCTGATCCAGGTCAGCGGCCTGCGCGGCAAAGGCAAGCTGTCGTTGCTCAAGGCGCCGTTCACCCTGATCAAGGCGGTACTGCAGGCGCGCCGCATCATTCGCCAGCTCAAGCCGGTATGCGTACTGGGCTTTGGCGGTTATGTGACTGGCCCCGGCGGTGTGGCCGCGCGGCTGTGCGGCGTGCCATTGGTGATCCACGAGCAGAACGCCCGTGCCGGTACCGCCAATCGGTTGCTGGTGCCACTGTCTGCGCGGGTCTGCGAAGCTTTCCCGAACACCTTCGAGGCGAGCGACAAGCGTCGTACCACCGGCAACCCGGTGCGCCCGGAGCTGTTCATGGATGCACAACGCGCGCCCCTGGCCCAGCGCCGAGCGCGCCTGCTGGTGCTCGGTGGCAGCCTGGGTGCGGAACCCTTGAACAAATTGTTGCCTAAGGCCCTGTCCGAAGTCCCTGCTGCGCTGCGGCCAGAGGTGTTCCACCAGGCCGGCAAGCAACACGCGCCAATCACCGCCGAGCGTTATCACGAGGCGGGCGTCGAGGCTCAGGTAGAGCCCTTCATCAAGGACATGGCCCAAGCCTATGGCTGGGCCGACATGGTGGTGTGCCGGGCCGGTGCCCTGACCGTTAGCGAGCTGGCGGCAGCGGGCCTGCCTTCGCTGCTGGTGCCATTGCCCCACGCCATCGACGATCACCAGACCCACAACGCCCAATATCTGGCCCGTGAAGGCGCTGCCTTCCTGATGCCACAAGCGACAACTGGCGCAGCGCAGCTCGCTGAACGCCTGAACGAGGTGCTGATGCAACCCGAGAAACTCACCGTAATGGCAGGCACCGCACGGCGCCTGGCCAAACCTGCTGCAACCAGCATTGTGGTCGATATCTGCCTGGAGGTGGCCCATGGTTGAGAGCCAGAAAGCCATGCCCCAGCCCAAGATGGGCCGTATCCGCCGTATTCACTTTGTCGGTATCGGCGGCGTGGGCATGTGCGGTATTGCCGAAGTGCTGCTGAACCTGGGCTATGAAGTGTCCGGTTCGGACCTGAAAGCGTCGCCGGTGACCGAGCGCCTGGAATCGTTCGGTGCCGAGATCTTCGTCGGCCACCGCGCCGAGAACGCCGCCACCGCTGATGTGCTGGTCGTGTCCAGTGCCATCAACCCGGCCAACCCGGAAGTGGCTACCGCCCTTGAGCGACGCATTCCGGTGGTGCCGCGTGCCGAGATGCTCGCCGAGCTGATGCGCTACCGTCACGGCGTGGCGGTTGCCGGTACCCACGGCAAGACCACTACCACCAGCCTGCTGGCCTCGGTGTTCGCTGCCGGTGGCCTGGACCCGACCTTTGTCATCGGTGGCCGCCTGACCGCTGCCGGTACCAATGCCCAGCTGGGCACCAGCCGCTACCTGATCGCCGAAGCAGACGAAAGCGATGCCAGCTTCCTGCACCTGCAGCCGATGGTGGCCGTGGTCACCAACATCGACGCCGATCACATGGCGACCTACGAAGGTGACTTCAACAAACTGAAGAAAACCTTCGTCGAGTTCCTGCACAACCTGCCGTTCTACGGCCTGGCGGTGATGTGCCTGGACGACCCGGTGGTGCGCGAAATCCTGCCGCAGGTGAAGCGCCCGACCGTGACTTATGGCTTCAGCGAAGAGGCAGACATCCGCGCCATCAACGTGCGCCAGCAGGGCATGCAGACCCACTTCACCGTGCTGCGCCGTGACTGCGAGCCGTTGGACGTGTCAGTGAACATGCCTGGCAACCACAACGTGCTCAACGCCCTGGCCACCATTGCCATTGCCACTGACGAAGGCATCACTGACGAGGCCATCATCCAGGGCCTGTCAGGCTTCCAGGGGGTCGGCCGACGCTTCCAGGTATACGGCGAACTGCCGGTCGAAGGCGGTAGCGTGATGCTGGTGGACGACTACGGCCATCACCCGACCGAAGTAGCTGCAGTGATCAAAGCCGTGCGTGGTGGCTGGCCTAGCCGCCGCCTGGTGATCGTTTACCAGCCGCACCGCTACAGCCGCACCCGCGACCTGTACGACGATTTCGTGCAGGTGCTGGGCGATGCCAACGTGCTGCTGCTGATGGAAGTCTACCCGGCCGGCGAAGAGCCAATCCCTGGAGCCGACAGCCGTCAGCTGTGCCACAGCATCCGTCAGCGCGGCAAACTGGACCCGATCTACATCGAGCGTGGCGCAGAACTCGCGCCGCTGGTCAAACCACTGCTGCGCGCTGGCGACATCCTCATCTGCCAGGGTGCCGGTGATGTCGGAGGCCTGGCCCCACAGTTGATGAAAAGCCCGCTGTTCGCAGGCGCCAAGCAGGAGAAGTCGAAATGACCAGCGCCTACGAAAAGCTGCACTCGACCCTGGACGTCAAGGCTTTCGGCCGTGTTGCCGTGCTGTATGGTGGCAAGAGCGCCGAGCGTGAAGTGTCGCTGAAGTCCGGCGCAGCGGTGATCCACGCGCTGACCACGGCCGGTGTCGACGTCGTTGCCATCGACGTGGGAGATGACCTGCTCGAGCGCCTGCAACGCGAGAAGATCGACCGTGCGTTCATCATCCTGCACGGCCGTGGCGGTGAAGACGGCAGCATGCAAGGCCTGCTGGAGTGCCTGGGCATCCCCTACACCGGCAGCGGCATCCTTGCCTCGGCGCTGGCCATGGACAAGCTGCGCACCAAGCAGGTGTGGCAGAGCCTGGGCATTCCGACCCCGCGTCACGCGGTGTTGGCGAGCGAAAGCGATTGTTTGTTGGCCAGTACGGAACTGGGCTTCCCGCTTATCGTCAAACCCGCCCATGAAGGCTCTAGTATCGGCATGGCCAAGGTGAACAGCGCCCAGGAACTGGTCGCCGCCTGGCAGGACGCCGCCAAATACGATTCCCAGGTACTGGTGGAGCAGTGGATCCACGGCCCGGAGTTCACCATCGCGGTCTTGCGCGGCCAGGTGCTGCCGCCGATCGCCCTGGGTACGCCGCACGTGTTCTACGACTACGACGCCAAGTACATCGCCAACGATACCCAGTACCGCATCCCGTGCGGCCTGGATAGCGTCAAGGAACAGGAACTGATCGACCTGACTGCACGTGCCTGTGATGCCATCGGCATCGAAGGCTGGGGGCGGCTGGACGTGATGCAGGACGAGCAGGGCCGGTTCTGGCTGCTCGAAGTCAACACCGCACCGGGCATGACTGATCATAGCCTGGTGCCAATGGCGGCCCGCGCGGCCGGCCTGGACTTCCAGCAACTGGTGCTGGCAATCCTGGCTGAAAGCGTGACGACGCGAGGTTAACAACCATGCAAGGCGCGATGATACGTCAGCAGCAACCCGTTACCGGCCGTAGCAAGCCGGTGCCGCGTGGTGCCAGCCGGCTGGTGGCCGACGAGCCCGTATCGGCGCGCCTGCCGCGGCCAAGCCTGGGAGGCCTCAAGCGCCTGCTGTGGCCGGTGCTGCTGGTGGCGGCCGGCTTTGGTGCCTATGAGGGCGCCATTCGCCTGATGCCGTATGCCGACCGGCCGATCACCAAGATCGACGTGCAGGGCGACCTCAGCTACATCAGCCAGCAGTCGGTGCAGCAGCGCATCGCACCGTACGTGGCGGCGAGCTTCTTCAGCGTCGACCTGCCGGCGATGCGTGCGGAGCTCGAACAGATGCCATGGATCGCTCACGCCGAAGTGCGCCGGGTGTGGCCTGACGAGGTGGTGATCCGCCTGGAAGAACAGCTGCCGGTGGCGCGCTGGGGCGACGAAGCCTTGCTCAACAACCAGGGCCAGGCCTTCACCCCGCGCGAACTGGCCAACTACGAGCACCTGCCGCAGCTGGCTGGGCCGCAGCGTGCTCAGCAACAAGTCATGCAGCAGTATCAGGTATTGAGCCAGATGCTGCGCCCCCTGGGCTTTTCCATCGCTCGCCTGGAGCTGCGCGAGCGGGGCAGCTGGTTCCTGACTACCGGTGCGAGCAGCGCCGGGCCCGGTATCGAGCTGCTGTTGGGGCGCGACCATCTGGTGGAGAAGATGCGCCGTTTCATTGCCATTTACGACAAGACACTCAAAGACCAGATCACCACTATCGCCCGCATTGATCTGCGTTATTCCAACGGACTTGCCGTTGGTTGGCGGGAACCGATTGCACCGACGACGGCCCAACCCGCCGTTGCGAAGAATTAGAGAGAGGCAGGACCATGGCAAACGCGCATAGCGGCAAAATGATCGTCGGGCTGGACATTGGCACCTCCAAGGTGGTGGCGCTGGTGGGCGAAGTGGGCGAAGACGGCACCCTGGAAATCGTCGGGATCGGCACCCATCCGTCCCGCGGCCTGAAGAAAGGCGTGGTGGTGAACATCGAGTCCACCGTGCAGTCGATCCAGCGCGCCGTCGAAGAAGCGCAGCTGATGGCCGGCTGCCGCATCCACTCGGCTTTCGTCGGGGTGGCCGGCAACCACATCCGCAGCCTGAACTCCCACGGCATCGTCGCCATCCGCGACCGCGAGGTCAGCCTGGCCGACCTGGAGCGTGTACTCGACGCTGCCCAGGCTGTGGCGATTCCGGCCGACCAGCGCGTGTTGCACACCCTGCCGCAGGACTACGTGATCGACAACCAGGAAGGCGTGCGCGAACCGCTGGGCATGTCTGGCGTGCGTCTGGAAGCCAAGGTCCACGTGGTCACTTGCGCAGTCAACGCGGCGCAGAACATCGAGAAGTGCGTACGCCGCTGCGGCCTGGAAATTGACGACATCATCCTTGAGCAGCTGGCCTCGGCCTACTCGGTGCTGACCGACGATGAAAAAGAGCTGGGTGTTTGCCTGGTGGACATCGGTGGCGGTACCACCGACATCGCCATCTTCACCGAAGGCGCCATCCGTCACACCGCGGTCATCCCGATTGCCGGCGACCAGGTGACCAACGACATCGCCATGGCCCTGCGTACCCCTACCCAGTACGCCGAAGAAATCAAGATCCGCTACGCCTGTGCCCTGGCCAAACTGGCTGGCGCCGGCGAAACCATCAAGGTGCCGAGCGTGGGCGACCGCCCACCGCGCGAGCTGTCGCGTCAGGCGTTGGCTGAAGTGGTAGAGCCACGTTACGACGAGCTCTTCACCCTGATTCAGGCCGAACTGCGCCGCAGCGGCTACGAAGACCTGGTGCCCGCCGGCATCGTACTCACCGGTGGCACCGCGAAGATGGAAGGTGCCGTGGAACTGGCCGAGGAAATCTTCCACATGCCGGTACGCCTGGGCGTACCGCACAGCGTTCGGGGGCTGAGCGACGTGGTTCGCAACCCGATCTATTCCACCGGCGTGGGCTTGCTCACTTACGGTCTGCTGAAGCAGTCCGAGGACCTGATCCTGACCGGTAACACAAACAGCAGCAACAACAGCTATGGCGATGAACCGAAGGCCCCAGTGCTTGAGCGCTTCAAGAAGTGGGTCCAGGGCAACTTCTAAGTTTCAAAGCAGTAGTGGTAGGCGCAACAACTAGAGAACTGTAAGGAGAGGGAAAATGTTCGAGCTCGTAGACAACGTCCCGCAAAGCCCGGTCATCAAGGTGATCGGCGTTGGTGGTGGTGGCGGCAACGCCGTCAACCACATGGTCAAGAGCAGCATCGAGGGCGTGGAATTCATATGCGCCAACACCGATGCCCAGGCGCTGAAAAGCATTGGCGCGCGCACCATCCTGCAATTGGGCACTGGCGTGACCAAGGGCCTGGGTGCCGGTGCCAATCCGGAAGTGGGCCGTCAGGCTGCGCTGGAAGACCGTGAGCGCATCGCTGAGGTACTGCAGGGCACCAACATGGTGTTCATCACCACTGGCATGGGTGGCGGTACCGGTACCGGTGCAGCGCCGATCATTGCCGAAGTGGCCAAGGAAATGGGCATTCTCACCGTAGCCGTGGTGACCCGTCCGTTCCCGTTCGAAGGCCGCAAACGTATGCAGATCGCCGATGAAGGCATCCGCATGCTGGCTGAAAGCGTCGACTCGTTGATCACCATTCCCAACGAGAAACTGCTGACCATCCTGGGCAAGGATGCCAGCCTGCTGTCCGCCTTTGCCAAGGCCGACGATGTGCTGGCCGGTGCCGTTCGCGGCATCTCCGACATCATCAAACGCCCAGGCATGATCAACGTCGACTTCGCCGACGTGCGTACGGTGATGGGCGAAATGGGCATGGCAATGATGGGTACTGGCTGTGCCAGCGGCCCGAACCGCGCCCGTGAAGCCACCGAAGCGGCGATCCGCAACCCATTGCTGGAAGACGTCAACCTGCAGGGCGCCCGTGGCATCCTGGTGAACATCACCGCAGGTCCGGACCTGTCGCTGGGTGAGTACTCCGATGTGGGTAGCATCATCGAAGCCTTCGCCTCTGACCACGCCATGGTCAAGGTCGGCACCGTGATCGACCCGGACATGCGCGACGAGCTGCACGTTACCGTTGTGGCCACTGGCCTGGGCGCGCGCATCGAGAAGCCGGTCAAAGTGGTCGACAACACCCTGCAGACCGCCCAGCAGGCATACGAGGCGTCCAATCCTGCGCCGGTACGCCAGGAGCAGCCAGCGGTCAACTACCGTGACCTGGAGCGCCCGACCGTGATGCGCAATCAGGCCCATGCAGGTGCTGCTGCAGCCGCTAAACTGAACCCTCAGGATGACCTGGACTACCTTGATATCCCGGCTTTCCTGCGTCGTCAGGCTGATTAATGGAATTTATCAGGGGTATAAAGGTGATTGGTATTCATCAAAGGTTGGGTCTGTTATCATCCCCAGCCTTTGTTGATACCTGTTCGCAATTTGCGCTGAAGCGGCCAATGCCATGATTAAACAACGCACCCTGAAGAATACCATCCGTGCCACAGGTATCGGTCTGCACTCTGGGGAGAAGGTTTACCTGACCCTCAAGCCCGCACCTGTTGACACCGGCATCGTCTTCCGCCGCGCCGACCTTGACCCTGTGGTCGAGATCCCTGCGCGTGCGGCCAACGTCGGCGAGACAACCATGTCGACGACGCTGGTCAACGGTGACGTCAAGGTCGATACGGTCGAGCACCTGCTCTCCGCCATGGCGGGCCTGGGCATCGATAACGCCTACGTCGAGCTCTCCGCCTCGGAAGTGCCGATCATGGATGGCAGCGCCGGACCCTTTGTATTCCTGATTCAGTCTGCCGGCCTGGAAGAGCAGGACGCAGCCAAGAAGTTCATCCGCATCCTGCGTGAGGTAACCGTGGAAGAGGGCGACAAGCGCGCCACGTTCCTGCCTTTCGAAGGGTTCAAGGTGAGCTTCGAGATCGACTTCGATCACCCGGTGCTTCGCAACCGGACCCAGAGCGCCAGCGTCGACTTCTCCAGCACCTCGTTTGTGAAGGAAGTCAGCCGCGCGCGTACTTTCGGCTTCATGCGTGACATCGAGTACCTGCGCAAGCACAACCTTGCATTGGGTGGCAGTGTCGAGAACGCCATCGTGGTCGATGAGGACGGCGTGCTCAACGAGGACGGCCTTCGTTACGAAGACGAATTCGTAAAGCACAAGATCCTCGACGCCATTGGCGACCTTTACCTGCTGGGCAACAGCCTGATTGGCGAGTTCAAGGGCTTCAAGTCCGGCCACGCGCTGAACAACCAGCTGTTGCGCAAGCTGATTGCTGAAACCGATGCCTGGGAAGTGGTCACGTTCGAAGATGCCAGCACGGCACCGATCTCTTATATGCGCCCTGTTGCGGCCGTGTAAGTTCGAGCACTCTCTCTAGTGATTAAGGCCACCCTCGGGTGGCCTTTTTTATTCGCTGAGTTCCCCAAGCGTGCTTGGGGGTTATGCGTCGTGGCTATCTCTGTCGTAGGCACTCAGGACAGCATGGGTTTTCAGCAGGATGAAATCGATGTAACTGTGGTCTGTCGAGGTGCACTCCACGCGTGTGATTGGCTTGCCGTACGGCGACCGGAAACTCACCAGAAAGTGCTTGGGTGTGCCGTCGCTCGCCAAGTTGATCGTTTTCAGCGGGTCTGGCTCAGTCGAGGTGAAGAAACTCACGGACCCCTCGTAATGAATCAGGCTCCAGGCGAACTGCATGTACCCGTACTCACCGTTCAGATCCAGTGCGATTTTATTGCTGTCGGAACTTTGGCCTTTGGAAAGTACAATTGCCTTTCCCTCAGCCATATTTTCGACGGTTTCATTGACTGTCTCAATGCCTGTTTTAGAGCCATAATTGCTACTGAGATGGTGCAGCGTAAAATGCGGAAGTACAAGTGATTGCCCAGGTAGGATGAGCTGCTCGCCAGGTTGCTCCTCGAAATTGATATGCAGTACGTGCGGGTAAATGCGGATATCGTCGAAAGCGAAATGCACATGCGTATTGTCAGGCTCGAAACTGCCAAGTGTCAGGGTATGAGTCGGGGATGTCGCGCGGAAGTCGACAACGAAACGTTGCCAGTCCTGGTGGTTTTCAAGCTTTGAGCGATGCTGGACAGTATCGTCTATGTACCAGGTGAGGTGTGGGACGGGGTCCTTGGGGAATCGCTTGACACGCAAGCTGATAGAGTAGAGGTGTCCCTGGACCAGACCGCTTATCGTCTTCTGGATCAGCAGCACGCCATCGTGTCGGGGAAGCGGTGGGAGGTTTGGCGGCGAGTCATATTCAACATAAATGTTGCTTTGATTTGCGGTGTTGAATGTTAATGAGTGTCCGCTGCGTATTGCGTTCCAGCCGTTGTATGCCTTATCAGTGAAAGTTGTATGTTCGCTATAGTCAGTCGTGGGCAGGGTCATGATGCAGTTCCTGGGTTAAGAACGCTCAATAAACCATCTCCAAAACCTACCGGCTACTGGTAAAATTGTCAGTCTTAAAGTGCAGGTTTTTTAGCTTGTTTTATTCTGAAGGCTTTTTTTTGCGCGAAGCATTGTTAGCCAAACGCTCCAATGCGGCGCGCAGCTTCTCGTCGGTAATGCCTTCAGCGGAACCGCGAATACTCTGCGCGGCATTGGCCGACAGCTCGGTGGTGTTTAGGCCACGCTTGGCCGGCACCAGCGGTGGCTGCACCTTGAACAGGATGCGCCTGAGGTTGCCGAACGCCTCCATGGCCTGCAATGCCGCCAGCAGGCGCTTCTGCTGGTAGCGCAGGCGGGTTGCCCAATGGCCGTCAGTCACAACCAGCAGCAAGGTGCCATCGCGCCATGACGCGACATGGCAGTGCTCGCGGGCAGCGGGTTGCAGCTGGCTTTCCAGCAGGCGTTGCAGGTGCTCCAGGCGCTCGGCCTGGTTCAGCAGCAGGCGCAGCGGGCGGACCTGGCGCAGCAGTGCGGAGGGCGGCTGGGCAGGGGAGGGTTTGTAGGCCATGGGACTGTGCATGAGGTTCAAGGTCAGCAGTTTAACACCTCTGTAGCCGGTGCCGGCCTCTTCACGGGCTTGCCCGCTATTACAGGCATTCCCCAGTGCAGGCCAGATAAGACCAATTCTCGATAGCTTTCATGTTGCCAAGCCTTGAACTCACGGAGAATGGCCCTATCTAAGACAAGCCCCTGCCAAAACGCTGTAATAGCATCGTGGAAATCCACCACTTTCCTCACCATCGTTTCCGGGTAGAATGCTCGTTCGCATGCGGCCTCAGGGCTGCACGGGCGACTCATGGGGCCGCCCTCCATCCCTACGTGTGGAAGATCCTGCCGATATGTTTGCGCCTTTGTTAAAAAAACTTTTTGGAAGCAAGAACGAGCGTGAAGTGAAACGCATGCTCAAGACGGTGAGTATCGTCAATGCCTTCGAAGAGAAGATGGTGGCCCTCTCCGACGAGCAACTGCGGGGCAAGACCGCAGAGTTCAAGGAGCGCCTGGCCAAAGGCGAGACACTGGACCAATTGCTGCCTGAAGCTTTCGCCGTGGCCCGAGAGGCCGGCAAGCGTGTGATGGGCATGCGCCACTTCGATGTGCAGCTCATCGGTGGCATGACCCTGCACGAGGGCATGATCGCAGAAATGCGCACCGGTGAAGGCAAGACCTTGGTCGGTACCCTGGCCGTGTACCTGAACGCACTGTCCGGCAAGGGCGTGCACGTGGTCACCGTCAACGACTACCTGGCCCGCCGTGACGCCAACTGGATGCGTCCGCTGTACGAGTTCCTCGGCCTGTCGGTCGGTATCGTCTCGGCCTTCCAGCCGCCAGAAGAAAAGCGTGCCGCCTATGCGTCCGACATTACCTACGGCACCAACAACGAATTCGGGTTCGACTACCTGCGCGACAACATGGCGTTCAGCCAGGAAGAGAAGTTCCAGCGTGAGCTGAACTTCGCCGTGATCGACGAAGTCGACTCCATCCTCATCGACGAAGCACGCACCCCGCTGATCATCTCCGGCCAGGCTGAGGACAGCTCCAAGCTGTACATCGAGATCAACCGCCTGATCCCGCGCCTGACCCAGCATATCGAAGAAGTGGAAGGCCAGGTCACCCAGGAAGGCCACTTCACCATCGACGAGAAGAGCCGCCAGGTCGAGCTCAACGAAGCCGGTCACCAGTTCATCGAAGAAATGCTCACCCAGGCCGGCCTGCTGGCCGAGGGCGAGAGCCTGTACTCCGCGCACAACCTGGGCCTGCTGACCCACGTTTACGCTGGCCTGCGCGCGCACAAGCTGTTCCACCGCAACGTCGAGTACATCGTCCAGGACGGCCAGGTCCTGCTGATTGACGAGCACACCGGCCGCACCATGCCGGGCCGTCGCCTGTCCGAGGGCCTGCACCAGGCCATTGAGGCAAAAGAAAACCTGAATATCCAGGCCGAGAGCCAGACCCTGGCTTCGACCACGTTCCAGAACTACTTCCGCCTGTACACCAAGCTGTCCGGCATGACCGGTACCGCCGACACCGAAGCGTTCGAGTTCCAGTCCATCTACGGCCTCAACGTGATGGTGATCCCGCCGAACAAGCCGCTGGCACGTAAGGACTTCAACGACCTGGTGTACCTGACCGCCGACGAGAAATACGCCGCGATCATTGCCGACATCAAGGAAAGCATGACCCAGGGCCGCCCGGTGTTGGTGGGTACTGCGACCATCGAAACCTCCGAGCACATGTCGAACCTGTTGCTCAAGGAAGGTATCGAGCACAAGGTCCTGAACGCCAAGTACCACGAGAAGGAAGCCGAGATCATCGCGCAGGCTGGTGCTCCAGGCGCACTGACCATCGCCACCAACATGGCCGGCCGTGGTACCGACATCCTGTTGGGTGGTAACTGGGAAGCCGAAGTGGCCACCCTGGAAAACCCGACCGCCGAACAGATCGCCCAGATCAAGTCCGACTGGCAGAAGCGTCACCAGCAAGTGATCGAGTCGGGCGGCTTGCACGTGATCGCCTCCGAGCGCCATGAGTCGCGCCGTATCGACAACCAGCTGCGTGGCCGTTCGGGCCGTCAGGGTGACCCGGGCTCCAGCCGCTTCTACCTGTCGCTGGAAGACAGCCTGATGCGCATCTTCGCCTCTGACCGGGTGAAGAACTTCATGAAGGCACTGGGCATGCAGTCGGGCGAGGCCATCGAACACCGCATGGTCACCAACGCCATCGAGAAAGCCCAGCGCAAGGTTGAAGGCCGCAACTTCGACATCCGTAAGCAATTGCTCGAATACGACGACGTGGCCAACGAACAGCGCAAGGTGATCTACCACATGCGCAACAGCCTGCTGGCCGCCGAGAACATCGGCGACACCATCGTCGAATTCCGCAAGGAAGTGCTGGACGCTACCATCAGCCAGCACATCCCGCCGCAGTCGCTGCCAGAGCAGTGGGATGTGGCCGGTCTGGAAGCCTCGCTGGCCAGCGATTTCGCCATGAAACTGCCGATCCAGCAGTGGCTCGATGAGGACGATCACCTCTACGAGGAAACCCTGCGCGAGAAGCTGCTGAACGAGATCACCACTGCCTACACCGAGAAGGAAGACCAGGCCGGTATCGAAGCCCTGCGTACCTTCGAGAAGCAGATCCTGCTGCGCGTGCTGGACGACCTGTGGAAAGACCACCTGTCGACCATGGACCACCTGCGCCACGGTATTCACCTGCGTGGCTATGCGCAGAAGAACCCGAAGCAGGAGTACAAGCGCGAGTCGTTCAGCCTGTTCCAGGAGCTGCTCGAGTCGATCAAGCGCGACACCATCCGCGTGCTGTCGCACGTTCAGGTTCGCCGCGAAGATCCGATCGAGGAGGAAGCACGCCTTCGCCGCGAGGCCGAGGAACTGGCCAGCCGCATGCAGTTCCAGCATGCCCCTGCCCCAGGGTTGGAAAGCGAGCAACTGAGCGAGGAGGGCGCCGAAGTGGCGGTGGCCGCAGCGCCAGTGCGTAACGACCAGAAACTGGGCCGCAACGAGCCGTGCTGGTGTGGTTCGGGCAAGAAGTTCAAGCATTGCCACGGGCAGATCGAGTGATCTGATTCATTGCTGTAACGTGACAAACCGGGGCCGCTTTGCGGCCCATTCGCGGCACAAGGCCGCTCCTGCAGGGACCGCGCCCGACCGGAAGGCTGCGATGTCCTTGTGGGAGCGGCCTTGTGCCGCGAATGGGGCGCGAAGCGGCCCCGCTCTTCCATCATCACTTCACCGTTTTTCTAGGAGCGCTCTAATGGCTGTTGGTCTTGGTCCTTTGCCCACCCTGCACCCGGTACCGGGTTTTGAACTCGGCATCGCTTCTGCCGGCATCAAGCGCCCGGGGCGCAAGGATGTGGTGGTCATGCGCTGTGCCGAAGGCTCCAGCGTGGCTGGTGTGTTTACCCTCAACGCCTTCTGCGCAGCACCGGTGATCCTGGCCAAGCAGCGTGTACAGGGCACCGTGCGCTACCTGCTGACCAACACCGGTAACGCCAACGCAGGCACGGGCGCGCCAGGCTTGGCTGCAGCCGAACGTACCTGCGCCAAGCTGGCCGAGCTGGCTGGCGTGCCGGCCGAGTCTGTACTGCCGTTTTCCACCGGCGTGATCGGCGAGCCACTGCCGGTCGAGAAGATCGAAGGTGCATTGCAGGCTGCCCTCGACAACTTGTCGGAAAACCACTGGGCGGAAGCTGCCACCGGCATCATGACCACCGATACCCTGCCCAAGGGTGCCAGCCGCCAGTTCCAGCACGATGGCGTGACCGTTACCGTCACCGGCATCAGCAAGGGTGCAGGCATGATCCGCCCGAACATGGCCACCATGCTCGGCTACATCGCTACCGACGCCAAGGTTGCCCCGGCGGTACTCAAGGACCTGATGCTGGACGGCGCCAACAAGTCGTTCAACCGCATTACCATCGATGGCGACACCTCGACCAACGATTGCTGCATGTTGATTGCCACCGGCAAGGCCAACCTGCCAGAGGTCACCGAAGCCAGCGGCGCGCTGTTCGAAGCCCTGAAAAAGGCGGTGTTCGAAGTGTGCATGGAAGTGGCCCAGGCCATCGTCCGTGACGGCGAAGGCGCCACCAAGTTCGTGACCGTGCAGGTCAACGGTGGTGGCAACCACCAGGAATGCCTGGATGTCGGCTATGCCGTGGCCCACTCGCCATTGATCAAGACCGCCCTGTTCGCCTCCGACCCGAACTGGGGCCGCATCCTGGCCGCCGTTGGCCGTGCTGGCGTGCCGGAGCTGGATGTAAGCCTGATCGACGTGTACCTGGACAGCGTGTGCATCGCCAGCAAAGGTGGCCGCGACCCGAGCTACACCGAAGCACAGGGTTCGGCAGTGATGGCCCAGGAAGAGATCACCATCCGTATCGAACTGGGCCGTGGCCAGTGCAGCGAAACCATCTGGACCACCGACCTGTCCCACGAGTACGTGAAGATCAACGCTGAATACCGTACTTGATCTACTGATCCGAAGGCCTCTTCGCGGGCAAGCCCGCTCTCACAGGTTTTGCAAGGCCTGTAGGAGCGGTGCGGTCCTTGTAGGAGCGGGCTTGCCCGCGAAAGGCTGCGCAGCAGCCTGCGGGTTTTGCAATACAAACCTGATGGAGCCGAACCATGAGCTATCACCTGATCATCGGCGACAAGCTGTATTCCTCCTGGTCGCTGCGTGGCGCCCTGGCCCTCGAGCTGGCCGGCGTGCCCTACGAAGAAACCGTGATCAAGCTGAACCAGCCTGATACTCGTCAGCGTATCCTTGCATTTTCCTCCACTGGCAAGGTGCCGTTGCTCAAGAGCGAGCACGGTGTGATCGCCGATTCTCTGGCCATTGCCGAATACCTCAACGAACAGCACCCCGACGCTCAACTGTGGCCTGCTGACGCAGCCGCCCGCGCCCAGGCCCGTTCGGCTTGCGCGCAGATGCACAGCGGTTTCTTTGCCCTGCGCGGGGCCATGCCGTTCGACCTGTCGCGTGACCAGGCCCTCGACACTGTGCCGCTGGACGTGCAGGTCGACATCGACCGTATCGTCGCGCTGTGGTCCGAATGCCGCGTGGTGGCCAAGGACAGCGGCCCGTTCCTGTTCGGCAAGCCGACCCTGGCCGACGCCTTCTTCGCCCCGGTGGCCGTGCGCCTGCGCAGCTACCGCGTGGAGGTGCCGGCAGAGGCGGCAGCCTATATCGAAACCATTTATCAGTGGCCAGCCTTCCAGGCGTGGCAGCAGGCCGGCCTGGCGGAGCGTGAAGGTTGAAACGGATACATGTTGTAGCGGCGGTCATTCGAGGTACTGACGGCCGCATTCTGATTGCACGCAGGGCCGATACCCAGCACCAGGGCGGCCTGTGGGAGTTTCCCGGCGGCAAGGTGGAAGAGGGCGAAGGCGTTGAAGCGGCCCTGGCCCGTGAGCTGCGCGAAGAGTTGGGCATCGAGGTGACCCGTTCGCGTGCACTGATCAAGGTCAGCCATGACTACCCGGACAAACAGGTGCTGCTGGACGTGCGCGAGGTCGAAGCGTTCACGGGCGCACCTCATGGCGCAGAAGGGCAGCCGCTGGAGTGGGTGGCCCCGCGGGATCTGTCGCACTATGAATTTCCTGAAGCCAACAAGCCCATCGTTGCTGCGGCGCGGCTGCCGGATCAATACCTGATTACCCCGGATGGCCTGGAAGTGCCACAGATGCTCAAGGGCATCCAGAAGGCGGTGGCCAACGGTACTCGCCTGATCCAGCTGCGGGCGCCGGACATGTACGACCCCAAGTATCGCGATGTCGCGGTGGATGCAGTCGGGCTGTGTGCAGGCAAGGCACAGCTGATGCTCAAGGGGCCGCTGGAGTGGCTGGGTGACTTCCCTGCGGCCGGCTGGCACCTGACGGCCGAGCAACTGCGCAAGTACGCGGCCAAGGGCCGGCCATTTCCCAATGAGCGCTGGCTGGCAGCGTCCTGCCACAGCGCCGAGGAGCTGGCGCTGGCGGAGCAGATGGGCGTGGACTTTGTCACCTTGTCGCCGGTGCAGGCGACCCAGACCCACCCTGAGGCAGTGCCGCTAGGGTGGGATGAGGCGCAGCGGTTGATAGCCGGGTTCAACAAACCGGTCTACCTGCTGGGTGGGGTAGGGCCTGATCAGCGCGAGCAAGCCTGGGAAGCCGGGGCACAGGGTGTTGCCGGGATCCGGGCGTTCTGGCCCGAGAGGTGAGTTGCCTGTAACAGGGGCCGCTGCGCGGCCCATTCGCGGGGCAAGCCCGCTCCCACAGGTAATGCGCCGAACGTCAGGGCAGTGAGGTACCTGTGGGAGCGGGCTTGTCCCGCGAATGGGCTGAAAGCAGCCCCAGAAATATCAGCCTTTGGGTTTCTCGGCAGGCTGCCACAAAACCTCATCCACCCCCTGCCGCCGCCCGATGATCCGCGCCGCCACGAACAACAGATCGGAAAGCCGGTTGATGTACGCCAACCCAACGCCTTCCAGTGGCTCCACGGCATTCAACTGCTGACAGCGTCGCTCTGCACTGCGCGCCAGGCTGCGGCACACATGCGCTTGCGCCACCAGCGCCGAACCACTGGGTAAAATGAAGTTCTTCAACGGCCCCAGCTCTTCGTTCCACACATCGATGGCTGCTTCCAGGCGTTCCACCTCCGCCAGGGTCAATGCCTGGTAGCTCGGCATCGCCAGCTCACCGCCCAGGTCGAACAAGCGGTGCTGACACGGCATCAGCACGGCGCTCACCTCGTCCAGGCCTTGCTCGTCCAGCCCCGCAAGCAGCAAGCCCAACTGGCTGTTCAGGCTGTCCACCTCGCCAATTGCCTCGATCCGCGGGTGGTCTTTGGGCACCCGGCGTCCGTCGCCCAGGCCGGTTTCGCCCGTGTCGCCGGTGCGTGTGTAGATCTTCGACAGGCGGTAGCCCATGTCACTTCTCCGTGTTGGCCGGTGTCGCCGGCTGGCCAAGGGGCAGGCGCAGGGTAAAGCAGGTGCCCTGGCCGGGCGTGGACTGCACTTCCATCTGCCCCTTGTGGTTGTTGGTGATGATGAAATACGAAACCGACAGGCCCAGGCCGGTGCCTTGGCCGATTTCCTTGGTGGTGAAGAACGGCTCGAAGGTGCGTTTGCGCACCGCCTCGGGCATGCCGACGCCATTGTCCTCGACCTGGATTTCCGCCCATGGCGGGTTCAGCCGGGTGCGCAGGGTGATGCGCCCGGGCTCGCTGGGCTGTGGCCGCACGTGGATGGCCTGAGCCGCATTTTTCAGCAGGTTGAGCAGTACCTGTTCCAGTTCGTTGGCGGTGCATGGCACAGGGCCCAACTCCGGGTCGAATTGGCGCACGATGGCCTGGCCCTTGAAGTCGAAGCCGATGGCCAGGTCAAAGTCATTGCCAGCAATTTCCACCGCCTGGTCGATCAGTGCCGGCAGGTCGCACGGCGCCAACTGGCGGTTGCTGCGGCGGCTGAAGCTGAGCATGTGGGTAACGATCTTCGCTGCCCTGGCACCGGCCTGCTGAATGCCATCGAGCAACTGTGGCACCTCACGGCTGTCCAGGTAGCGGTTGACCGTGGCCAGGTCGATGCCCAGCTCTTCGGCCTGCTCCTGGTTGCGCGGCAGCTCGGACGACAGGCGCCGGCGAATGTTTTGCACGTTGTGCAGGATGGCGCCCAGCGGGTTGTTGATCTCGTGGGCCATGCCCGCCGCCAGTCCACCGACCGAGAGCATCTTTTCGGATTGCACCATCATCTCTTCCAGCGACAGGCGCTGGGTAATGTCATCGATACGGATCACCACGCCGCGCCCACCGCCGCCGGTCAGGGGGTAGAAGGTCAAAGCGTAGTGGCGCAGGTCATCGCCTTTGGGCCAGGTGACCCGCTCGATTTTCGCGACGCGGTGCTTTTCCACGGTTTCCTTCAACTGTGGCAAGAACGGCTTGAGCGGCTCGAAGGCAATGAATACTGGCTGGTTCAGCGCTTCGTCCAGTGGCGTACCGGAAAGCACCGTGGCTTCGTGGTTCCACTGGGTCACGTAGAGCTGTTCGTCGAGGGCGATCAGCGCCGAGGGCATCGAGTCGATGATGCTGTTGAGGTAGTTCTGGAAGCCTGTGAGTTTTTTCTCGATCTTGCTGCGCACCTGCACTTCCAACTCAAGTTTGCGGTTGGTATGGCGGGTTTCCTCGGCCAGGCCCTGGGCTTGGTCGTAGGCGCTCTGGAATTCGTCTCGTGCGCGTTTTAGCTGCTGCTCGCGGCCTTCGATGCGCGAGAGCATGGTGTTGAAGGCTTCGGCCAGGCTGCCGATTTCGTCGTCGTTGCCGCGCTTGGCCCGCAAGGCGTAGCTCTCTTCACGGGTGACCTGGCGGCTGAGCTCTTCGAGCTGGTTGATCGGCTGGGTGATCAGGCGTTTTATCTGCCGGGCGACCACAATCCACAGCAGGATGCTGAACACCAGTATGCCCAGGCTGGCGCTCAATGTGCCGGTGTAGAACGCCATGGGCAGCTCGCTGCTGGCCACCAGCAGCAGGTGTGCAGGCGGGTTGGCGTCGCGCGGTATGCGGATCAGCTGGGTGCTGCGAAACTCCATCAGGCGCCAGCCGTCTATGTTGCGAAAACGCTTGGGCAGGGCCAGCGGCTCGCCATGCTGCAGCTGTGCCAGCATACGCCCGTCGCCGCCGTAGACAGCGGCGGCGCGTAGCGGCGTGTAGCTGTCCAGTTCCTTGAGCAGGGCACCGGCGGTTTCCGGGGTGTCGCCAGCGCGGGCCGCCAGCTGCGGGTTGGCCACCAGCCGGCCGATGGTCTGCAGTGCCTGCGGCGCCATGCTTTCCTGGGTGATCCAGTAGGCGGCGCTAATGAAGGTGAGGTTGGCCACCAGCAGGATGGTCACCAGCAATACCAGCAGGGCCGCCAGCAGCTTCTGCCCGACCGGGAGGTTTTCCAGGCGTTGGCGCAAGGTCATGGGCTAGGCAATGTCCGTATCCGGTTGAAAGGGGCGCGTTAGTCGCAGGGCAAGCCACGCATGCGCAAGTTATCGACCAGGCGCTGCAGCAAGTGTTCAAGCTGTGGCAGTTGCAGGCCGTGGCGCCCGGCCGCCCGACAGGCATGGCCGAGCAGGTAGTGCACCTCGGTGCGTCGGCCCGCGCGCACATCCTGATACATGGAAGAGTAGTTGGCTGCGGTGGCAAGGATCACCCGCTGCACTTCTTCGCTGAGCTCATCTGCCGCTTGCGGCTGGCCGCAGCGCCGCAGCAACTGGACCAGTTCGGCGCACAGTGCATCGACTTCAGCCAGGTGCCCAAGCAACCCGCCGTTCTGGCATTCGTGTAGCACGGTCAGCGGGTTGATGGCGCAGTTGAGCGCCAGCTTGCGCCACAGGCGGGTGAGGATATCGACCGTCCACTCGGCAGGTATGCCGGCTTGGTGCAGGTCATCGAACCAGGCGGGTGTTGTCGGGTTGCGTGGGTCGCCCAGCCAGTTGAAACCGTGGCCGGCAAAGCGCACCTGCCAGTCCCCCTCGCGAAAGGCCCCTTCAGTGCTGGAGGCGAAGATGCAGCGTGCGTGGGGCACCAGGTCGGCCACTTCGTCCTGGCTGCCCAGGCCGTTTTGCAGCAACAGTACTTCGGCCCCCTCGGCCAGACGCGCTGCCACACTGGCGATCGCCGGGGCTGCGTCGTAGGCCTTGCAGGCCACCAGCAGGCGGTGGATGGGGCCCTGTGCCTGCGCGGTTTCGGCAGGGATGGCGTAGTGCTGGGAGTGGTCCTGTTCGACCAGTGTCAGGCCGCCAGCCTGCTGATAAGCCTGCAGCCGTTGCCCGTCACGCAGGATCAGGCGCACTGCCTTGCCTGTGCGCGCCAGGCGGCAGGCCCATAGGCTGCCCAGGCTACCGGCGCCGAGAATATGCCAGGTGCTGCTCATATGCGTTTCGCAACCCGTTATAATGAGTCCGCATTTTAACCGTCAAACCCAGCGCGCTCCATCTTCAGCCTGAGCGCGCTTTTATTTTGGGAGAACAACCATGCCTTCGTTCGACGTGGTATCGGAACTGGACAAGCACGAAGTGCAGAACGCCGTTGATAACGCCATCAAGGAACTTGATCGCCGTTACGACCTGAAAGGCAAGGGCACCTTTGAGTTCAAGGACAAAGATCAGACCGTGATGCTCACCGCCGAGGAAGAATTCCAGCTCGAAGCGATGCTGGAAATCCTGCGCCTTGCATTGGTCAAGCGCAAGATCGACGTGAAGTGCCTGGAAACCAAGGACCCGTACCCTTCCGGCAAGGAAAAGAAGCAGGAAGCCAAATTCCGCGAAGGCATCGACAAAGACCTGGCGAAGAAGATCGTTGCCACCATCAAGGATGGCAAGCTGAAAGTGCAAGCCGCCATCCAGGGTGAGCAGGTGCGGGTCACCGGCAAGAAGCGTGACGACCTGCAGGAAGCCATTGCGCTGCTGCGCACCAAGGAATTCGACATGCCGCTGCAGTTCAACAACTTCCGCGATTGATGCGGTTGCGGGCCGGAACCCCGATGGCGCAATGATGTCCATGGGGGCCGGGGCTGTGTGAATGCGCGCAGCCTGTTCTACCGTGTACTTGCCGCTCGGCATCAGGAGATGAATATGGATTTGAACGCTGAAGTCGATCAGCTCGTCCGCCAATCCCAGACCTGGATCCCCTTGATCATGGAGTACGGCAGCCGTGTGCTGCTGGCACTGCTGACCCTGGCGGTGGGCTGGTGGATCATCAACAAAGTCAGCGCACGCCTCGGCAAGCTGGTGGGCTTGCGCAACGCCGACCTGGCGCTGCAGGGTTTCATCAGCACCCTGGCGAACATCGTGCTGAAGGTGCTGCTGTTGGTCAGCGTGGCCTCGATGATTGGCATCGAGACCACCTCGTTCGTGGCCGCTATCGGTGCTGCGGGCCTGGCTATCGGCCTGGCCTTGCAGGGCAGCCTGGCGAACTTTGCCGGTGGTGTGCTGATCCTGATGTTCCGCCCCTTCCGCATCGGTGACTGGATCGAGGCGCAGGGCGTTGCCGGGACAGTCGACAGCATCCAGATCTTCCACACCGTGTTGCGTACCGGTGACAACAAGACTGTGATCATGCCTAACGGCAGCCTGTCCAACGGCATCATTACCAACACCAACCGCCAGCCTACCCGCAAGGTGGTATTCGATGTGGGTGTGGACTACGAGGCCGACCTGCAGAAGGCCCGCAACGTGCTGCTGGAGCTGGCAAAGGACCCGCGTGTTCTGCCCGACCCGGCACCGCAGGCAGTAGTGGCGACGCTGGGCGACAGCTCGATTACCGTCTCGCTGCGCTTGTGGACCAAGACGTCCGATTACTGGGACGTGATGTTCATGCTCAACGAGCAGGCGCGTGACCGCCTGAAAGCCGAGGGGATCGACATTCCGTTTCCGCAGCGGGTGATTCGTGTGGTGCAGGAAACGGCCACGCAGTAGTACCGCGTTGTCATCAAAGGGGCCGCTGCGTGCCCCTTTCGCGGGCTTGCCCGCTCTCACAGGGATTGCTTGACCTCTGTGGAAGCGGGCAAGCCCCGAAGCGGCCCCGGTTTTACACTTGTTCACAGCAATTGCTCGACTTTTCTGGCATATACCCTGGCCCCACCTGCCACACCCGATATGCCATCATGAAACCACTGCTGTACATCACCCCGCTGCGCGCCTTGTTGTTCGGCCTGACCCTGGCCTTGTTCGAGCTGCTGACTTATTTGGCCAGCGACGCCGTCATGCCGGCCATGCCGGTGGTGGTGGGCGACCTGAACGCCAGCCCCGACTACATCCCCCATGCCCTGAACCTCTATCTGTTGGGGGGCGTGGTGCTGCAATGGCTGATCGGTCCACTGGCCGACCGTTATGGCCGGCGTCCGCTGCTTCTGGTTGGCTGCGCGTTTTTCGGCCTGGCCTGTCTGGTCACCTTCTGGGTTCACGACATTGGCCTGTTCAACCTGCTGCGCCTGTTGCAGGGCATCGGCCTCGGCTTTGTCGTCACAGTCAGCTACCCGGCCCTGAACGAAGCCTTCAGCGAGGCTGACGCTGTGCGCATGATGGCCTTGCTGGCCAACATCGCCTTGCTGTCACCCCTGCTTGGGCCATTGGTGGGAACCCTGCTGCTGCAGTGGCTGGACTGGCGCTGGCTGTTCGTGGCCTTTGCCATTGGCGCGGTGCTGGTGTGGGGGCTGTTGTACCGCCTGATGCCGGAGACTCTCGGTGTGGAACGCCGCGACGGCTCGCGCCTGGCGTTCACGCCGATTCACCTGCTGCCACTGCTGGCGGGCTACGGTCAGTTGCTGACGAACCGGCGCTTTGTCGCTGGCAGCGCTGCGTTGGGCCTGGTCGGTTTGCCGCTGATTGGCTGGATCGGCCTGTCGCCGGTGCTGCTCATCCACGATGAGGGGCTGAGCACGATGGAATATGCGTTGTGGCAGCTGCCGGTGTTTGGCGGGCTGATCCTCGGTAACCTGATCATCAACCGCATCGCCGATTGCTACCCACTCCCGGCCCTGGTGCGTGGCGCGCTATGGCCTTACCTGGCCGGCTTGTGCCTGATGGTGCTGGCGACCTGGTACTGGCCGAGCGTTACCAGTGTGGTGGCGGGCATGTCGCTGTACGCGCTGGGGCTGGGTGTGGCCAACGCTGTGCTGTACCGCATGACATTGTTCTCCAGCGAACAAAGCAAAGGCCTGGTCTCGGCCATGCTGGGGATGATCACCATTGCCCTGCTGGGGTTGGGCGGTGCGGTGCTGGCGATGATCGGCGCCGGGGCCAGCTTGTTGCACTTTGCCATGGCGGCGGGTGTGGCGGGGGCTCTGGCGTTGTGGCCGTTGTGGTTTGTCGTAGGTGGGCGGCCTGGGGAAGGGGCTGTTGCTCAGTAAATTCAGTTGGCTGTACCGGCCCTTTCGCGGGTAAACCCGCTCCCACAGGTACGGCACCGTCTTTGAGCGCTGTGCAGTACCTGTGGGAGCGGGTTTACCCGCGAAAGGGCCGGTACAGGGATAGAGTTCTTTCAGGGCCGCTCAGCGGCTGAACCTTCCTCTGCCACCGGCTTGCCTCGCCCGGCTTCCTGGCGCCACTGCAGGGCGATCAGAATCAGCGTAGGCACACCCAGCAATGCGGTGATCAGGAAGAAGTCGTGGTAGCCGAACTTCTCCACCATAACCCCTGAATACCCGCCGATCAGCCGCGGCAACAGCAGCATGATCGAGCTGAGCAGCGCGTACTGGGTCGCCGAGAACTTCAGGTTGGTCAGGCTCGACAGGTAGGCAACAAAGGCCGAGGTGGCCATGCCGGAGCTGAAGTTGTCCAGCGAGATGGTAACCACCAGCATTTCCAGGTTCGGCCCCATGTCGGCCAGCATCAGGAACAGGATGTTGGTGCCGGCCGAGGCTATACCGCCGATGAACAGGATCGGCATGATGCCAAAGCGCACGATCAGCAGGCCGCCAACCCCGGCGCCGACCAAGGTCATGATCAGGCCGAAGATCTTGCTGACACTGGCGATCTGGTCCTTGGTGAAGCCCATGTCGATGTAGAACACGTTGGCCATCACGCCCATCACGGTATCCGACATGCGATACGTGGCGATCAGACCAAGCAGCAGCAGGGCCTGCCAGCGATAGCGGGTGATGAAGTCGTTGACCGGGGTCAGCACCGGCGCCAGGCCCCGGCGGCCCAGGCTGGACAGGCACGCCCAGCTCAGCAGCACATAGAGGATCAGGCGCAGGAAAGCGCGGTCTTCCAGCAACAGGTCGAGCGGCGTGGCATCACCGGAAATGACGCTGGACCAGCCGGTATTGAACATCTGGGTAAAGCTGGCGGGTACCGACACCAGCAGGATGATCAGTACGAACACCGACGCCAGCTGGTGCATCAGCCCATAGCGCGCTGCCGACAATTGGGTACGCATGGGCACTGGCGGCTCGCGCATGACCAGCGTGGTGAACAGGGCGGGCAGCATCATCACCCCGAACATCACATACGTGCCGGCCCAGGCCTTGTGCAAATAGCTGAAACCCGTGGAGCCGAACCATTCGGCGAAGAACAGTGCGCCTGCCGTGGCGAGCAAAGCGGCCACCCGGTAACCGGCCATGTAGCTGGCGGCGAGTGCGGCCTGGCGTTGGTCGTCGGCGATTTCCAGGCGATAGGCGTCGACGGCGATATCTTGTGTGGCAGAGGCGAACGCTACCAGCACCGCCATGGCAATCAACCACGACAGGTGTTGTTGCGGGTCGCACAGGCTCATGCCAACCAGCCCGACCACCACCAGCGCTTGCGACAGCAGCAACCACGAGCGCCGGCGCCCCAGGCCGCCGAGTAGCGGCAGGCGCCATTGGTCCAGCAGCGGCGACCACACCCATTTGAAGGCGTAGGCCAAGCCGATCAGGCTGGCGTAACCAATGGTTTCGCGGGCAACGCCGGCTTCACGCAACCACACGGACAGGGTCGAGAACACCAGCATGTAGGGCAGGCCAGCGGCGAAACCGAGCAGCAAAAGTACCAAGGTTGACGGGCTAGCATAGGCAGCAAGCGCAGCGCGCCAGGTTTTACGGGGCATGGGCCAACATCTGCCTCAAGTTTACGAAAACAAAGCGCGCACTCTAACCGCTGTGCTCCATTGGGCGCCAGCCATGGCGCGACATATCCACACGATTGTTGGTTACATTCACACCCTCTGCGCGTAATCGCGCCCGCTGTTCATCCCCTGATGGCGTACCCAATGCCAGGCTCAGCCGGCCACCTGCGCCGAGTACCCGGTGCCAGGGCAGCCGGGTGTCTGCCGGCAGCTGCCCAAGGGTGCGCCCGACCCAACGTGCCGCGCGGCCAAGCCCCGCCAGCTCGGCCAGTTGGCCGTAGCTCACCACCTTGCCGGGCGGCACTTGGCCGAGTACCGAGTACAACACCGTTCGTCGGCCCTCGGCACTCCCCAGTGCGTGCTCATATCCATCAGACATCACGCCCCCCTTGGGCTGCAGATGAAACTGGACCGGTGGTCCGGCAAATGAGAGTTGAACTCAACGCCATGTGCTCGGTCTGTCCTTGCTCTGGCCGTCGGTATCTGGATAATGCCCGGCTTTTTTGTCAAATCGAACCCATAGCCCGCTTATGTATTCTAGATCGTTGTTGTGCCTGCTAGCTGCCTCCTTGTGCGCCTCTCCGGTGTTGGCCGACACCGTATGGATGAAGAACGGTGACCGGCTCAGTGGCAAGATCAAAGTCTTCGACGGCGGCAAGCTGCTGCTGGAAACCCCGT
Organism: Pseudomonas sp. GW460-LB5; assembly: GCF_059423245.1. Taxonomy (NCBI): domain Bacteria; kingdom Pseudomonadati; phylum Pseudomonadota; class Gammaproteobacteria; order Pseudomonadales; family Pseudomonadaceae; genus Pseudomonas; species Pseudomonas sp. GW460-LB5. The sequence continues at coordinate 182,411 of NZ_JBWKXT010000001.1, forward strand.
ACGGTGGGTCCATTGCGCTGGACTGGAAACAAGTCCAGACCTTGGAAAGCGACCAGGAGATGCTGGTCAAGCAAGACGCCTACACCGGTGAAAAAGCCAAGTCGCTGAAAGCCGCAGAGCCCGGCAAGGTGACCTTGGCCAACGGCGAGGCGCCGAAGACTGTGGAACTGGCCAGCATCGAGCAGATCATGAAGCCCAAACCGCTGGTCGAGGACTTCGTGTGGAAAGGCAACGTCGATGTGGCGCTGGACTACAAGCGCGCCGAGAACGACACCGACGATTACGACGTAGGCTTCAAGACCACCGCTCGCCATGGCCGCTGGCGGCACAATGCCGAAGGCGAATACAACCGCGAGACCAAGGACGACGTCACCACTACCGACAACTGGAGCGCCGAGTACGCACTGGACCGTTTCATTACCGAGAAGTGGTTCTGGCAGGGGCGTGCGGAATACAAGCGTGACCGCATCGAAGACCTGGCCCGTCAGCGCACTGTCGGTACCGGCCCGGGTTACCAGTTCTGGGACGATGAACTGGGGGCGTTCTCGCTGGGTTCACTGATCAACCGCACCGACTTCGAGTACCAGGACGGCGGCAAGGACAACTTCTATTCCGCAGCGGTAAAGTGGGACTACACCCGCTACCTGATCGGCAAGAACGTGCAGCTGTTTACCAACGGCGAGTTCGCCAAGCCGCTGGGTGGCGTGGCCGACTACTCGCTGGATGCCGAAGTTGGCCTGCGCTACAAGGTCACCGAGTGGGCCTCGCTGAACCTCAAGGCTGAAAAGGACATCATCACCGGCACGCGTGAAAGTGACCTGGACAAGACCCGCTATACCGCTGGCTTCGGCGTTACCTGGTAAATCGCCGGGGGCTGCACGGCAGCCCCATTGGCAGCATTGGGTGATAATGCTTATCTTGTCCCCCTCCCAGTCCGCCAGGAGCTGCCCTCAAGTGAGTACCAACGCCATCCGCCCAGCCCGGGAACTGCTGCTCAAGGAGTACCGCGGCGTGCTCTCGACCCATTCCAAGTCAATGCCGGGCTACCCGTTCGGCTCGGTCGTGCCGTATTGCCTTGACGCCGACGGTAACCCGTTGATCCTGATCAGCCGCATCGCCCAGCACACCCACAACCTGCAGAAAGACCCCAAGTGCTCGCTGCTGGTGGGTGAGCGCGAGGCCGAGGATGTGCAGGCAGTAGGGCGCCTGACCGTGATGGCCGAGGCGCACAAGCTGGTCGACGAGGCCACTGTGGAAGCGGCTGCCGAGCGCTACTACCGCTATTTCCCGGACGCGGCCAACTACCACAAGGCCCACGACTTCGACTTCTGGGTATTGCAGCCCGTGCGTCACCGCTACATTGGCGGCTTTGGCGCGATCCACTGGCTCGACCAGGTGACCTTGCCCAACCCGTTCGCCGGCAAAGCCGAGGCGAGCATGGTCGAGCACATGAACAGCGATCATGCCAACGCCATCGCCCACTATGTAGCGCTGACCGACCTGCCACAGCATGTGCCGGCGCAGATGGCCGGGGTGGACAGCGAGGGCATGCACCTGCGCATTGGCCAGGCGGTGCACTGGTTGCCTTTTCCCAGTATTTGCAATACGCCGACACAAGTCCGCGAAGCCCTTGTTTTGCTGGCGCGCGCTGACCAGTGGCCCACTGCGGCGCAGGTCGAGGGTTGAAAAACCGAGCATCTGCATCCATCTGTAGGTCTTACAGGAAGGTTGTCTTCCAACGAGGATTGCTTTGATGCGTGCTTTTCTACTGTTGTTTCTGCTGTTTCCCGTGCTGGAGCTGTTCGTCTTCGTGAAGGTCAGTGCCGCGATCGGGTTCTTCCCGGCGCTGCTGCTGATCATCGCCGGCTCCGCCTTGGGCGTGCTGGTGATGCGGGTGGCCGGGCTGGCCACCGCATTGCGTGCCCGTGAGAGCCTGCAGCGCGGTGAACTGCCCGCCGAAGACATGTTCCAGGGCATGATGCTGGCCGTCGGTGGCGGCCTGCTGCTGTTGCCAGGCTTCATCAGCGACGTGCTCGGCCTGGTGTGCCTCCTGCCTTTCACCCGTCATCTGGCTGCGCGCAAGATGCGCGAGCGTGCCGAGGCCCAGGCCATGCGCCAGCGAGCGTTCCAGGACGACCCGTTCCAGGCGCAGCCGCGTGAGGGCGGCCATCGCCCGAACGTGATCGAAGGCGAGTACGAGCGCCGCGACAAGTAGAACGCACCGGGGCCGCAAAAGCGGCCCCGGTCTTTTTCGGCCTGATGAAAAATTTTGTGTACCTAGCCTTGTAATTGATTATGGCGGCCTCATGTATGTGGTCACCGCAAGGTTTCTGGTGGCAACACCAGACATTACACAAGTGGTTCGCCCAACGCGGGCCACTTCCCGGCAACGCCGGACAGCATCAACCCGCCGGTGTCGATACCGGCCGATGAAAACCACAATTTGGGAGAGATCGACAATGAAGCTTCGTCCTCTGCATGACCGCGTAGTCATCCGTCGCAGCGAAGAAGAATCGAAAACCGCTGGCGGTATCGTCCTGCCGGGTTCGGCCGCTGAAAAACCAAACCGCGGCGAAGTTGTAGCCGTCGGCACCGGTCGCATCCTGGACAACGGCGAAGTTCGCGCGCTGGCCGTGAAAGTGGGTGACAAAGTGGTCTTCGGCCCTTACTCGGGCAGCAACACCGTGAAAGTCGATGGCGAAGACCTGCTGGTCATGGCCGAGAACGAAATCCTCGCCGTTGTCGAAGGCTGATTTCCCCGACTTCCCGTTACTCCAAAGAATTTCAAGGATTAAACGATCATGGCTGCTAAAGACGTAAAGTTTGGCGATTCCGCTCGTAAGAAAATGCTGGTTGGTGTCAACGTACTGGCTGACGCTGTAAAAGCGACCCTGGGCCCGAAAGGCCGTAACGTGGTACTGGCCAAGAGCTTCGGCGCGCCAACCATCACCAAGGACGGCGTTTCCGTCGCCAAAGAAATCGAGCTGAAAGACGCCTTCGAAAACATGGGCGCCCAGCTGGTCAAGGAAGTTGCTTCCAAGGCCAACGACGCTGCCGGTGACGGCACCACCACCGCTACCGTTCTGGCTCAGGCCATCGTCAACGAAGGCCTGAAAGCCGTCGCTGCCGGCATGAACCCGATGGACCTGAAACGCGGCATCGACAAGGCGACCGCCGCCGTTGTTGCCGAGCTGAAAAACCTGTCCAAGCCATGCGCCGACTCCAAGGCCATCGCTCAGGTAGGCACCATCTCCGCCAACTCTGACGACTCCATCGGCAACATCATTGCCGAAGCCATGGAAAAAGTCGGTAAAGAAGGCGTGATTACCGTTGAAGAAGGCTCGGGCCTGGATAACGAACTGTCTGTTGTAGAAGGCATGCAGTTCGACCGCGGCTACCTGTCGCCGTACTTCGTCAACAAGCCGGACACCATGGTTGCCGAGCTGGAAGGCCCACTGCTGCTGCTGGTCGACAAGAAGATCTCCAACATCCGTGAGCTGCTGCCAGTTCTGGAAGCCGTTGCCAAGGCCGGCCGCCCTCTGCTGATCGTTGCCGAGGACGTTGAAGGTGAAGCGCTGGCTACCCTGGTAGTCAACAACATGCGCGGCATCGTCAAGGTTGCTGCTGTCAAGGCTCCGGGCTTCGGCGACCGTCGCAAGGCCATGCTGCAGGACATCGCTGTCCTGACCGGCGGCCAGGTCATCTCCGAAGAAATCGGCCTGTCCCTGGAAACCGCTACCCTGGAGCACCTGGGTAACGCCAAGCGCGTCATCCTGTCCAAGGAAAACACCACCATCATCGACGGCGCTGGCGTTGAAGATGACATCCAGGCACGCGTCAAGCAGATCCGTGCCCAGATCGAAGAGACTTCCTCGGACTACGACCGTGAGAAGCTGCAAGAGCGTCTGGCCAAGCTGGCTGGCGGTGTTGCCGTGATCAAGGTCGGTGCCGGCACCGAAGTTGAAATGAAAGAGAAGAAAGCCCGCGTTGAAGACGCCCTGCACGCTACCCGTGCAGCCGTTGAAGAAGGCGTGGTGCCTGGCGGTGGTGTTGCCCTGGTTCGCGCCCTGAACGCAATCGTTGACCTGAAAGGCGACAACGAAGACCAGAACGTCGGTATCGCCCTGCTGCGTCGCGCTGTTGAAGCGCCGCTGCGCCAGATCACTGCCAACGCCGGCGACGAGCCAAGCGTTGTCGCTGACAAGGTCAAGCAAGGTTCCGGCAACTACGGTTACAACGCTGCTACCGGCGAATACGGCGACATGATCGAGATGGGTATCCTGGACCCGGCCAAGGTCACCCGTTCGGCCCTGCAAGCTGCTGCTTCGATCGGCGGTCTGATGATCACCACCGAAGCCATGATTGCTGACGCTCCGAGCGAAGCCCCAGCTGGCGGCGGCATGCCAGATATGGGCGGCATGGGTGGCATGGGCGGCATGATGTAAGCCAGCCTTACCCCCTGCACCATTAAAAAGCCCCGGTTCGTGAGAACCGGGGCTTTTCATTTTCCTGTGAGGGCCTCTTCGCAGCACAAGGCTGCTCCTACAGGTATCGCGTACAGTCCGGCACCGACGCGTACCCTTGTAGGAGCAGCCTTGTGCTGCGAATGGGCCGCAAAGCGGCCCCTCTGTCAGGCGACGCTAGGTTCGACAGATGGCGCTTCCACCACGCCCCGCCGATACAGAACCAGGTAATACGACCCTAACCCGATCAACCAGCAGAACACGGCCGTCCACACGTTGTGCGACAAAAAGTGCGCCCCCTGCATCATCCGCCCCACACCCAGCACTGATCCGGCTATCAGCGCCACTACGAACGCCACCCGTGCCAACCGCGGCTTGCGATCACGCAGCATGAAGAACACACCAAACAGGCAGAACCCGGTAGCTGCATGCCCACCCGGCCAGCACAGCCCAGGCTTGTCGGTGGCCGGACGCGGCTCCAGCAGCTTGCTGTAGGTTTCCGTGCCGCCAAACTGGGTCAGGCTCCACGGGCACTGCACCTGGGTCACCTTTTTCAGCGGCGTGACAAAGGCTGTGGACAGGCCCAGGGCCAGCACCAGGCAGCCCAGTTCGCGGCGCCAGCCGAACAGGCGCTTCCAGAAGAAACTGGCGGCAAACGTCAGCAGCGACAACACACCCAGCAAGATCACCAGTTGCTTGACCCGGTCGTGCAGGATGTTTTCCAGCAGATAACTGTGGCGGCCAATGAACTGCCCGGCAGCGGGATCGAAGAACAGGTTGGCCACATCCATGTCGACCGAAGTCAGCTCCAGCAGGATCAAGGCCAGCGCAGTCGCCAAGGGTATGCCGAGGTACAGCCAGTAATTGATCGGGCGAGGGCGGGTTCGTTGCTGCATGACGGCTCCAGGGCACGAAAAAGATCGGGCATTGTCGGCCGCCCGCTATCCTGTGTCCGTGAAGGATCAGTGAAAAAACCGTCAAGTGCTGTGAATTTTGCTTGGGGCTGGCACCATGCAGGCATTGGCCTTAAGCTGCGCCTGCCGCGCACCACAGCGAGAAGCGCCGCACAGGAGAAACCGATGCGCATTCTTTTGGTTGAAGACAACCGCGATATCCTGGCCAACCTGGCCGATTATCTGGGCATGAAGGGCTATACCGTCGACTGCGCCCAGGACGGCCTGTCCGGCCTGCACCTGGCGGCCACCGAACACTACGACCTGATCGTGCTGGACATCATGCTGCCCGGCATCGATGGCTACACCCTGTGCAAGCGCTTGCGTGAGGACGCCCGCCGCGACACGCCGGTGATCATGCTTACCGCCCGCGACCAGCTGGACGACCGCCTGCAAGGCTTCCGCTCCGGTGCCGACGACTACCTGCTCAAGCCGTTCGCCCTGTCGGAGCTGGCGGCCCGCATCGAAGCGGTGCTGCGCCGTGCCCAGGGCGGTGGGCGCCGCACGCTGCAGGTGTCCGACCTCAGCTACGACCTCGACACCCTGGAGGTTACCCGTCAGGGGCGCTTGCTCAAGCTCAACCCGGTCGGTCTCAAGCTGCTGGCAGTGCTGATGCAGAAAAGCCCGCACGTACTGCGCCGCGAAGTGCTGGAAGAGGCTTTGTGGGGCGACGACTGCCCTGACAGCGACAGCCTGCGCAGCCATGTACACCAGCTGCGCCAGGTGATCGACAAACCGTTTGAAAAACCGTTGCTGCATACCGTCCATGGCGTCGGCTATCGCCTCGCCGAGGGTCGCGATGGAGTTTAAGCAAAGCCTTGCCCAGCGCATCATCATCGCCTTTGCCTTGATGAGCGCGCTGGTGGCCGGGGCGTTCGCCTTCGGCATCGTTGCCACTGTGCACCTGGTCGAAGAGCGGTTGATTTCCTCGGTATTGGGCGGTGACCTGCAGCGCCTGCTGCGCATGGACAGCGTCAGCGACTGGAGCCACCGGCCACGCCCCGATCAGCTGTTCTACTTCAGCGGCGGGCGTGACGACTTCGAGCTGCCCAAAGACCTGCGCCACCTCGACCGGGGCTTTCACGAGGTGTTTCGCGACCAGCTGTCGTACCACGCCATGGTCGAGATCGTCGATGGCCGCCGTTATGTGCTGCTGCAGGACCAGAGCGACTTCGAAGAACGCGAGCGCGTGCTGTTCGCGGTGGTGGTGGTGGGCTTCGTGCTCAGCCTGGTGCTGGCCGTTATCCTCGGCTGGCTGGTGGCGCGCCGGGTGATGGCGCCGGTGATCCGCCTGGCTCGCCAGGTACGCCACCGTGACCAGCTGCTGGGCCTGGCCCCGCCGCTGGCACCGGACTATGCCGCGGACGAAGTTGGCCAGTTGGCAGTGGCTTTCGATGACACCCTGGGCCGTCTGCGCGACGCACTGACCCGCGAACGGCTGTTCACCAGTGACGTCAGCCACGAACTGCGTACGCCTTTGATGGTGTTGGCCACGTCCTGCGAACTGCTGATGGAGAACCCCAACCTCGACGCCCGCGCGCGTAGCCAGGTGGAGCGCGTGGCGCGGGCCACCGAAGAAATGCGCGAACTGGTCAAGACCTTCCTGATGCTGGCGCGGGCGCAGCGTGACGAGGGGGCGGTGGCTTCGCAGGCGACCCTTCGCGAAGTGGCCGACGAGCTTATCGGCGTGTGGCGCGATACCATCGAGCAGAAGGGCCTTACCCTGTACTTCGATGGCCGCGTCAGCGCAAGCCCGGTGCTGTACAACGCCACTTTCCTGCAGTCAGTGATGGGTAACCTGTTGCGTAATGCTGCGCACTACACCGACAGCGGCTACATCCGCCTGAGCCTGGAAGCCAACGGTTTCAGTGTGGAGGACAGCGGTGTGGGCATTCCCGAAGAGCAGCGCGAGGCCATGTTCAAGCCGTTCGTACGCGGCGATGAGCGGCGCGGCGAGGGCCTGGGGCTGGGGCTTTCGCTGGTACAGCGGATCTGTGATGACCAAGGCTGGCGTGTCACCCTGACATCCACCTTGCCGCATGGTTGCCGTTTCCAGGTAGACCTGAGCAGTACCACGGGCAAAGGCGACCTGAACGCCATGGCCGAGTAATGGCTTGTAACAGGTCAAAGGGAGGGCAACATTTTTTTCACATTGGCGTGACCTGATTCCAACGCTTGCTTGCCTAAGGTGAGCGGCACTGGAGTCAGGAGATGCCCAATGCGTAGCCCCATCAAGCTTGAATTTTCCGAGAAGTACGACAAAGACCATGCGCGTGAGTACTTTCTCAAGCACCAGGACGGCCTGGCGCGACGCCTTTCCCACAAGCGAGATGAGCAACTGGCGCGCCGCGCCCTGGCATTGGCAGGTGAGCCTGGCCTGGTACTGGACCTGCCGTGCGGTGCGGGCCGCTTCTGGCCGCTGTTGGCAGAAAAGCCCAACAGGGTGATTATTGGTGCCGACAATTCCGAAGCGATGATCGAGACAGCGTGCGCCGCGCAACCGCCAGAAGTGGTGGCGCGGGTACGTCCTTTGCAGACGTCAGCGTTTGCCATTGACCTGCCGGATAACGCGGTGGACAGCATTTTCTGCATGCGCCTGTTCCATCACATTGGCGAATCTGCCCACCGAAAGACCATTCTTTCGGAATTTCAGCGGGTTAGCCGTGATAGTGTGATCCTTTCACTGTGGGTGGATGGCAATTTCAAGGCCTGGCGCCGGAAAAAACTGGAACACCGCCGCAGTGCCAAGGCCGAGCAGGACAATTACCAGAACCGTTTCGTGTTACCTGCCGAAACGGTTGAAGAAGAATTCAGGGCCGCCGGCTTCAGAATCCAGGAACGCCTCGACTTCCTGCCGTTCTATGCCATGTGGCGGGTCTATGTATTGCGTAAGGGGTAGTGTTTGATGGCTGTAGCCCAGAACGGGGAGTCGCGGTTCGATTTTTACTGGCGCCAACAGGGCGAGTGGGTCGAGGAGCCTAACCAGCGCCGCGGCGGCGAGAGTGGTGTGCAACGCCTCAACGATGCCAGCGGCAAGCTGCTGTATGCCAAGCGCCAGGTCGGGCATATCTATCGCAGCCTGCTGCACCCTTTCGGCCGGCCGACCGTATTGCGTGAACTCGATGCGTTGAACAGTTTCGAGCAACTGGGTGTGCGTGTACCCCGCATTGTCTTCTGTGGCGCCGAACGCGATGCCGACCACCAGTGGCGTGCGCTGCTGGTGAGCGAAGCGCTGGATGGTTTTGTCGAGCTAGACACCTGGCATGCCGAAGGTGCCCGCGAGCGCTACCCGCAGGTGGTGCATGAGCGCATGCTCAAGGACCTGGCGGATAACCTGGCGCGTATGCACCTGGGGCACTGGCAGCACGGCTGCCTGTATGGCAAGCACGTATTCATCAAGGTAATTGGCGAAAGCGAGCAAGCGCGCGTCGAAGTGGCGCTGCTGGACCTTGAGAAGTGCAGGCGGCGCATCAGTTGTCAGCGTGCGGCTGGCAACGACCTGCGCCAACTGCGCCGCCATTCGTCGCTCAATGACGCGGAATGGCAGACGCTGCTCTACTTTTACCAGATGGCGTTTGGCAGCGCTGTCAAAGGGTTAGGGTAATGAAACTAGAAATAGCTCGAGCTTTGTTCCTGGTAGCTGGCCTGGCGGTCACCACCGTGGCGGTGGCTGCCTGGGAAGAGCCCAGGCCGACCGTGTTCAGCAAGGCTGAAATGGCCGACCAGTGCGCGTTGCCGCGGGAAGCGAAACAGCAGCAGCAGGCACAGGTTGCGCCGGACCAGGACCTTTTGCTGTTCCTGTTTGGTTTGCGTCAGGGGTTACGGCCATTTGGTTGAACCCTGCGGTAGCTAGAAATGCCAGAGGCCTCGCGATTGCGGGGCCTCTGGCATTTTTGTGTCGGGCTTTCTGGCCTCTTCTGCAAAAGTTAGCAGTGCTGCAGGCTATTGCCTTTGAGGCGCGTGAGCAGCAGGAAACCGCCAAGGGCGCTGCTCAAGAACAGAATCCCCAGGCTCAATGGAAGCAGCTGTTCAGCTGACGCAATCACAGTGCCTGCGAAACCACCCCCGGCAAATAGCACTGTTGTGTTGAGCGACGCTGCTGCCCCTGCCTGCTGCGGATAGCGGGCTAATGCTTGCGTAGCCGCAGCGGGGCGTACCAACGTCGTTCCTGCTGTACATAAAATCATCGGTATCATGAGGCCTATTACTGTCAGCCCTGCTACCCACTGCCAAATCAATAGGGCCGCACCTGCGGAGCCTATCAGTAGAAATCCCGCGCAGATCTGAGCTTGTGCGCTGATGCGATTGTTCAAGAAAGTCGCGATGGCACCACCAACGACATACGCCAGCCCGTAGACGATGAATACAACGGAAAACTGATACGGCGTAAGGCCTAGCTGCTCCATCAGTACCAGTGGTGCAACGACGATGAACGAAAAATGGCAGGCGAACGCTAAAGTGGCCTGTAGGGAATAGGTTACATAGAAGGCGTCGCGCAACATCACAATATAACTTTGAACACCTGAATTACCCGTGCATAAAACAGGTGTTTCGTTCAGCAGAACCCATGCAAGCACGATGACTGAGATGGCTATTTCAATAAATACAGTAAAGCTGCCTGTCCAGCCGATTGATTGTTGGATAGCTGCACCGGCGACGGGCGAGATGGATATGAATAAACCACTTGCACTCGTCAACAAGATGCGCATGGTGTTGCGCTGCTTTCCACTATACAGGTCCTGTACAAGTGCTTGGCCAAGAACCAAGCTGCCACAGCCGGCGGCTTGCAACAACCGAAATGCCAAAAAAATCTCATAGTCAGTTGAAATTAGGCAGCCAATAGCCCCAGCAATGGATACCCCCAAACCAACGATTAATAGCCTTTTACGCCCAGTTCGGTCAGACAGAGGGCCAATAAATATCTGCGCCACAGCTACGCCAAACGCGAATAAGCTTACAGAGTAAGCTATTTGCTTTGGTTCCACTTGAAAGGCTTCTGAAAGCGCAGGGAACGAAGGAAGGATGACGTCCAGAGGGAAAACGCCTAATAGACATAAAAGAGTCAAAAGCAATGGGCGAAGAATGGTGATTTTAAAGTTTTTGGCCTGACTCATAGAGAGACGATTCCCGCTGCCCTGAACTGTAACGTATAGCCTGAATCTTTCAATACATCGGTGCGTTTAATTGCCAGTATGGTGATTTTGGATATTGCGGATATCCGAAGCATGCAATTGTCTTTTAGAGGGTCAATAACCACCTTGCCGGTAGAGGGGTGGTTTTTGAAAATTATTGATTTATCCATGTGTGCGTCGCGTCATTGCGACGTTTTTGATAATGGCGTTAAGCCCAAGATGTACAAGCCGAAGAGGGTGGCGAAACTTCTGATCAAGGTGTAGGATTTTTTACCGAAGCCATTTCCAGGAGTGTTTGAATTTTGCTGGAAGACGTCTGGCTCGCGGGTAGCCTGCCATTCTGAGTCTAATAGTTACCGGGCAGAGTGGATGAGACAGTTGTTCAGTCTTTCACTGGCGAGCAGGAAGATCAGCCGTGAATCTGAATGATGTGGGAGCTTGTGAGCGGTAATTATTAGATTGTGTTGCGTAGCAGTGATTTTCTATCGGCCTTCTGTACCCATACTGCCTCTTCGCGGGCTTGCCCGCTCCCACAGGTACTGCACCCATGTCAGGCCCGATGCCCTGTCTGCGGGAGCGGGCAAGCCCGCGAAGAGGCCGGTCAGGCTATTGCAGGTTCCTTGGCATTCGTCTTGTGCGCCAACAAGGTGTAGATACAAGGCAGCACAAACAAGGTAAACAGTGTGCCAATCGACATCCCGGTGGCGATCACCGTCCCGATGTCAAAACGGCTGACCGCCCCGGCGCCGGTCGCCAGAATCAGCGGCACCATGCCGAACACCATCGCCGCCGTAGTCATCAGCACCGGCCGCAGGCGAATGGCCGCCGCTTCTTCGATGGCCTCGCGCACGCTCAGGCCGCGCTCCTCACGCAGCTGGTTGGCGAACTCGACGATGAGAATGCCGTGCTTGCTGATCAGCCCGATCAAGGTCACCAGCCCCACCTGGGTGTAGATGTTCATGCTCGATATACCCAGGAACAGCGGCAGCAGCGCCCCGCAGATGGATAACGGCACCGTCACCAGGATTACCAGCGGGTCGCGGAAGCTTTCGAATTGCGCTGCCAGCACCAGGAAGATGATCGCCAGTGCCAGGCCGAAGGTCACCCACAGCGCGCTGCCTTCCTGCACGTATTGGCGGGCCACGCCGGCATAGTCGAAGGCGAAGCCTTCGGGGGCCTCTTCGCGGGCAATGTCCTGCACGGTCTTCAGCGCTTCGCCCAGGCTGACCATGGGCACGCCCTGGATGATCGCCGAGTTCAACTGCTGAAACTGGTTGAGCTGGCGCGGGCGGGCGCGGTCGGTGAGGGTGATCAGGGTCGAGAGTGGCAGCAGTTGGCCCTGGTCGTTCTTCACGTAGTAGTTGTTCAGCCAGCCGGGGTTGTCGCGGTATGGCCGCTCGACCTGGGCAATTACCTTGTAGCTGCGTCCTTCCAGCGTGAAGCGGTTGATTTCCGCCTCGCCCAGCAAGGTGGCCAGTGTGCCGCCCAACGTGTCCATCGACACCCCCATCTGCGCCGCCTTGGCCCGGTCGATGTCGACCACCACTTCAGGCTTGTCGAAGGCCAGGTCGATGTCGAGGAAGGCGAACTTGCCAGATGCCTGGGCGCGCGTCTTGATGCGCTGGGCCACCTCCAGCAGCGCCGGGTAGTCGCCAGCGGTATTGATCACGAACTGGAACGGCAGGCCCTCGCCAGTGCCGGGCAACGAGGGCAGGTTGAAGCCGAAAATCTGCAGGCCGCCGACTTCCTCAAGTTTGGCCTGCACCAGCGGCAGCAGCTCCATCTGTGTACGTTCGCGCTCGTTCCAGGGCTTGAGCAAAAAACCACCAATGCCGCTCTGCACACCATTGAAACCATTGATCTGGAACGACGAGTAATACTCGGGGAAGGTTTTGAACAGGGGTGTGAACTGGTCGGTGTAGGCGTTGAGGTAATCGAGGTTGGCCGGCTGCGGCGAGCTGCTGATCATGAAGATCACCCCCTGGTCCTCGTTGGGTGCCAGTTCGTTCTGGGTGAACTTGAGCAGCACCGGGATCAGGCACAGCACGATCACGGCAAACACCAGCACCACCGGCCGACTGTCGAGGGTGGCGTGCAGCAGGCGCTGGTAGCGTACCTTCAGGCGTTCGAACAGCTGGTCAAGGCGATGGGCCAGGCCGCTGGGGTTCTGCTCCCGGCGCAGCAGCAGGGCGCACATCATCGGTGAAAGGGTCAGGGCCACGATGCCGGAAATGATCACCGCCCCGGCCAGGGTCAGGGCGAACTCCTTGAACAAGGCCCCTGTAAGCCCGGTGAGGAAGCCGATCGGCGCATAGACGGCAGCCAGGGTGATGGTCATCGACACCACTGGCATGGCAATTTCCCGGGCGCCCTCAAGTGCCGCGTCGAACGGCGACTTGCCTTCCTCCATGTGCCGGTGGATGTTCTCCACCACGACAATGGCATCGTCCACCACCAGGCCGATGGCCAACACCATGGCCAGCAGGGTCAGCAGGTTGAGCGAGTAGCCCATCATTTGCATGAAGAACAGCACGCCGATCATCGACAGGGGAATGGTCACCACCGGGATCAGTACCGAGCGCAGGGCGCCGAGGAACAGGAACACCACCACGATGACGATCAGCACCGCTTCACCGAGGGTTTTGACCACTTCGTCGATGGAGGCCTGGATGAACAGGGTGGCGTCGTAGGCGATCGACACCTTGAGCGCCGAGGGCAGCTGGCTTTCCAGCTCGGGCATGATGCGCCGAACTTCCTTGATCACATCCAGCGGGTTGGCTGCCGGGGTGGCCTTGATGCCGATATACACCGACGGAGTACCGTCGAACGAACTGACCGTGTCGTAGTTTTCTGCCCCCATCTCGACCCGCGCCACATCGCCAAGCAGCACACGGCTGTCACCGCTGGTCTTGACCGGCAAGGCGGCGAATGCCTCGGCCGATTTCAGCTCGGTACTGGCGTTGATACTGGTGACCACGTACTCGCCCTTCACCTCACCAGCGGCAGACAGGAAGTTGTAGCGGCGTACCGCATTGGTCACGTCAGTGGCAGACAGGCCGAAGCCGGCCAGCTTCACCGGGTCGATCCAGATCCGCATGGCAAACACCTGGTTGCCGAGAATCTCCGCCTCGGCCATGCCTGGCAACGTGGCCAGCTTGGGCTGGATGACCCGCGACAGGTAGTCGGTGATCTGCGGGTTGCTCATTTCCTTGCTGTAGAAGCTGACGTACATCAGCGCCGAGGCATCGGCGGCTTCCTTGCTGAGCACCGGGTCTTCGGAGTCCTGAGGGAGTTTGTTGCGCACTTCGTTGGCCTTGGCCAGCAGCTCGGTGAACAACCGGTCGCTGTCGGCGCCGATACGCGCGTAGATGGAAATGATCGAGAAGTTCTGCCGGCTCACCGAAGTCATGTAGTCGATGCCTTCGGCGCTGGCCAGGCTTTGCTGCAGCGGCTGGGTGATGTAGCCCTGGATGGTCTCGGCGTTGGCCCCGGGGTAGGCGGTGGTCACCGTGATCAGGGCGTTTTCCATTTGTGGGTACTGGCGGATCTGCAGCTTGTTCCAGGCCTGGAAGCCCAGCAGCAGGATCAGCAGGCTGACCACGCTGGCCAGCACCGGGCGACGGATGAACGGATCGGTAAACGCCATGCCAGCCTCCTGTCAGTCCTTGCCCGGGACGCCCTGTTCGGGCTTGAGGGCTTGGTCCTGGCCGATGCGGATCGCGGCGCCCGGGGTGAGCTTCAGTTGCCCGGCGGTGACCACCTGTTCGCCGGCCTGCAGGCCCTTGCTGACCACCACCACACCGTCGCGGCGCTCGCCGGTTTGAACCGTGCGTTGTTCGGCGACCAGCCTGGGTTGGCCCTTGTCGTCGGTTTCGGGCTGGCCATCCTTGTCCTTCTTTGGCGTGGCGACGTACACCGAGTTGCCATACAGGGTGTAGGTGATCGCGCTTTCCGGCACCACCACTTGTGATTGAGGGTTGGGCAACAAGATCAGCAGGTTGGCGAACATGCCTGGCAGCAGCTTGCCGTCGGGGTTGGCCAGGACGGCACGGACCAGCAGGTTGCGTGTGGTTTCTTCCACCTTGGGGTTGATGGCGCTGAGGCTGGCGGGGAAGGTCTGGCCCGGGTAGGCGGCCACCTGTAACAGCACCTGCTGGCCCAGGCTCAGCTTCGGCAGGGCCTGTTCCGGTACGTTGAAGTCGACGTACAGGCTGGACGTATCCTGCAGGGTGGCGATCATCGTGCCGGCGGCGAGGTATTGGCCGATGTCTACCTGGCGGATGCCGATGGTGCCGCTGAACGGGGCGTTGATGCTCTTCTTGATCTTCTGCGCCTTGAGCTGCTCGACCACCGCCTGGTTTCGGCGGTACTGGGAGCTTAGGCGATCAAACTCGCCACGGGAGATGGCCGAGTCACCGACCAGCTGGCTGCCCCGGCCAAAATCGACCTTGGCCAGGCCCAGGTCAGCCTGGGCGGTGCCGAGCAGGGCCGTTTCCTGGTCGTCGTTGAGTTGCAGCAGCAGTTGCCCGGCCTTGACCTGCTGGCCCGAGTCGAAGTGCAGGGATTTGACGATCCCTTCTACCTCCAGGCTCAGTTCCACACCCTGCAGGGCCTTGAGGCTGCCGACGGCGGGCAGGCGCTCCTGCCACTGGCGCTGTTCGGCCAAGGCTGCCGCTACGGTGATGGGCGGCTTGGGGGCAGTGAACATCTGGATCTGCTGGTAGATGGAGAAAGCCTTGTAGCCCCCCAAGGCCAGCACGATCAGCAGAACCACGGCCAACATGATCAGCATGCGGCGGCGCAGCATAGGTCCGGTTCCCTGGATACGGTTGTTATTAGCCTGGACACGACAACGGGCGATCCTGCCCACGTGTGGATGGGGGAAGTATTGACTGTTTTTTGATTGAAGGGGAGTGAATTGTCTGCACCGGCCCTATCGCCGGCAAGCCAGCTCCCACAGGTACACCGTAGGTTTCAGGACCTGTGGTGTACCTGTGGGAGCTGGCTTGCCGGCGATAGGGCCGGTGCAGGCAGCGGATCAATCAGACAAGATGCAGGTGATTGTCCCAGAAACCGGACGGCAGGTTCATCGGCTGCCCGACCAGCTCGGCCTTGCGGCAATCGTAGAAGCGGCAACGGCCCTGCCCGGAGGTGACGACAAAGCCGTCTTTCACCGCGCCAACCCCCGCGCAATCGGGCATGGGCGCGTCCAGCCGCACCGCGCCGCTGTCCAGGTCCCAGACGAACAGGCGGTTGGCCCTTGGCGCAGTCAGCGCCACCAGTCGCAGTTCGCTGTGGATGGCGACACTGGCAGTGTACTGGGCCATGGCCTGCAACTGGCGTTCCGGCACCGGGAAGGCCTTGAACGGCTCGCCCGGGCGTTTGATCGCCAACAGCTCGGCAGTTTCGTCGGCATCGCCCATGAACTGCTGGCAGGCAGCAATGGTGCCATCGCTGCCCACCGCCAGGTGGCGCACGCTGTTCATCTGCTGGGCCAAGGTTTCCTTGCTCAGCAGGGTACCGTCGCGCTGCATCAGCACCAGGCTTGGCTGCATGGCGTCGAGGTTCATCTCTACCCGGCTTTCGGCTTCGGTACGGATACCGCCATTGGCCACGATCAGTGTTTCACCATCGGGCAGCCAGGCGACCTCATGCGGGCCAATGCCGTGGGTCGGGATCTCGCCGGTGTGCACCAGGCGTTCGCCCTCGAAACGGTATACGCCAAGCACGCCGCGCCCCGGGTCGGTGGTGTCGTTCTCGGTGGCATACAGCCATTCGCCGCCCTTGTGTACCACCGCGTGGCCGTAGAAGTGCCGGTTAGGCTGCGAAACCACCGTTTGCAGCAGGCGCCCGTCGCGCAAGTCGACCAGGTAGCTTTCGGTACCGGGGCGGCGGGCGACGAACAAGGCGATCGGCTGCTCGGGGTGGTGGACGATGGCATGGCAACGCTGGGCGACCTGGGTGCTGAATACCTGGGTGCCGTCCAGGCGAAAACCGACGGCATAGTGCTTGCCGTCGCCATCGTCACGCGCCGAGAGCAGCAAAGGTTCGCTGCCTTTGTTGCGGAACAGGCTCCAGCCGCCCAAGGTGAGGGCGCTGAGCAATACGCTACCGAGTTTGAGTGCCTGGCGTCGCAGCATGATCAGTCACCGTCGTTGGCATTGAAGCCCAGCTGGATGTTCAGCGCCTTGGCCAGCTCGCCTTCGTGCAGGCGATGGACGGCGTTGAGGCTGTCGTAGAGCTGGTTGAGGGTTTGCTGGCCTGCGTCGTCGGCCAGCAGCTCACCGAGCGTTTTCTGGTTGTCGGCCAGCAGTTTGAGCGAGGTAGCGTAGGCGGCGTCGATCTTGTCTGCCAGCGCTTTCTGATCGCTGGGCAGGAGGCCGCGCAGGCCCTGGTTGTCGACCCCGACCCAAACGGTTTCGGCGGCCTTGAGGGTGGCCTCCAGGCTCTTCAGCGAATTGTGGCTGCGCCAGGCTTCGGCTTGCAGCGGCTGCGGGATGCCCTTGCTCTGGCGACCCATCGGCGCACCCAGCTTCTTCTTCAGGGTATCCAGGGCGGTGACCTGGGAGCGCAGCAGGTCTGCGATTGCCTCGTGAGAGTCTGCGTAGCGCTGGTTCGGGAACTTGGTCATCTGCGAAAGCATGCCGTCGGTGCTGTTCCAGCCCTTGAGGATCTCCTCGGCCAGGACCTTCTGGTGTTCACCGATGGCCACCAGCAGCGGGCAGTAGCGGGCTTTCTGCTCGGCAGTGGCGATGTCCGGCTTGCTGTCGAACAGGATGTACTCGTAGGCTGACAAGCCACGTACCACCACGCTGGCCTTGCCCAGAGTCGCGGCATCGACCGGCTTGTCGCCATTGACGAGCTGTTCGACCTGGCGGCCGACCAGGTTCTTCTTGTCGGGCCAGAACTGCACCTGCCAGGCGCGGTTGCCTTCGGCCAACGGGCCGACCAGCAGCGGCTGCAGCTCGGCCCAGGCCTTCTGCGCGTTGAGGAAGTCGGCGCGGGCCTTGGCCAGGTCTTCCTTGCCTTCGCAGTAGGCCAGGGCGCTGGCGGCCAGCGTGCGGTCGGCTTCGACCCAGCGGCTGTAGGTGGGCAGGATCACTTGCTTGGCGATGGCGGCGGAGGTCACGGCTTGCGGGTCCTGCGGCGAGCAGGCGCCGAGGGCGAGTGCGGCGAGGCTGGTGAACAACAGTTTGGGTCGGAACATGCCCGGCTCCTTAGCGCGTTTTAAAGTGAGTTCAGGAACGCCAGCAACGCAGTGCGTTGCTCGGCATTGAAAGTGAGTACGAAGTTGCGTGCCGCCTCGGCTTCACCACCATGCCAGAGCACGGCTTCAAGCAGGTTGCGGGCGCGGCCGTCATGCAGGAACTGGCTGTGGCCTGCCACTGTTTCGCTCAGCCCGATGCCCCACAGTGGCGCGGTACGCCAGTCTTGGCCGTTGGCGGCGAATTCGGTGCGTTCGTCGGCCAGGCCTGGGCCCATGTCATGCAGCAACAGGTCGCTGTAGGGGCGGATGACCTGGTTGGCCAGTTCTGGTTCGGTAGTCTCGGCAGCCGTGGTGAACTGCGGTGTGTGGCAACCCTGGCAGCCAGCCTGGTAGAACAGGTTCTTGCCCGCCAGCACCTGCGGCGCGCCCACATCGCGGCGGGCCGGCACGGCCAGGTTGCGGGTGTAGAAGGTCACCAGGCGCAGGATGTTGTCGCTGACTTCTTTCTCGCCGTTGGCGCCGTCGCCGTTGGGTGCGGCCAGGCAGTCGGCCTGGGCCGGGGTGCAATCATCGTGTGGCTGCAGGGTGCTGGTCAGGCCCATGTCACCGGCAAAGGCATGCACGTTCTGCTGGTTGACGTTGGGCTGACCGGCTTTCCAGCCGAAGCGGCCGATCACGGTCTTGCCCTGGGCATCGTCCCACACCCGGTTGGCCCGCCCGCGGATGCCATCGTGGTTGCGGTCGTCCGGGTCTTCGTTGGCCAGCAGGTCGGCTTCGGGAATGGCTTCGAGCAGGCCCAGGCCGATCATGGGCGGGGCGACCCGCGCCGAAAACCGCGTGTCGGGGTGCATCACGCCATAGCCGAGCTGGGTGATCTGCAGGGCAGGTTTGCGCAGTTCGACCTGGTGGCCGTCCTTGAACGACACGGTTTGCTGTGTATAGCTGACCCGCACCTTGCCTTCAGGCGCCACGCCGGGGATGGCCATGTCCTGCAGCTGGGTGCCGTACACCGGCTCCGGTACCACGCCGAGGCGCTCGATCACTTTGGCCAGGTAGGGCTGGTCGGGGATCGACAGGCGTACCAGCATGCCCACCGCGTTGCTGTCACCCGGCGCTGGCGGGTGGCCACGGCCATCGCGAACATGGCAGTTCTGGCAGGCATTGGTGTTGAACAGCGGGCCCAGCCCGTCGCGGGCGGTGGTGGTGGACGGCGCGATGACCCAGGGGTTGCGGAAGAAACTGTTGCCCACGGCGAAGTCCACGCGGCGCTCGGGCGAGAGGTTGGCCGAAGGCAGGGAATAGGCGTTGCGGTCAGTGCGCTGCACGGTCGCCTTGCCGGCCGACAATGCTTCGCCAGGCTCGGCCTGGGTGAAACGCGGGGCGTCGTCACAGGCGGCGAGGGCAAAGGCCAGCAGCAGAGGAGAGAGTCGGAACAGCGACGAGGACATCAAGGATCCTGGGCGTGAGCGAAAAACCGGCGTGCAAGCTTAGCAGGCCCAGGATCATTGAATAAGAGCAATTTGCGTTTGCTTGATGAAATCGTCGCTGCCGAGGGGGCTCAGGCCATCAACAGTTTGAACTCTCTGTTGACCAGGCTGATGATCAGGTTCTTGCTACCGCCATCACG
This sequence comes from Pseudomonas sp. GW460-LB5, assembly GCF_059423245.1. Taxonomy (NCBI): domain Bacteria; kingdom Pseudomonadati; phylum Pseudomonadota; class Gammaproteobacteria; order Pseudomonadales; family Pseudomonadaceae; genus Pseudomonas; species Pseudomonas sp. GW460-LB5. The sequence goes on from NZ_JBWKXT010000001.1 coordinate 201,793, forward strand.
GTTGTCGCCTGGGACCTCGATGACTTCCTCGCTGGCGTACTCCATGGATGAGGCGGTGAGGCACTTGATTGCATCCTTGTGCGCGGGCTGCCAGTAATCCTGAAATACCCAGATGTTGGTCTCGGCATTCGGGCCGAGGATCAAGCGCAAGGCCTTGTGGTTTTCACTCGATTTGCCGATCCAGGGCACGGCGAGCGAGCCATTCCATGCTTGCTGGGCGCCTATTGCCAGGCTCTGGCTGCGGTTTTCACCGTCGATCAGGGTCAGGGTATAGGGCGTGTTGTTGGCGATGGAGTGCAGGTAGGTGAGGCTGGCCATTTGGCGTTTCCTTCTAGTGTTGGATTTCCGGGCGTGGCAACGGGGCCGTCGGGGTGCGGTAGACGTAGGCTGCGAGCAGGGTGATCTCGTTGAAAGGCGGCGCGAGTTCAGCGGGCACGAAGCGGCCCATTGGCTGCAGCCCCTGGGCGAAGGCAACGGCCTCGAACATTTTGCGGTCGGTTTCGTTGGGGTCGTACAGGTAAACCTTGCCGGGGCGTGCAACAACCCGGCAGATTTCCTCGGCCACATGGTGGGTGATCGGAGCGCCCATCAGCGTTACGTGAGGGACTGCGTGATCGTCGAGGGGAAAATCCGGAGCATCGTATTCGTATACGACAATCAGGTTGGGAATATGCCTACCCGTAAACGGCCCGTTGGAGATGAGCTGGCCCGCCTTGTTCAGGTTGTAGGCATGGGTGAATCCGGTAACAAGGTTCCTCCCATTTACACGCTGGACGATTCGGCCTTCGCCCCAGACATCAAGAATCTGCAGCACTTTGCCTCCTGTTTGGGTTGCTTGAAGGGCTACAGGATGGGCACTTGCGTGTACCTCAGGCAGCAGGAAGCGCTTTACCAGGCCTACAAATGAAAACGCCCGGCACTAGGCCGGGCGTTTGCGATGAGGCGCTACAGCAGGATCAGAACTCGTGGTCCGCAGTGTCCGGGTTCAGATTGGCAATGCCCAGCTTGCCAGCGGCCTGTTCAATCGAGCCGGTCTGTTTGACCAGGGCCGCGATGGCATCACGCACGATCTGGTTGCCGGCAGCATTGTCAGCTGCAATCAACTGGTCGTAGTGCTCGCCTTTAAGGGCGTGGTCGACCATCACCTGGATCTTGGCTTCAGTGGCTTCCAGGTCGGCCTTGAGGGTGGCGTCGGCAGCAGGATCGGCTTTGGCCACCAGCGACGACAGGCTCGGGCCGCTGACCTTGGTGCCGTCCGGGCGGGTGTACTCGCCCAGGTAGACATTGCGGATGCCCTTGGCGTCGTAGAAGTGCGAGTAGTGAGTGTTGTCGCTGAAGCAGTCCTGCTCGTCTTCCGGCGAGTTGGCTTCCAGCGAAACCTTCATGCGCTCACCCGCCAGTTCACCCAGCGACAGGCTCCCCATGCCGAACAGCATCTTGCGCAGGCCGTCGTTGACAGGCTCGGCTTCCAGCTTGGCGCGGTAGTTGTCGGCCACGTTCGGTGCCCAGTTGCCGACCATCTCTTCGAGGTCGGTGACCAGCAGGTCGGTGACCGCTTTCAGGTAGGTACGGCGGCGGTCGTTGTGGCCACCGGTAGCGCCTTGGCCTTCCAGGTAGTCGGACGCCGGGCGGTTGCCAGCGCCTGGACCGGTACCGTTCAGGTCCTGGCCCCAGAGCAGGAACTCGATGGCGTGATAGCCGGTGGCAACGTTGGCCTCGGAGCCAGCCAGCTCGTTCAGGCTGGCCAGTTTTTCAGGGGTAATGTCCTTGACGTCGACCTTCTCTTCGCCCACCTGGATCTCGGTGTTGGCGATGATGTTGGCACCAGCAGCCGGGTTGCCCAGGGCGTGCTCGTAGCTCTTGTCGACGTAGTCGATCAGGCCTTCGTCCAGCGGCCAGGCGTTCACCTGGCCTTCCCAGTCGTCGATGATGGTGTTACCGAAGCGGAAGGCCTCGGTCTGCAGGTACGGTACGCGCGCGGCGACCCAGGCTTGCTTGGCGGCTTTCAGGGTTTCGTCGTTGGGCTTGGCCAGGAACGCATCGACTGCGCTCTGCAGGGTCTTGGCGGTGCTCAGCGAGTCGCTGTACACGGCGTAGACCATTTCGGCGTAGTGCTTGACCACGGCTTTGCCGGCGGCTTCGTCAACAGCCCCAGGCGCAGCAGCGGTGGTGCTGGCGGCGGCAGGTGCCTGAGCTTGCGGCGCGGCGGCTTTGTCGTCCTTGCCTTCACCGCAACCGGCGAGAGCGATGGCAATGGCCAGCAGACTGGCGGAGGCCAGAGGCATTCGAATCATTGTTGGTTTTCCTGCGTCGTGTGGTTGGACCAAGGGGTGGGCCGTGCGCCGTGGCACGCGAAAGCGCAACATCATGCGAAAGATTTGCATTTGCTGTAAAGGGGCGGGCGCGCAATTCATGTAAATGCAGGTCACAGCCTATAACCAGGCCTGCCGGCTCAGAGCATCGAAACCTGATTGCGCTGCGCCTGCTTGAGGAAGTGGGTCAGTTCACGGGCTGACAGCGGCTTGCTGTAGTGATAGCCCTGGCCCTCGTGGCAGCCTTGGGCAATGATGTAGGTTTCCTGTTCGGCGGTTTCCACGCCTTCGGCGATCACCTGCATGCCCAGGCTCTTGCCCAGCTGGATGATGGCGCGAACGATGGTGGCGTCGTCATCGTCGTCCAGCAGGTCCTGGACGAAGCTCTTGTCGATCTTGATCTTGTCCAGTGGCAGCGATTTCAGGTAGCTGAGCGACGAATAGCCGGTGCCGAAGTCGTCGATGGCAATCAGCGCCCCGGAGCGGCGCAGGCTCAGCAGGTGCTGGGCGGCAGTGCTGATGTCTTCCATCAGGCCGGTTTCGGTGACTTCCAGCTCCAGGCTGCGTGGCGGCAGACGGTAGGCCTGCAGCAGGTTGTTGACCACCCGTGGCAGTTCACTGTGGTGCAGCTGCACGGTGGACAGGTTGACCGCCATGCGCAGCTCGCTGAAGCCCTGGTCGTGCCATTCGCGCAGTTGCCGGCAAGCCTGGTCCAGTACCCATTCGCCAATGCTGATGATGCTGCCGTTCTGTTCGGCCAGCGGAATGAACTGGTCCGGTGGCACCATGCCCAGCTCTGGATGCTGCCAGCGCAGCAGCGCCTCGACGCCGACCACACGGTGGTCGCGGTAGCTGATCTGTGGTTGGTACACAAGGTACAGCTGGTTGCGCGGAAGGGCTTCGCGCAGGTCCTTTTCCAGCTCGCGGCGGCGGCGCATCTCGCTGTCGACGCTGGCAATGTAGAACTGGTAGCGGTTGCGCGAACGGGCCTTGGCCAGGGTCATGGTCTGTTCGGCTTTCTGCAGCAGCTTCTCGGTGCTGTCGCCGTCTTCGGGGAACAGGGTGATGCCGATGGTGGCGCGCAGACGGATCTGCTGGTGGTGGTCGAGGTCGAACGGCACTTCCAGGTCGTCGAGGATGCTCTGCGCCAGTTCGGCCGCCTCGTAGGGCTGCTCGATATTGGCCTGTACCAAGGCAAACTGGTCACCACCCAGCCGCGCCAGGGCGCCCAGGCGGCCGCTGTGGGCGCGCAGGCGGTCGGCCAAGGCCAGTAGCAGTTGGTCACCAACCTGGTAGCTGAACTGTTCGTTGATGCCCTTGAAATCGTCCAGGCCCACGCACAACACTGCCACACGGTGTTGCAGGCGACCGCCATCGACGAGGATCTTGTCCAGTTGCTGCTGCAGTTGCTGGCGGTTGGGCAGGCCTGTGAGGAAATCGTACTGGGCCATGCGCTGCAGGCTGTTTTCGGCTTCATGGCGTAGGTGAGTGTTGCGCTCGATCGACGCCAGCAACTGGTTGGCCGTGTTGACCCAGAGACCCAGTTCGTTCTTCTCGTGGCCCTTGAGCAGCGGGATCTGGTGCTGGCTCGGGCGGTCGGGGTTGATCTGGGTGAGGTGCTCGATGATCTTGGACAGCGGTTTGGTCAGCAGCCAGTGGTAGACCAGGTACAACACCAGGCCCATGGCCAAGGCCCGCAGTACGCCGGAAATGAAGATGATCACCGCGTTGATCAGGAAGTCTTCGCCGTAGGACGAGGTGTCGAGGGTAATGCTCAGGTCGCCGTAGTATTCGCTATAGGGGCCGCGGCCGACCAGTTGCGTGGTGTAGGTGCGTTCCTGGCCGAGGATCGGGTCGGTCAGCCAGCGCATGGGCATGTCCTGCAGCGGGCGGGACTTTTCGGCCAGCATGGTTTCGTTGGGGTGGCCGATGGACGCCATGCGCACCGATTCGTCCTGGAACAGGCCTTCCATCACCTGCATGCCCATTTCGCGGTCGAGGCTGTATACCGCCTGGGTGGAGGGGTCGCGGAACATGTCGAGGATGCGCTGGGCATCGTTGTTCACGGCCTGGCGGGTCTTGTAGGTGTCGTAGACAATTTGCGCACAGCTGAGCACGACGCCAACCGCCAACGCCGACAGCAGCACGACCCTGAGCAACTTGACCGACAAGCTGTTCCGCAATTCCAGCTTCAATGGGGTTTCCTTAATCCATGCGCATGGCATCATTTTGCCATCAACGATGACGATACACTATCGGCCGATCATGAGCAGTGTATCGGTTGCCTGCCCCCGCAACTTGAGTGCGCTGTGTCAATCTTCCAGAGGTTTGATGTTAGCGCGCTATGCAGGCTGAGCAAGCAAAACCGTGCAGGCCTCTTCGCGTCTGATACAGGCACAAAAAAACCCGGCACATGGCCGGGTTTTTTGATCAAGGCTGGATGACTCAGGCCTTGAAGGTCTTGCCTTCGAACTGCTCGGCAACGAAGGCCCAGTTGACCAGGTTCCAGAACGCCTCGACGTACTTCGGACGCAGGTTGCGGTAGTCGATGTAGTAGGCGTGTTCCCAGACGTCGCAGGTCAGCAGCGGGGTGTCGCCGCTGGTCAGCGGGCAGCCGGCGCCGATGGTGCTGGCCAGGGCCAGGGAACCGTCAGCTTTCTTCACCAGCCAGCCCCAGCCGGAACCGAAGGTGCCAACCGAAGTCTTGGTGAACTCTTCCTTGAACTTGTCGAAGGAACCGAAAGCGGTGTTGATGGCCTCAGCCAGGGCACCGGTAGGCTGGCCGCCGCCGTTTGGCGACAGGCAGTTCCAGTAGAAGGTGTGGTTCCAGACCTGAGCGGCGTTGTTGAAGATGCCGCCCGAAGAGCTCTTGACGATCTCTTCCAGGGTCTTGCCTTCGAATTCGGTGCCTGGGACCAGGTTGTTCAGGTTCACGACATAGGTGTTGTGGTGCTTGTCGTGGTGAAACTCCAGGGTTTCCTTGGAGATGTGCGGCTGCAGGGCATCGTGGGCGTACGGCAGCGGCGGCAATTCAAAAGCCATGGTGGATCTCCTGATTCAGGTCTAGTTCGCGGTTTGCGCAGGGCCGATCACGGGCGGCCCTATGAGCGTCGGCGAGTTTGTACTCTTTGCGACGCAAGGGGCCGATCATAGCACCAGCCCCGGCGCATAACCACGCAACAAAGATAGGGAATAGAGGTTCCAGAGCGGTTACACGATACCGACCGGTGGTGTCTGTTCAGGAAAAGATCAGTTGCGCCGCCACTGCGAACATCATCACCGCCACCATGAGGTCGAGCATGCGCCAGGTCGCCGGCCGTGCCAGCCACGGTGCCAGCCAGGCCGCGCCAATCGCCAGGGTCGAGAACCACAGCAGCGAGGCACTGGCCGCCCCGGCCACATAGGCGCCAGGCTCAGTCTGCTGGGCGCCCAGCGAACCGATCAGCAACACCGTATCGAGGTAGACGTGCGGGTTCAGCAGCGTCACCGCCAGGGCACTGAGCAGCACGGCACGGCGCGAGCGTACGCCCTGGCCCTGCTGATGCTTCAGGCTCTGGCTGGAACAGGCGCTGCGCAGCGCCTTGGCGCCGTACCAGACCAGGAACACGGCGCCGCCCCAACGCGCCACCGCCAGCAAGGTCGGGTTGTGGGCCAGCACCGTGGCCAAGCCGAATACCCCGGCAGCCACCAGGAGGGCATCGCAGACGATGCACAATGCTGCTACCGGCAAGTGGTGCTCACGGCGCAGGCTCTGGGCGAGGACGAAGGCGTTCTGTGCGCCAATGGCCATGATAAGGCCGAAGGCCACCAGCATGCCGTTGAGATAGCTTTGCCACATGGCGTGCTCTCCATAAAAGGAACCTTAAAGATGCTGGCCATTGTGGTGGCTTGCGCTGTATAAGAAAAACAAATAAAGCTGATCCGTCATTAGGAAAATCGATGTTCGACTACAAGTTGCTGGCCGCCCTGGCGGCGGTGATCGAACAGGGTGGTTTCGAGCGTGCCGCGCAAGTGCTGGGCTTGTCGCAGTCGGCCATCTCCCAGCGCATCAAGCTGCTCGAAGCGCGGGTCGGGCAGCCCGTGCTGGTACGTGCCGCGCCGCCCAGCCCAACCGAAGTCGGTCGCCAGTTGCTCAACCATGTGCAGCAGGTGCGCCTGCTTGAACGAGACTTGCAGCGCCAGGTGCCGGCGCTGGACGAGGAGGGCATGCCGGAACGCCTGCGCATTGCGCTCAACGCCGATAGCCTGGCCACCTGGTGGGCCGGTGCGGTGGGCAACTTCTGTGCGCAGCAGAACGTATTGACCGACCTGGTCGTAGAAGACCAGGAAGTGGGCCTGAAGCGCATGCGTGCTGGCGAAGTGGCGGCCTGCCTGTGTGGCAGTGAACGCCCGGTAGCCGGGGCGCGCAGCCTGCTGCTGGGGGCCATGCGCTACCGGGCATTGGCCAGCCCCGGGTTCATGGCGCGGCATTTCCCCCAAGGCTTTGTCGCCAGCCGCCTGGCCCGCACCCCGGCGATCGTGTACGGCCCGGATGATTTCCTGCAGCATCGCTATCTGGCCTCACTGGGCATCGAGGATGGTTTCCTGCACCACCTGTGCCCGTCATCCGAAGGCTTCCTGCGCATGACCGAGGCCGGGCTGGGCTGGGGGCTGGTGCCCGAATTGCAGGCCCGTGAGCAACTGGCCAACGGGCAGTTGGTGGAAATCTGCAGCGATACCCCCATCGACGTGCCGCTGTACTGGCATCATTGGCGCAATGGCGGGCAATTGCTCGCGCAACTGACCGACCACCTGCGGCACACCGCACGGCAATGGCTGGTGCCCTTGTAGCCACGGCTGGCGTCAGTTGCATCTGAAATCTGGCAAGACGGAGTCTTACATGCGAATTCTGGTCACCGGCGCGAGTGGCTTCATTGGCGGGCGCTTTGCGCGCTACGCCCTGGAGCAGGGCCTGGACGTGCGGGTCAGCGGCCGCCGCGCCGAAGGGGTCGAGCACCTGGTCAAGCGCGGCGCCCAGTTCATCCCTGGCGACCTGGGCGACCCCGAGTTGGCCCGCCGCCTGTGCCAAGGCATCGAGGCGGTGGTGCACTGCGCCGGCGCAGTGGGCAACTGGGGGCGCTACCAGGACTTCTACCAAGGCAATGTGGTCGTCACCGAAAACGTGGTCGAGGGCTGCCTGAAGGAACATGTGCGGCGCCTGGTGCACCTGTCGTCGCCTTCGATCTATTTCAATGGCCGTTCGCGCCTGGACATCCGTGAAGAGCAAGTGCCGCGCCGTTTTCACGACCATTATGGGCAAACCAAGCACCTGGCCGAGCAAAAAGTGTTCGGGGCCCAGGAGTTCGGCCTCGAAGTACTGGCGCTGCGCCCGCGCTTTGTCACCGGTGCCGGCGATGCCAGCATTTTTCCGCGGCTGATGCAGATGCAGCGCAAAGGCCGCATGGCGATCATCGGCAACGGTTTGAACAAAGTCGATTTCACCAGCGTGCACAACCTCAACGAAGCACTGCTCAGCGCGTTGTTCGCCGACGAGCGTGCGCTGGGCCAGGCCTACAACATCAGCAACGGCCAGCCGCTGCCGCTGTGGGACGTGGTCAACTACGTGATGCGCCAGATGCAACTGCCACAGGTGACCCGCTACCGCTCCTACGGCCTGGCCTATAGCCTGGCCGCGCTGAATGAGGCCGCTTGCATGTTGTGGCCGGGGCGCCCGCAACCGACCTTGTCGCGCCTGGGGATGCAGGTGATGAGCCGTGACTTCACCTTGGATATCAGCCGCGCCCGGCAGTACCTGGACTACCAGCCCAAGGTCAGCCTGTGGACGGCACTGGATGAATTCTGCGGCTGGTGGAAGCATTTGCCGCCTGCGCAGTGAGGCCGTCTGGCTGACAATGGTCATCAATGCGCCGCGCTTGCGGTTTATACTCGTGCCTCTGTGCGACTACCGCGGTTGAATGTATCCATGCGTAACCATGCTCACGATGACTACGATGATGTGCCTACCTTGCGGGCGGGCACCGTTGATGATGACGAACTGATACCGGCGCACGTGGTGCGCAGCCGGCAGAAAGCCGCCCGTGGTGCCAGCACGGGGCCGTTGTGGGCGCTGCTTTGCGCTTCGTTCATCGCGTTGGCGGGCCTGGGCTGGTGGAGCTTCCAGCAGATCTCGCTGATGGAGCAGCAACTGGTGGCGACCCAGGAGAGCTTTGCCCGCATCAGTGAAGAAGCAGCCGGGCGCTTGCAGGCGATCAGTGGCAAGGTAGAGGCCAGCGAGTCCGGTGTTAATACCAGCAGCGAGGCGCTGAAGCAGCAGTTGCGCCAGTTGCAGCAAGGCGTAGCCGGGCAGACCGGCGACCTGGGTAAGCGCCTGGAGCAGGTGCTGGCCGATACCCGTGAACAGCAGAAAGCTGTGACCGAGCTGCAAAGCCAGCTGCAGGCGCAGTTGAAGCTGGTGAATGGCGAGCTGGCCGCGTTGCGTTCAGGGCAGGTTGATGGCGGCAAGCTGGATGCCCAGTTGAAGGGCCTGAACGAGCAGGTTGCCGCGCTGAAGGCCGCGCAGGTGGATGGCGGCACGCTGGACGGGCAGCTCAAGAGCCTGGGCAGCGATGTGGCGGCGCTGAAGAAGCAGGGCAACCCGAGCGCGGCAATCCAGGGCCTGGAACAGGATATTTTGGTGTTGAAGAGCCAGATCGACAACCGCCCGGCTGCGGCAGCGTCCGGTGGTGCGTCGGTGCAGGAATTCGATGCCTTCCGTGCGCAGACGACGCGCAACCTGAATACGCTGCAGAGCCAGATTCAGAACCTGCAGCAGCAGATCAACGCCCGGCCGTAACAGAGCGCGGGAGGGCTTTGCCCTCCTTTCGCGACACAAGGCCGCTCCCACAAGTTCGGCGCTACCTTGAGGGCTGTGCTTATCCCTGTGGGAGCGGCCTTGTGTCGCGATGGGCCGCAAAGCGGCCCCGGCAATCGTGATTACAACCGCGGATAATCGATGTACCCCACCGGCCCCTTGCCATAGAAAGTCTCAGGCCGCGCCTCGTTCAATGGCGCATCCGCCGCCAGCCGCGCCGGCAGGTCGGGGTTGGCGATGAACGGCACGCCAAACGCCACTGCATCGGCCTTGCCACTGGCCAAGGCCGCATTGGCGCTGGCCTTGTCAAACCGCTCGTTGACGATGTACGGGCCGCCGAATGCCTCTTTGATCAATGGGCCGATGCTGTCATCGGCTTCCCGCTCCCGCGAGCAGATAAAGGCAATGCCTCGCTTGCCCAGCTCGCGAGCCACGTAGGTGAAGGTTTCGGCGCGGTCGGCATCACCCATGTCGTGAGCATCGGCACGCGGCGCCAGGTGCACGCCTACGCGGTTTGCGCCCCACACTTCGATGGCCGCATCGGTCACCTCCAGCAGCAGGCGTGCACGGTTTTCCAGCGACCCTCCGTAGAGGTCAGTGCGCTGGTTGGTGCTGCTTTGCAGGAACTGGTCGAGCAGGTAACCGTTGGCGCCGTGAATCTCTACACCATCGAAACCGGCAGCCTTGGCGTTTTCGGCACCGCTGCGGTAGGCCTCGACGATGTCGTTGATTTCCTCGGTTTCCAGCGCGCGCGGGGTGGGGTAGTCACTTAGCGGGCGCACCAGGCTTACATGGCCCTTGGGCTGGATTGCGCTGGGGGCCACCGGCAGCTCGCCGTTCAGGTAGCTGGGGTGGGAAATACGGCCAACGTGCCACAGCTGCAGGAAGATGCGCCCGCCGGCGGCGTGCACGGCCTTGGTGACGTTGTTCCAGCCACGCACCTGCTCATCGTTCCAGATACCGGGGGTATCCGGGTAGCCGACGCCCATGGCAGTGACCGAAGTCGCTTCGCTGAGGATCAGCCCGGCGCTGGCGCGCTGTACATAGTATTCGGCCATCAGCGCATTGGGCACGCGGCCTTCGTCGGCACGGCAGCGGGTGAGCGGGGCCATGATGATGCGGTTGGGCAGTTGCAGGTCGCCCAGGGTGATCGGATCGAAAAGCGTGGTCATAGCGGTTACCTGCCTTGTCAAAGTGTTTGGCGAAGTTGTTCGAGGAATGCCTCAATGGTGGCTTCGTTGCGTTTGAAGAAGTGCCATTGGCCAATCTTCTGGCTGCTGATGAGCCCGGCGCGCTGCAAGGTGGCCAGGTGGGCGGAGACGGTCGACTGCGACAGGCCGCAGCGTTGGTCGATCTGCCCGGCACACACACCGTTTTCGGTGCTGTGGTACTGGTCGGGGAATTGCGTTGCCGGGTCTTTCAGCCAGCTGAGGATTTCTCGCCTGACCGGATGGGCCAGCGCTTTTATGATTTCGTCGAGATCAAGAGGCATGGGTTGAGGCTCGTTGTAGCGGTATATCGCGATAGAGCGAAATGTAAATCGGCTGTTCCCGATATACAAATACCAAGAGGTTCTGAGCTGAGCGCGAATCGGTATATCGCGTTACAACGATATAAGGCAGAGCGGTGGTAGACTTCGCCCATGAACTACCTCGCACACCTGCACCTGGGCGGCCCGGCGCCGCAACAACTGCTTGGCAGCCTGTATGGCGATTTTGTCAAAGGCTCGCTGGAAGGGCGCTTCCCTCCTGCGCTGGAGGCGGCTATCCGGCTGCACCGGCATATCGACAGCTACACCGATCAGCATCCGCTGGTGCTGGCGGCACTGGCGCGCTTTCCGCGCGAGCGGCGGCGCTTTGCCGGCATCGTGCTGGATGTCTTCTTCGACCATTGCCTGGCGCGGCATTGGGGCCACTACGCCGAGCAGCCACTGGCGCAGTTTACTGGCGCGTTTTACAGGGTGCTGCTGGCGGAGCCCGAGCTGCCGGGGCGATTGGCGCGGATTGCGCCGTTCATGGCAGCGGATGACTGGCTAGGGGCTTATGGCGATTTTGCCACGCTGGAACAGGTGTTCAACGGCATTGCCCGACGCTTGTCGCGGCCTGAGGGGATGGCCGGGGTAATGGTGGAACTGGAGCGGCTGTATGAGCCGCTGCTGGCGGATTTTCGCGAGTTCTATCCCCAGTTACAGGCTTTTGCGGCGGCGCAGCGTAGGGCTGAGGACTTGTAGCGCCTGTGAGATCCAGCGCCGCCCGCGCGGCGCTCGATCTCACAGGCGCCAGCTTGCCCACGCCAGGCTCAGGCAGCCCGCGCCGGCCGCCTTGGCACTGCTTCAACTTCTTCAACCCCGAACAAAGCCAGGTGAATCGCCTGCTGTGCTTGCAACGCCAGCACCGCACGCTCCTTGCCCACGCTGCCGATAGGTGGCAGCAAGTGAATGCACACCTCGCCTCGCGGCTGGGCAAACAGGCGCATCAGGTGCGACACCAGATCATCGTCGCCAATGAACGGCGCAATCGGATCGATCTGGCCATCACGCAGATACTGGATAGCCACCGGCTGCACCGCCGCGCCCCGGTCGATGGCACCTGCCAACAGGCGGCCATGGAAGGTGCGCAAGTTGCGACCGCAGGTAGTGGTGCCTTCGGGGAAGATCAGCAGGGGGCGCGCCAGCCCCAGTTGCCCGGCGATCTGTTCGTGCAGGCGCTGGCTGTCGCCACCACCACGGCGAATGAACAGTGTGCCGGCTTTTTCCGCCAGCCAACCGGCCACCGGCCAATGACGCACTTCAGCCTTGGACAGGAACGACAGCGGCAGCAGCATGCCGAGCAGGGGGATGTCGGTCCACGAAACGTGGTTGCTGACCCACAGCATCGGCCGCTGCGGCAGTTCGCCGACTACACGCACGTTGAAGGGCAGGGCGGCGACCAGGCGTTTCATGAACAGGCAGGTCCAGCGCTGGCGGCGCTCAAGGGGAGCTTTGAAACCGAGGCGTTCGCCGAGGGCAATAAGACTGGCCATGAACATACCCAGCAACAGCACGAGCAGCAGTCGGGTCAGGCGGGCTACTACCCGCAGCTTCTGCATCAGACCGCCGCCTTGAAGTGCCGGGCGTACCGCGGGCAGAGATTATCGCGCTTGAGCAGGATGAATACGTCGGCCACCTGGAAGTCCTCGTCCCAACAAGGCTCGCCGCAAATCTTTGCGCCCAGGCGCATGTAGGCCTTGAGCAGCGGTGGCATTTCGGCGATGACGTTGCCCGGCAACGCCAGGCTTGGCAGCGGGTTCTTTGGCTCGGCCCGCAGGTGCTCGTTGCACAGGTAGCGATCACGCAGGCGCTGCATCACGGCATGGGCCTGCACGCCGCCGTCCTGCATCGGGATGCTGGCACAGCCCATCAGGTAGCTGTAGCGGCCCTCGTTGAGCACCTCGGCCAGTTCACCCCACAGCACGGCGATGGTGCCGCCGTTGCGGTAGTCGGGGGCTACGCAGGTGCGGCCCAGTTCGAGGATCGGGCCCTGCAGCTGCAACAGGCCGTGCAGGCGGAATTCTTCTTCACTGTAGAAGCGGCCCAGGCTGCTGGCGGCCTGGTGGTCGAGCAGGCGGGTGGTGGCCACCAGCTCGCCTGTGCTCAGGTCGCGTACACCAATGTGGCGGCAGTGCACGTCGTAGTCGTCCATGTCCAGGCCGTGCTCGGCACCCTTGAGCTTGGCCTTGAATTCTGCGCTGAACACTTTGAAGCGCAGGGCCTGGGCCTCTTGCAGCGCCGCGGCGCCAACCAGGCGTTCGGCTTGCAGACGGCGTTCAGTGCTGTTGTCGCCAGAATGAGCGATCCGAGTCATTACGAGTCTCCATAAGCCAGCCATGAAGGGTTGCGGCCGGTCGGCTTTGTTGTGCAAAGTCAGCCTAGGTAGACGCGGTGTCACCCCTGTGAATCTTTGGTGATGCTTGCGTGACACCCCCCAAACCTTGACCAGAAAGCCCCAGCAAGGAGCCGTCCCATGGCCTGGTTGCAACGATTGAACGACCCGCTTCGCCACGCGCCGGCGGGCACTCTGGGCGAAACCTATGCCGCGCTGCTCGAGCGCCTCGGCCCGGTTGTCCCCTTCGAACTGGCGGCACTGGGCGGGCGCGCGATGGCCACGCCGGGCCTGGCTTTTCTGGTGGGTTACCAGGCCGCCTTGCGCGTGCTGTGGCCCAGTGCACCGTCCAGCCTCGGCGCGCTGTGCGCGACCGAGCGGCGCAGCGTGCGGCCGGCGGACATGCACACGCGCCTGGACGGCTTGCGCCTGACCGGCAGCAAGGACTTCGTCACCGCCGGGCTGGAGGCGGAGTGGCTGCTGGTGGCGGCGCGCAGCGAAACCGCAGGCGCGGCGCCACAATTGAACCTGGCGGTGGTGTACCCCGGGGAGCCCGGCGTGACCCTGGAGCCATTGCCGACCTTGCCGTTGATGCCGGAGGTGGGCCATGGGCGCTTGCTGCTGGAACAGGCGGCGTGCGAGCTGCTGGCCGGTGACGGCTGGGATGCTTATGTGAAGCCGTTTCGCTCGCTGGAGGACTTGTATGTGCTCACGGCACTGACGGCCTGGTTGTATGGCGTGGGGCAGGAAAGCGCCTGGCCGCAGGCTTTACGCCTGCAACTGCTTGGGCTGCTGGCCGGGTGTGCCGAGGGTAGCCGGCAGTGTGCCGACTGCACGGATGGCCATTTGCTGTTGGGTGGTTTGTTTGCGCAGTTCCAGGCGTTGCGGGGGGCGATCGACGCAGCATTGGCGGCAGGGCCGGTGCATTGGGCGCAAATCTGGCAGCGTGACCAAGGGGTGATGGCGTTGGCCGCGGCGGCGCGCGAGCAGCGCCTGAACAAGGCTTGGGCGGCTGCGGGATTGTCATGAAGGCCTGATAGGTTTTTGTGAACCGATGATCCCGGGGGGCCGCAAGGCGGCCCCAAAATTTCGAGCTGAAACACAATGCTGAAAGGTCTGCTATTGGTTCTTTGCCTGGCCTTGGCAACCGCCGAAGCCGAGGACTGGCCTGACCCTGACTGGCAGAACGATCCTGCCCGTTTCGACTGGCAAGCCGTCGACGCCTACGCCTTCCCCCCTCGCACTGCCCCCGACCGCAGCGGCATCCGCACCGACGCGCTGCTGATCATCCGCGATGGCCGTATCCTCCACGAGCGCTACACCGCCCCCACCACTGCCGCCACCGCGCACCTGACCTGGTCGGTAAGCAAGAGCGTACTCGCCACGCTGATGGGCGTGGCCCAAGGCGAAGGGCGCTTCCAGCTGAAAGATCCGGTCACCCGTTTCTATCCCGCCATGCGCGGCCATCCCGGCATACGCATGGCCGATCTGCTGCACTGGGCCAGTGGCCTGGACTGGCAGGAAGACTACGAATACGCCCCCCTCAAGTCATCAGTGGTGGCCATGCTATACACCCGTGGCCGCGAGGACATGGCGGCCTATACGGCGGCGCGGGGTGCGGCGGCCAGCCCCGGTGAGCGTTTTCTCTATTCCAGTGGTGACAGCAACCTGCTGGCGGCTGCACTGCGCGGCATGCTCGATGCCGGGCAGTACCCCGATTACCCCTGGCACGCGCTGTTCAGCCCGTTAGGTATCGACAGCGCGGTGTGGGAGCGTGACGGGGCGGGCACCTACGTGGGCTCTTCCTATCTGTACCTCAGCGCCCGCGACCTGGCGCGAATCGGCTTGCTGATGCAGCGTGACGGGCGCTGGCAAGGCCGGCAACTGCTGCCCACGGCCTGGGTGGCCTTCAACCGAACAGCGTTTACCCATGCCGAACCTGTGCCCGGTGAGGCCAACCCTGGCGGCCACTGGTGGCTCAACCGGCCGTTGGCCGGCGGCCAACGGCCTTGGCCGAGTGCACCCGAAGACACCTACGCCGCCCTTGGCCACTGGGGCCAGGCGCTGTACGTGCTGCCCGCGCAAAAGCTGGTGATCGTGCGCTATGCCGATGACCGCGACGGCTGCTACCAGCACGACGAACTGCTCAAGCGGGTACTGGCGGCAGTGCCCCGGGAGGGCACATGAAGCGGGCCTTGTTGCTGGTGTTGCTGGGCCTTGTGTTCTGGGCCTGGCAGGAGCGTCAGGCGTTGGCTGATTTCCCCGGCATCCTCTCGGCCTACTCGGCCAAGGAATACTGCTCGTGCCGCTTCGTCATGGGCTTCGGGCAGGCCTACTGCCAAGGCTATGTAAAGCAATGGCTGCCGCTGAGCCTGCTGGAGGAAAACAGCCCGCAGCGACGAGTCACTGCCGAGGGGTTGGGGCGGCGCAATCAGGCTAGCTGGCGGGGCCCGCACGAGGGCTGCCGCTTGCTGCCATGAAGGCGGGCGGGTAAGGTTGGCGGCCTGGTTTCACGAGATCTGTCATGTTCAAGCTGCCCCGTCTGCTGCCCGCCTTGTTGCTGGCTTTGTGCCTGCCTGCCCACGCCAATTGGCACCTCGATGGCGAATCGTCGCGCCTGTCGTTCATTACCGGCAAAAACGGTGACACTGCCGAAGTGCACCGCTTTCTGGTGCTGCATGGCACGGTCGACCGCAAAGGCGTGGCGGGGCTGAGCATCGAGATGGATTCGGTGAGCAGTGGCATTGCACTGCGTGACGAGCGCATGCGTGAGGACCTGTTCGAGGTCGAGCGTTTTGCCGAAGCCAAGGTGCGGGCGCAGCTGGACCTGCGGCCGATCAACGACTTGGCCAACGGTGCCCAGATCGAACTGCGCCTGCCGCTCACCGTTACCCTGCATGGCCAGTCGCACAGCTACAACGCCCTGTTGTTGGCCACCCGCCTGGACGAGCGGCGCTTTCAGGTCGTGACACTCGAACCCCTGGTGTTGCGTGCCGAGGATTTCGGGCTGCTGCCAGGGCTGCAAACCTTGCGCAAGTTTGCCGGGCTCACGTCCATCAACCCGTCGGTGCCGGTTAGCGCGGTGCTGATTTTCACCGCCCGCTGACATGCCGGGCCCGGTCTTCCCCTGGCGGGATGGCAACCAGTTCGAACTGCTGATCGACGGCCCCGAGTTCTTTCCGCGCATGCTCGCAGCCATCGTGCGTGCCGAGTTCCAGGTTGACCTGGAGCTGTACCTGGTCGAGGCTGGCGCCTGTGCCGAGGCGGTGGTCGAGGCGCTGGAGCAGGCCGCACGGCGTGGCGTGCGGGTGCGCTGCCTGTTCGATGATTATGGCTCGCTGGCCTTCAACAGCGCCCTGCGCCAACGCTTGCTGGAGGCAGGTGTGTACCTGCGCTGGTATAACCGTCTGCGCTGGAAGCGCGGCTTGCGCAACCTGTACCGCGACCACCGCAAGCTGCTGCTGGTGGACGAACGCTGGGCGGTGGTGGGCGGCACAGGGGTTACCGACGAGTTCTGGACCCCGGGCGACGCGACCAGCGAATGGCATGAGGTGATGGTACAGATTCAGGGGCCGGTGGTAACCGACTGGCAGTTGCTGTTCGACCGCCAGTGGGGCGCCAACAACCGCCGCACCGCCTGGCGCCCTGCCGAGGGCTTCGGCCTGCCCCGTTTGCCCAAGGTGCCTGCGCAGGGCCAGGGCATGGGGCGGGTAGCTTATGCCGACGCCCGCCAGCATCAGGACATCCTGCATTCGCTGGTGCGGGCGCTGAACAGTGGCAAGCAGCGGGTATGGCTGGCCACGCCATACTTTCTGCCGACCTGGAGCGTGCGCCGTTCTTTGCGCCGTGCTGCCAGCAAGGGGCTTGACGTGCGGCTGTTGCTGACCGGCCCACGCACTGACCACCCGTCGGTCCGCTACGCCGGGCACCGCTACTACCCCCGCCTGCTGCGCGCCGGTGTGCGGATTTTCGAGTACCAACCGTGCTTCCTGCACCTGAAGATGGTTGTAGTGGACGACTGGGTCAGCGTCGGTTCGTGCAACTTCGACCACTGGAACCTGCGGTTCAACCTTGAGGCCAACATTGAGGCGCTGGACCCGCCGTTGACGGCCGCGGTGGTGGCCAGCTTCGAGCGCGACTTTGCCTTGAGCGAGGAAGTCGACCTCGACCACTGGCATGCCCGACCCCTGTGGCGCCGGGTTAAACAACGAATCTGGGGCTGGATCGACCGACTGGTAGTCAACGTGCTCGACCGCCGTGACTGACAGCGGCTATCGTGCATTGACTGTTTACGGTTAACCGAAGGAGTGGGTGCGATGACGGCGAAGAAGATTCTTATGCTGGTAGGCGACTACGTCGAGGATTACGAGGCGATGGTGCCGTTTCAGGCCTTGAGCATGGTGGGCCACACGGTGCACGCGGTGTGCCCGGAGAAACTGGCGGGGCAGACCGTGCGCACTGCCATCCATGATTTTGAGGGTGAGCAGACCTACAGCGAAAAGCCGGGGCACAACTTTGCCTTGAATTATGACTTTGTGCGGGTGCGGCCCGAGAGTTACGACGCCCTGCTGATCCCGGGTGGCCGTGCGCCGGAGTATTTGCGCCTGGATGAAAAAGTGCTGGCGCTGGTGCGGGCATTTGACCAGGCTGGCAAGCCGATTGCGGCGGTGTGCCATGGTGCCCAGCTGCTGGCGGCGGCGGGTGTGCTGGAGGGGCGCGAATGCAGCGCGTATCCGGCGTGTGCCCCGGAAGTGCGTCTGGCGGGCGGCACGTTCATCGATATCGCCGTGGACCAGGCCCATGTGGATGGCAACCTGGTGACCGCACCGGCGTGGCCAGCGCACCCGGCTTGGCTGGCGGCATTTCTGAAGGTGCTGGGCACCCGTATTGCCTGATACGGCGTCTTCGCGGGGGAACCCGGTATTCGCCATGCACGGTGAACGCCGCCACCGCGCGACTGCCGCCGGCGTTGAACGCGGCCTAGTAGGCGTTTACCCGCTCGGTAGCGGTCATGGAACAGTACCTGTCGTGTATGGAAAAGGCGGGTCGTTGCCTCGGATGATAGGGTTTCCCCTCAAGCCCGGCTTAGCCGAGCGCGTCATCCACATCGACAAAACGACCGCCAAGCATGGAAATACGCCTGTTGCACGGCGCCGCTATCGCGCCATACATCGATGACCTCGCTCGCCTGCGCCTGGCCGTAATGCGCGAATTTCCCTACCTGTACGACGGCAGCCCGGACTCTGACGTCGACTATCTGGCCAGCCATGTCCGCTCCGGGCGCAGCCTGGTCGTGCTGGCCGTGGACGACGGCCAGGTAGTCGGAGCCTCAACCGCTTTGCCGCTGATGGATGGAGCTCCTGAATTCCTTCAGCTGTTCCGGGCTCAGGGCCGCGATCCTGCGAGCGTCTATCTGTTCGGTGAGTCGTTTGTCCTGCCGCAGTACCGCGGGCAAGGCCTCGGGGTGCGTTTTTTTATCGAGCGTGAATCCTATGCGCACACACTTGCCGCGTTCGATTACTGCGTTTTCTGTGCCGTCGAGCGCCCGGGCGTGCATCCAAGGCGCCCCGCCGGTTACAAACCCTTGCAGGGTTTCTGGCGCAACCGGGGTTTTTTGCACGAGCCGTCGTTACGCACCACATGTGCCTGGCGCGACCTGGGTGAGCAGGCCACTTCCGAGAAAATCATGTCGTTCTGGATGAAGGCACTGATGGCATGAACCTGTCGTCAGGGGCCAAGGTTCAGCTTGTTTTCGCTGACATGGTATTTCAGTGCGTGGCCGCCATTGCTGACGAGGAATTCGACGTGGTACGGGTTGCCGTGTTGGTCGCGTAGCAGCCACACACTGGGCGCTTCATTGAGCGAGTTGTAATGCTTTGCGTAAAAGCGTCTGTAGTAATGATGAAGTGTCATGTGGTTAGGGCGCTGTACATAGGCTTCGCCTGAATCAGGGGAGACTGCCTCGAACGCTTCTCCCACCCCCAGGGCTGTTACTGTTGACGCTTGGCTGTAGTCGTTAGTCAGCTGGAATGAGATAAGCGCGTGGTCATGATTGTGCCGCTCATAAAATGGCGTGTTCGAGGGCGTCACCAGTGCGGTGCTCTCTACCATGACGAGTTTGGGATCGGCAAAACCAAAATAGCTGACTGTCTCTTCGACTTCGTCGTCCCAATGGCTATTGGCATTGTTCGACTTGTATTTGAAGGGCGTGCCCGGCTCAAGGTGGAACACCTTGTCGTGCGGTGGCGGTGGCGTGATGGACTCAATGACCACCGATGACACGAAGGGGCTGGTGTTGGTTATGGCGTAGGTATTCTCATCTTTCAACATTAATGCGTAGATCTGGGTGAGCGTGCCGCCAGGGCGTTGGGACGTGACGTAGAAGATGCGGCGAATGCTGTTTGCGGTTTTTTCGGTGAGCGCGCTGGGGGCGCCTCCGTAGGCGGCATGATAAACAAACCGTTTATCGCGCGCCTTGGACGCAAACAGGTCGGGGTGATCCAGCAGGCGTGGTTCGCCGTCTTCATCAATTAACACCAGCGACAGGCTATTGAGGCTCTCTTCGCTAAGGGTTTCCCCTTTACGTGGCTCCAGGGTGACAGTCACTTCCACTTGCTGCCGACCATTGGCATAAAGGCGATTGGAGCTTGAGGTGATATCCAGGCGAAAGCGGGTGAGCCATTGGTTGTCGAGCTTGAACCCTTTCATTTTGAGACACTCGTTGAGGGGGGAGTGCCCAGTTAAAGCCATTCCAATCGCTACCGGATGGTACATAAATGAATCAGTTCAGCGTTTGCCCCCTGTTGCAGCAACACTGAAACGGCGATTTTTTGCCTATGCCCTGCACAAAAAAAACACCCTGCGAAAGCGTAGCCATCGCAGGGTGTTGGTTTCAATCGCGAGCAACCGACCTTCGAGAAACGGTTACTCAAGCCTCAAGGCTGCCTCACTTAACTTCTACTGCCAGGCTTTCGGCGATCTTGCTCTGCCACAGGGCAGGGCCTGTGATGTGCACCGATTCACCATTGCTGTCTACCGCGACGGTAACCGGCATGTCCTTGACCTCGAACTCGTAGATCGCTTCCATGCCCAGCTCGGCGAAGGCCAGGACCTTGGACTTGCGGATGGCCTGGGCCACCAGGTAGGCAGCGCCGCCAACGGCCATCAGGTACACGGCCTTGTTGTCCTTGATCGCTTCGATGGCGGTCGGGCCACGCTCGGACTTGCCGATCATGCCCAGCAGGCCGGTTTGCTCGAGGATCTGGCGGGTGAACTTGTCCATGCGGGTGGCGGTGGTCGGGCCTGCAGGGCCCACCACTTCGTCACCGACCGGGTCAACCGGGCCTACGTAGTAGATGAAGCGGCCTTTCAGGTCCACCGGCAGCGCTTCGCCACGGTTGAGCATTTCGACCATGCGCTTGTGTGCGGCGTCGCGGCCGGTGAGCATTTTGCCGTTGAGCAGAATGGTCTCGCCCGGTTTCCAGCTGGCGACTTCTTCAGGGGTGATGTCGTCGAGGTTGACGCGGCGGGCACTTGGGCCGGCTTCCCAGACGATTTCCGGGTAGGCGTCCAGCGACGGCGCTTCCAGCTCGGCCGGGCCGGAGCCATCGAGCACGAAGTGGGCGTGACGGGTGGCGGCGCAGTTGGGGATCATGCACACCGGCAGCGACGCGGCGTGGGTCGGGTAGTCCATGATCTTGACGTCGAGCACGGTGGTAAGGCCACCCAGGCCCTGGGCGCCGATGCCCAGTTGGTTGACCTTCTCGAACAGCTCCAGGCGGATTTCTTCCAGGCGGTTCTGCGGGCCACGCGCTTTCAGTTCGTGGATGTCGATGGATTCCATCAACACTTCCTTGGCCATGACGGCGGCCTTCTCGGCGGTACCGCCGATGCCGATGCCGAGCATGCCAGGCGGGCACCAGCCAGCGCCCATGGTCGGGACGGTCTTCAGCACCCAGTCGACGATCGAGTCGGACGGGTTGAGCATGGCCATCTTCGACTTGTTTTCCGAACCGCCACCTTTGGCTGCCACATCGACTTCGACTTTGTCGCCAGGGACGATCGAGTAGTGGATGACTGCCGGGGTGTTGTCCTTGGTGTTCTTGCGAGCACCGGCCGGGTCGGCCAGGATAGAGGCGCGCAAGACGTTTTCGGGCAGATTGTAGGCGCGGCGCACACCTTCGTTGATCATGTCGTCGACGCTCAGGGTGGCGCCATCCCAGCGAACGTCCATACCGACGCGCACGAACACGGTGACGATCCCGGTGTCCTGGCAGATCGGGCGGTGGCCGGTGGCGCACATGCGCGAGTTGATCAGGATCTGGGCGATGGAATCGCGCGCAGCAGGCGATTCTTCACGCAGATAGGCCTCGTGCATCGCCTGGATGAAATCGACGGGGTGGTAGTACGAGATGAATTGCAGGGCGTCGGCGACGCTCTGAATCAGGTCGTCTTGCTTGATCACGGTCATGCAGCGCGCTCCTCTTAAAGACGGGAACATTCATAAAGACGCTCGACGGTGCCGACCAGCATGTCGAAACGCCTTGCAAGGCGCCGGCAGGTCAGGCCGACGGAAAAAGGCGCGGCAGTATAGCGCGCATCCGTCCCGGGCACACCTTCGGCCGGTCTGGACGATGGTCGGCAGCGGGCAGGCACTGTTCTTGCTGTCTCGGTCGAGAGATAGGATGCTTGACGGGGGCCGCAAAGCGGGCCCGGCAAAATAAAGCGCCAGGAGAGAGAGCTGACAATGCCCGAAATTTGCGTGGGCGAGCGCCGCTGGGCGGTGCCCACTGGCAGCAACTTGCTCGATGCCTTGAACGAGGCCGGCCTGAATGTGCCCTACAGCTGCCGGGCCGGCAGTTGCCATGCTTGCCTGGTGCATTGCCTGGAGGGGCAACCGGCGGATGCCTTGCCTGAGGCACTGGCGCTGGATAAGCATGCACAAGGCTGGCGCCTGGCGTGCCAGTGCCGTGTAGTGGGGGACCTGCGCGTAGCGGTATTCGACCCTCTGCAGGACGGCATCCCCGCTCGGGTGAGTGCGCTGGACTGGTACGGTGATGTGTTGCGCCTACGCGTGCGTCCAGAGCGAGCGCTGCGTTATCAAGCCGGGCAGCATGTGCTTCTGTGGAACGGTTCGATCGCCCGGCCGTATTCACTGGCAAGCCTGCCGGGCGAAGACGACTTTCTCGAATTTCATATCGACTGCCAGCGGCCTGGTTTATTTTGCGACAAGGCTCGCAGCCTTGATGTTGGCGACGTACTGCGGTTGGGTGAGCTGCGGGGTGGGGCGCTGCATTATGAGCAGGACTGGCACGCGCGGCCGCTATGGTTGCTGGCGGCGGGTACCGGCCTCGCACCGTTATTGGGCATCCTGCGCGAGGCGCTGCGCCAAGGGCATCAGGGGGATATCCGGGTCATGCACGTGGCGGCGACGGCGCAGCAGCATTACCTGACTGCGCCCCTAGCCGCGTTGGCTGTGGAACACCCGAATGTGAGCGTAGAGTTTATCGTTGCCGAGCAGCTGCAAGCTTGGCTGCAAGGCTTGCGCCTGTCGTCGCGGCACACCGTGGCCTTGGCATGCGGTGCACCGGGGAGGATCGAGGAGTTTGCGCGGCGCTTGTTCATTGCCGGGTTGCCGCGAAACCAGTTGTTTGCCGATGCTTTCGTTGACCGCGCGCCACCGTGACGCCCGCCCGTGGGCGAAGCATGCTGCCGTAAGCTATTGAGGAAAATACAGCCTGCCGGTCGCCAGCTCTCTGTCGGGAGTCGCGGAAAACGGCCCGGTCTGGCCCATCAGTTGGCGCCATCTTGATATTTGCTGCCTGGGTAGATTGCTGGTCTGAGCTGTCACTTCAAGGGACTGCATGAAACCGGCACGATGTACCCAGATGGGTCTGTCATAGCCATGTACCGGCCGCTGCAGCACATTGGCGATGCGTTGTGCTGCTCCACTCTTGCCGCCATAACAGGCCAGCAAGACGATAGGTTGGTTGTCGGCCATGCCGGCGAGGCGCGGTGCGATTTCCCGCAGTGCAACACGTACGGCATCTTCCATCTGGCCTGCGCCGTTCATCAACTGGCCAGCCTTGCTGCCGTGGGTTTCGAAGGCACGGATACCTTGCCCCACGAAGTTGTAATGCATGGCAACGTCGTTGGCCATGCCGTCAGCCGAGTAGATCACGGCGGTGTTTTGTACCTGCCGGGGGGCGGGCGTCATCGGGTTGGCGAACGCACGCTTGGCATTAGCCCTGCCAGGTGAGCGGAGCGCTTTGCTGGCGACTTTGGTCGAGCCAGGCGCCATCCCGATTACGGCACTGGCCAAGCCAGTACCCAGTGATATCCAGCCCAGTACGTTGGCGGCTTTTTCGTCCGCGCCACTGGCTTGCATCGTCATGCTGGCGATACCGGTGCTCAGGGAGATAGCGTTCAGTGCGGCATTGCCGATTGCCAGCGCCGCACTGCCGGTCAGCGCACTGCCGCCATACAGGGCGACAATGGCGGGCACGGCGGCGCCCAACGTGCTGATTGCGGCCGCTGCGCCTATCGCCAGGCCTACGCCTGCGATCGTCCAGCCGACCCAGCTGTGGCCATCGGGGTCGATGCGGTTGACCGGATCACCGGCGCAGTACGCGTAGGCATTGAGCCCACCACGGTCGAACGGGCTGTCACTGTCGGGGCTGAGGAAGGTCATCAGGACAGGATCGTATGGCCGGTAGCCGGCAGGGATGTACCAGCCCGTCAGCGGTTCGCGGCGCAGCCCGGCAAAACCGAACGGAGCTTGCTGGTCGTTTTCGGGTTCGGCGCCATGCGGGCTGTAATGGCACTGGCGCAGTCGCTCGTCGACTTGCAACCGTACGGTGCCTTGGCCATCGCAGCCAAGCAGGCGGATGGTGGACTCCCCGCCATCCTTGCAGCTCACGGCAAACACTTCGGCGCCGTCACCAATCAGCCCCAGGCGCAGCTCACCGTGCTGTTCGTGGGTCAGTTGCCCGGCGCTGTAAAAACTGCGTACCCGGCCATGGTCCAGTTCACGTTCGCAGAGGTTACCGCTGGCGTCGTAGTGGTAATGGCAGCTAGAGCCACTGTGCTCGACCTGTACCAAACGGTCGGAGCTGTTCCAGGTCAAGGTGCGGCCCAAACTGTCGGCGATGAGCCGGCCACAGGCGTCGTACGTCAGTTCGATGCGGGCTGGCCAGCTTGGGTGGGAGTGGGTAACCGCGCTGAGCTGGGTCGGATCGTTCGCCGCGTAGCTGAACTCAGCCGCGTCCTGGCTACCGTCGGCAAAGGTGCTGACCACTCGCTGATAACCATCCAGCGGGTTGAAGGTATAGCGTTGTTCGACGATGGGATTGCCGAACGGGTCGAGTGGCGCGCCGTCGGCGCTGGAGCGGTAGCGTACCAAGCGGCCCCGCCGGTCGTAGTCGAAATACTCTTCGGCGCCGTTGATGCTGCGCTGGATCACTTGGTCGAGGGCTGAATAGGCCAGCGTCAGGGTGATGCTACGCTCCCCCTCGGTATCGCTCACGGTGTAGACGCTGCGCTGTTCTCGGCCCATGGTGTCGTAGCTGATCCGCCGGGTCAGGCTCCGCGCACGGGCAGGGTCGTGGGTGGTAATGCTCAGCGGGCGGGAGAGGGCGTCGTAGCTGAACTCGGTTTGTACGCCGTCTACCTCAAGGCGCTGCAGGCGCCCGAACCTGTCGAGATGGCGATGGTGTTCGGCTCCCGCAGCGTCGGTGAATCCCACTGGCAACCCGTTGAGCGAATGGCGCCAATGGGTGGTGTGCTCGACCTCGTCGAGGTTCCAGCTGTCGCGCAAGGGCAGCCCGGAAGGCGTGAGTTGCCAGCTGAGGCTGCCGAGCCCGCCGCGGGCGTTGGTCGGAATGCCGAGCGTGGCATGATAGGTCAGCTGCTGCTCGGCTTCGCCGTCGGCTGCGGTGCCTAGCAGGGCATTGCCCAACTGAGGCTCGTAGCGGTAGGTCACGTGCTTGCCATCGGCCAAGGTGTTGGCGACGGGCGGCAGCTGGCCTGGGCGGTAGTGATAGTGGGTGGTACGCCCGGCGACCTGCACCGAGCGCTGCCGGCCGAGCCCATCGAAGGTCTGGCGGCCGAGTATCCAGGCGGTTTCGCTCATTGCCTGCGCCTCACCGACGCTCGAGCTGACAGCAATGCTTTGCGGGTGATGGCCATCACTGTGCTCGGCGAAGGTCCAGGTCACCACTGTATTGTCCGGCAGGTGCTTTTCGATGATGCGTGAGTAGGCGTCATGGCGCAGGCGGGTGACGATGTCGGGTGAGCCTTCTACCTGGATGCGCTGCTCGATGACCCGGTCGAGGCCGTCGCGCAGCAGTAGCAGGGTGCGGGTGTGTCGCCCGCGGGTATCGTAATCCTGCTGTTCCACCGGGCTGCCGGCAGCGTTGTGCGAGATGACCTGGCGCGGCCCCTGTAACTTGCCTGCCGCTTGCCACTGTTCGCTGCGGCGGGTGATGGGGTCGTGGTGGAGGTGCTGTTCGATGCCTTCCAGGCTGGTCACCTGGCAGGCGTGGCCCCAGTCGTCGTAGCGGATTGTGCGGGTCAAGGTGAGCAGGTTGTCGGCCTTGAGCCAGTCCAGTGAGGTCTGGCTGACCAGGCGGCCGAGGGCATCGTACTGGTTGCGGCCTGTTTCGCGGAACACGCCCGGGCTGTTATCGAGGTCTTCAAGGTGAATGCTCACGACCCGGCCTTCGCCGTCGAGCCATTGGCGCTGTCGGCGGCCGGTGATATCGACCTGCTCGATCAATACCGGATTGTACTGGCCGTTCGGCCTGGCTTGCCTGGCGAACTCGTCGTTGAGGTGATAACGGGCCAGGCGCTGGGTCTGGTAAGGGCTGCCTGCTGCGGACCTGGTGCATACCACACGGCCTAATCGGTCATATTCATAACGGGTAATGGCACCGCTGTCGTGCCGCTCCCAGAGAGTCTGGCCGGTGAGCATCGATTGTGCATGAGCGGTGCTGGAGCGGTTTTCTTCATCGTTCTCAAAGCCCTGCAGGGTGACTTCGGTCACCAGTGCATCCGCGGTGGCACTGTAGCTGTAAAAGGTAGTTGTGCATTTGCCGTCGAGGGTGACGACGCTCTTTTCTTCCCGGCCATACGTGGTACCTGCAGTGGTCAGGTAGAACTGCCGGGTATGCTCGATCACCCGGTTCTCGGGGCCTTCGAGCTGCTCGCTGGCCACCAGTACGTGGGGCAACGCGCCTTCGATCAGCGAAGGTAGCGTCTGGTAGGTATAAGTAGTGGCCAGAACAGGGGCTGCGCCTTTGGCGATGACGGGGATAACGGTCTTTTTTTTCAGGAAACGTACCCGGCCGAGTGCGTCTGCGGGGCAGCCTTCGGCACCTTCTGCCGGGTAGTATTCGTAACATTCCTCGACGCCGCTGGGGAATAGCACGCGCAGAGGGTTGCCGAAGTCGTCATAGACATAGCGGGTGCTCTCGCTGCGGCTT
This sequence comes from Pseudomonas sp. GW460-LB5, assembly GCF_059423245.1. Lineage (NCBI taxonomy): Bacteria > Pseudomonadati > Pseudomonadota > Gammaproteobacteria > Pseudomonadales > Pseudomonadaceae > Pseudomonas > Pseudomonas sp. GW460-LB5. The sequence continues at coordinate 228,296 of NZ_JBWKXT010000001.1, forward strand.
TGGCCGGGCCGGGAATGATCCAGATAGGTGACCGATACTTCGTGGGGCAACTGGCACCAGGCCGGTTGCTCCTCCCAACTGAGTGCCGGATCGACGCCGTAGAGCGTTTGCTCGCGCGTTTCGCAGTGCCCCCGGCGGGTCACTTCACTTACCTGCAAGTGGAAACGGTCCCAGGTGCGTTCGACTGTAGCCAGAAGCCTGCCCTGGCCATCGGTCTGTTCTTCCACCATCTGGTATTGATAGTCGCTGTTGACCTGGTAGAGGTTGTCCCGCCCGCTATGCCATTCGAACGCCTGGTCGCTGCCATAGCCCAGGTGGTTGTGATCGCCGATCCACTGGTAGCTGCGTTGGAGCTCACTGCCCGGGCCAGCACTGGTATGGGTCCATCCCATGACGCGGGGCAGGAATGCCAGGGGGCCGCCTTCGGGCATGCGCAGGCCTTCACTGTCCTGGGACCAGTGGACGATGTCGCGGGCACCGAGAGGGCCGATAAAGCGACGTGGCAAGAGGAGCTGCGCCTGCCCCGGCACGTTCAGGGCGTCGTACTCGATTTCGAATGGCTGGTCGATGTCGGGGAGGTACAGCTGGCTCAAGCGCTCATTGCTCAGCAGCGCCCTCAGAGTAGCGGCGTGGGCCGTTTGTGGATTGAGCACGAAACGCAGTTCACTGGCTTCGGTTTCCAGGGCCAGCAATGTACGGGTTTCATCGCGGATCCTGGCCAGCGTCGATATACCGTCGGCGAAGGGCATCCAGTCGAAATACAGGCGGCGCCCTTCGGGTGAGCGCATCTCCTCAAGCAAGTAGCGGGTGCTGTCGTCCTGTTGGCGAAGAATCTCGCTTTCGCCGGTTTGCTTGTCGACCCGGAAATTGCCATCGGCTTGACGCGTGACTGTGAAGGTTGGCAGTTTCTGATCGAAAAATGCCAGCCGGCCATCACTGCACGGGTCGGAGTTGATCAGATCAATGGCGAACTGCTCGCCTGAAGACAGGCTCAGACGCGGGTTATCCTGATCAAGGTTGATTTCCGATAGCCCCAGGCTCCAGCCCAGGCCATAGCCACGGTTACAGGAAGAGGCCAGGGTGCTGAAAGCCAGTGTCACGCTCAGCGTTGGCCCGCACAGCTGGTTGGCGGGAGGCACGGGCAGGGCAATGGCCAAGCAGAACTGGCCTGTTCGGTTGTCGACAGCGGTCTTGAAGCAATCAAGAAAGTTGCCGGCTTGGGAGTGTAGTGGAGCGTCACGCATGATCAGGCTCTCGTCATCGAAGTGAAGAGGCCCAATTCAAGGACACGTGGCGAGCTGGCTGGCGCTAGATAAGTCTTTGAGAGGCGAGATGCGTGACGTTGAAAAAAGCCCCGACAGAAGCTGTACGGGGCTCTTGTAGCACGCGACCTGCGAGCAGCTGATCAGCCGACCAGAGGATCACCGACATGCAGGATCTTCATGCCGTTGGTGCCGCCGATGGTGTGGTAGCTGTCACCTTTGGTCAGGATCACCCAGTCACCCTGTTGCACCAGGCCACGCTTGAGCAGCTCGTCGACTGCCGCCTGGCTTACCTTGTCGGCCGGCAGCGAGGCCGGGTCGAAGGCGATCGGGTACACGCCGCGGAACATCGAGACGCGAGCCTGGGTCGCGCGGTGCGGCGACAGGGCGAAAATCGGCACGTGCGAACGCAGGCGCGACATGATCAGCGGGGTGTAGCCGCTTTCAGTCAGGGCGATGATCGCCTTCACGCCCGGGAAGTGGTTGGCGGTGTACATGGCCGCCAGGGCGATGCTTTCGTCGCAACGTTCGAAGGTGGTGTGCAGGCGGTGGCTGGACTTCTGGTTGGTCGGGTGCTTTTCGGCACCTTGGCAAATCCGCGCCATGGCCTGTACGGCTTCGATCGGGTAGGAACCGGCAGCACTTTCGGCCGACAGCATCACCGCATCGGTGTTGTCCAGCACGGCGTTGGCCACGTCGGACACTTCAGCGCGGGTCGGCATCGGGTTCTGGATCATCGACTCCATCATCTGGGTCGCCACGATCACCGCCTTGTTGTTGCGGCGGGCGTGCTGGATGATCTTTTTCTGGATGCCGATCAGCTCGGCGTCGCCGATTTCCACACCCAGGTCGCCACGGGCAACCATCACCGCGTCGGAGGCGGCGATCAGCTTGTCGAGGGTCTCGTCGTCGGCAACTGCTTCGGCCCGTTCGATCTTGGCCACCAGCCAGGCGCTGCCGCCGGCCTCGTCACGTAGCTTGCGTGCGTATTCCATGTCGCTGGCATCACGCGGGAAGGAAACGGCCAGGTAGTCCAGGTCCATTTCCGCGGCCAGCTTGATGTCGGCCTTGTCTTTTTCGGTCAGGGCCGGCGCGGTCAGGCCGCCACCTTTGCGGTTGATGCCTTTGTGGTCCGACAGCGGGCCACCGATGATCACCACGCAGTGCAGGGCGTCTGCAGTGGCGGTTTCGACGCGCATGACCACACGGCCATCGTCGAGCAGCAGTTCGTCACCGACGCCGCAGTCCTTGACCAGGTCGGGGTAGTCGATACCGACGATGTCCTGGTTGCCTTCGGTCAGCGGGTGGGCGGTGGAGAAGGTGAACTTGTCACCGATCTTCAATTCGATGCGCTTGTTGGCGAACTTGGCGATGCGGATCTTTGGACCCTGCAGGTCGCCCAGCAGCGCGACATGGCGGCCGTTCTTGGCGGCGATGTCACGGATCAGGCGAGCGCGGGCCTTGTGCTCGTCCGGGGTGCCGTGGGAGAAGTTCAGGCGTGCCACGTCCAGGCCGGCAAGGATCAATTGCTCGATCACTTCCGGCGAGTTGCTGGCGGGGCCAAGGGTGGCGACGATTTTGGTACGGCGGATGGTCATGCACAGACTCCTATAGTGAAGCGCAGCGAAAGGCTACTCCTGAATCTCGCTGTAGTCATTGTTCCGTTGCACTACCTGCGACCAAGGCAGGGTGGCATTTGAACGGTCGGGGTATGCTTGCAAAAGCCTGTGAAGATTTGTTGGCGATGGCCGATACACAGGCATCAAAGGAGATCCCCATGCGAGCCCTGATCGTTTTAGCCCTGGCGGCCAGCGCCGTCGGCTGCACCCGCTGGTCCATGGACCACCACCTGAACAATGCCTACCGCGCCTACGACCGTGGCGACTGCGCACGGGTCATGCTGGAGCTGTCGCAGGTCGATCGCACCAGCCGTTCGCGGCCGTTCATCCACCCCGAGGTGTCGCTGCTGCGTGGCCAGTGCCTGGAGCGCCAGGCGCTGTACGTGGATGCCGCGCAGACTTATCAGTACCTGATCCAGAAATACCCGGGCAACGAGTACGCCTATCGTGCCCAGGCACGCCTGCAGACCCTTGAAAAACTCGGGCATGCCCGTAGCGGCGAAGCGGCTGTGGCCAACCCGGTGACCACCGCACCTTGGCGATAACACCAAGGTGTGGTTTATTTCACGGGATTTGCTGCGCGCCCTGCGCTAATCTGTAACTCAGCTGTTACAACAACCGCCAGTACCTTGTATTCCTGGCACCAGGTACGGAATACACACGCGATCATGTTCAACAAGCGCCACATCGAGCGTCATCAGCTGCCTTGTATCCTCAAGGTATTCAACCGTTTTACCGGTCAGGAGATCGGCCAGCTGGGTAATGCCTCCGAGGATGGGCTGATGGTCATCAGCCAGCTGCCTGTGCTGGTAGGGCCCGATTACGAACTGCAATTGCGCTTGCCGCTGGTTGGCGGCGGGCATCAGTTCGTCAACCTGACCGCCAGTTGCCTGTGGTGCCGCGAAGACCAGACGCCAGGCCACTACGATTCCGGCTTCATGCTGTTGCAGGCGCCTCGCGAATTCGACGAGTTCGTGCGCTCACTGCGTGATTATTTCAGTTTCCTGCCTGCCAACGCTTCTGTCTGAGGCTGCGCTAGAATCGGGTCGACCTTGATACAGGACGACCCCGTGACCTCAAGCATTTTCTGGCACGACTACGAAACCACCGGCATCAACCCGCGTTGCGACCGGCCGCTGCAGGTGGCCGGCGTGCGCACCGATTTCGACCTTAACGAAATCGATGAGCCGATCAGCCTTTATTGCCGGCCTTCCGATGACATCCTGCCACACCCGGCGGCTTGCCTGGTGACTGGCATTACCCCGCAGTTGCTGGCCGAGCAAGGCCTGTGCGAGGCCGAGTTCATGACCCGGGTGCATGCGCAACTGGCACACCCGGGCACCTGTGGTGCTGGCTACAACACCCTGCGTTTTGACGATGAAGTGACCCGCTACAGTTTGTACCGAAACTTTTTCGACCCCTATGCCCGGGAGTGGCAGGGCGGCAACAGCCGCTGGGACCTGATCGATATCGTGCGAACCGCCTACGCGTTGCGCCCTGACGGTATTCAATGGCCGCAACAGGATGGGCGCACCAGCCTGCGCCTGGAACTGTTGAGCAAAGCCAATGGCATTGACCATGGGCATGCTCACGAAGCGCTTTCCGACGTGCGGGCAACCATTGCGCTGGCCCGTCTGATTCGGCAGAAACAACCCAAGTTGTATGAGTGGCTCTTCCAGTTGCGCAGCAAGCATAAAGTGATGGAGCAGATCCGTTTGTTGCAGCCACTGGTGCACATATCCGGGCGCTTTTCGGCGGCGCGTAATTACCTGGGTGTCGTACTGCCATTAGCGTGGCACCCACGTAATCGCAATGCGCTGATCGTCTGCGACTTGCATCAGGAACCCCTACCGTTACTAAGGGAAAGTGCCGAGGTTCTACGCCAGCGCTTGTATACCCGTCATGAAGCACTGGCCGAGGGTGAATTACCGGTGCCGCTCAAACTGGTACAGATCAATCGCTGCCCGGTACTGGCGCCACTGTCGGTATTGCGCCCGGCCGACCAACAACGATTAGGCCTGGACTTGACGTTGTTACAATTGCGCGGCGAACAGTTGGCTAATCAACAGGCGCAATGGCAAGACAAGCTGGAGCACATCTACGGCAAGGAAGACTTCACCCCGACAGAAGACCCGGAACAACAGTTGTATGACGGTTTTGTAGGGGACCGAGACCGCCGCTTATGTGAGCAAGTGCGTATGCTGGAACCCGCGCAGTTGGGCCGTGGGCAGTGGATGTTCGATGACCCGCGTTTACCGGAATTGCTGTTCCGCTATCGGGCGCGCAACTTCCCCGAAACCTTGACCAGCGAAGAGCGTCAGCGCTGGTATGGCTTTTGTCAGCAGCGCCTGAGCGACCCGCAGTGGGGGGCGCCCAATACGCTGGGCGACTTCGAACAGGCGCGTCAAAAAGCCTGGGAGGGCGCTGACGAGGCTGGGCGGCGTGTGCTGGAAGCTTGGCAACTGCACGCCCGGCAACTGCAGGAACAATTTGCAATTGGCTGACAGCGGGGCAACAAAAACGCCGGCAATGTGCCGGCGTTTTTGTTGCGACAAGCAAAAGGCAAATGCGGACAATCAGTCCAGCAGGGTTGCCCAGCTCTCAACCACATCACCACCCCAAGTGGCTTTCCACTCTTTCAGGGTTTTGTGGTTGCCGCCTTTGGTTTCGATGACTTCACCGTTGTGCGGGTTTTTGTATTGCTTGACCTTGCGCGCACGTTTGGTGGCAGTAGTCTTGACCGCACCGCGAGGTGCCTTGCTCAGTTTCGACTCTGGGTCGAGCAGGGCAATCACGTCGCGCAGCGACTTGGAGTACTCGCCCATCAGAGTGCGCAGTTTGCCTTCGAACTCCAGTTCTTTTTTGAGCTTGTCATCCTGCGACAGGTTGGCCAGGCGGGCCTGAAGTTCCTTGATGGCTTCTTCGGTAGCGCGGTACTCGTTGATCAGGGACATGGAGTGTTCCTTAATGCGTGTTCAGAAATGTGTGGAGCAATAATAGACAGGCGATAGTCGCAAGTAAACATGATATTGGGCGATTAACTGTTAATTAAGCTGTGACAATATTTCTCTACGTGAACAAAAATTTACTTAAAAACCCTGTTTTTCCACGTGTCTGTCAGGCAATGCCTGCGCTGTGTATGGCGACCGGCATACGCCATCGTGGCTGCGATCAATACTGCGTTTTTTCTGGCGTGCCGCTAGAATAGGCGCCTTTGCGAAGTTCTGGAGTCTCATTCATGCGCACCTATCGTCTGGTGATCGCCTGCCCCGACCGTGTCGGCATCGTGGCGAAAGTCAGTAATTTCCTGGCCTTGTACAATGGCTGGATCAACGAAGCCAGTCACCACTCTGACGAGCAGAGCGGTTGGTTCTTCATGCGCCATGAGATCCGCGCTGAATCCCTGCCGTTCGGTATCGAAGCCTTCCGCGAGGCGTTTGCGCCGATCGCCGAAGAGTTCTCCATGACCTGGCGCATTACCGACTCGGCGCAGAAAAAGCGTGTGGTTCTGATGGCCAGCCGAGAGTCGCACTGCCTGGCCGACCTGCTGCACCGCTGGCACACTGATGAACTGGACTGCGAGATCCCTTGCGTGATTTCCAACCACGACGACCTGCGCAGCATGGTCGAGTGGCACGGCATTCCTTTCTTCCACGTGCCGGTTGACCCCAAGGACAAGGCCCCGGCCTTTGCCGAAGTGTCGCGCCTGGTTCAGGAGCACGCCGCCGATGTGGTGGTGCTGGCCCGTTACATGCAAATCCTGCCGCCGCAACTGTGCCGGGACTTTGCTGAAAAAGTGATCAACATCCACCACAGCTTCCTGCCGTCGTTCGTCGGTGCCAAGCCTTACCACCAAGCCGCCCTGCGTGGCGTGAAACTGATCGGCGCGACCTGCCACTACGTCACCGAAGAACTGGACGCCGGCCCGATCATCGAGCAGGACGTGGTGCGTGTCAGCCATGCCGACAGCATCGAGGACATGGTCCGCTTTGGCCGTGATGTAGAGAAGATGGTGCTGGCCCGCGGCCTGCGTTATCACCTGGAAGACCGGGTGCTGGTGCATGGCAACAAGACTGTCGTTTTCGATTGATGATGCAGGGGCGCAAAGCGCCCCTGCAATCTTGAAAGGAACACTGATGGCCACACAACGCAACACCCCCAATGCCTCACCACCTCCCACTCTCGGCGAAGGTTGCCTGGCCCGCTACGACCCCGAAGCCCTGGATGATACTGACGGCACCGACTTCCCCGGCGCTGCCGAACTCTGGCAACAGCTCAACCCGCCTGACGCCGCCAGCGCTCCAGTAACGGACGCGCCAGCAGGCACACGAACACCGGCCCACCCGCCAGCAGATAAAAGTAGTAGGTAACCGCCCGCCATATCAGGATGGCCGCGGCGGCGGTAGAGCCGCCCACCCATGGCGTCAGCAGGCTGGCCGAGGTCAGCTCGGCGGCACCGGCGCCGCCTGGCAGCAGGCTGAGCTGGCCGGCGCTGAGCGACAGCATCTGCACCAGAAAACTGGGGATCCAGGCCAGGTCCACCCCCAATCCCCTCAAGACAAGGTACAACACGCTGTAGCGCAGAGCCCAGTGTGCACAGGTCAAGGTGAACACCAGGCTGAGTGTGCGCTTGGGCAGCTGCCAGGTTTGCGTCAGCGCGTGCACGAAGTGCAACAGCTTGCGCGCCCAGCGGCGTTTGCGCCGCTGGCTCATGCCCAGGCGCCGCAGCAGCCTGCCGTTCAAGCGCATGACCTGACGGCGATAGCGTAGCAGCCCGACCACCCCGGCCAGTGCTGTGCACAGTAGCAGCGCACTGCCCAGCAACATGCTTTCCTGGCTGCGGCCCAGGCTGTGGAACAGCGCGTAGCCAGCTATTGCCAGCATGGCGCAGAAGAAGAACACCAGATCGTTCAACTGGTCCATGGCGAATACAGCGCCGCTGCGTGCCGCGCTGATGCGGTCACGTGCCAGGAGGGCCATCAGGGTCAAGGGCCCGCCGCTGCCACCGGGGGTGGTGCAGATGGCAAATTCGGTGGCCATTATCACGCCCAGGCTACGCAGGGGCCCAAGCCTGGCTCCCTGCTGGCCGAGCAACAGGCGCAAGCGAATGGCGTTGATGGCCCAGCACAGCAGAATCATGCCCAGCAGGGTGAGCATCAGCACAGGATCGAAGCGTTGTAGCCTCGGCAGCAGCTCGCTGCCACCGAGCAGGATCGGCACGAGCACCGCCGCCAGCAGTGTCAGGCCCAGCCAGGCCAGGCGGTTCATGCGCTTGCCTTGCGGTCCAGCCAGGCCGACTTGGTCAGGGGCTCGCGGCCTTGAGCCAGCAAGCTGCGCAAGGTGTTCAGCCAGTAGTCCCGGGATGAACGGTGGCGCATGTCCACCGGGTGCAGGCCCAGGCGCAGGGTCTCGGCATTGCGCCACCGGTGGCATTGCCAGTCGCACAGCACCCTGGAAAGCCCTCGGCGCCACGCGCTGCGGGCACTCCACACCAGCCCCGGGGCTTCGATCGCGGTGAAGTCCGGCAAGCGGTACAGGTGCTGCGGCGTGCTGGTGTAGCGCAGGGGAAGGCGGCGCAGGGCCTGGCGGGTGCCTTCGCTCATCAGCCAGGCCGGCGCTACAAAGCCTGCTACAGGCCAGCCTTGCTGGTGGAACAGTGCCAGGCCGCGCTCCAGCCGTTGCAGGGCCTGCTGCTGGTCCAGGCCGTAGAATTCACCTTCGTGGGTGTAGATACGGCGCATGAAGTAGTCGCCGGGTGTGCGTGGCGGTGGGCTGTTGTCGGCATGGTAGTAGCCGTGCAAGGCCAGTTCATCGCCCTGGGCCAGGCGCCGGTCAAGGAGGCGGCAGAAGGTGGGCGAACGCAGCAGCAGGTTGCGCTGGTGAAAGTCTGGCACCACAAGCCAGGTCATGGGGACGCCGCCGAGGGTGTCGACGGCTTCGACGAAGGGTTGATAGTCTGGCCAGGTCTCGGGCGCGACGTCATGCAGCACCAGCATCAGGCTGCGCGACGCCGGCCATGCCTCAGCCATGGGCGCGCACCTGCAGTGGATGGCCGAGCACCGCGTGGTAGTGCTGCAGGAGGCCGCATACCACGTTGTCCCATGAATAATGCTGCTCCACATGGCGGCGCGCCTGCGCCCCGAGTATACGTACGCCGGCCTCGAACGCCTCGCGCACGGCTGCCGCCATGGCGTGGCCATCATTGGGGCGGCACAGGCGGCCGCACTGTTCGTTGACGATTTCACTGAAGGCACCGGCGCGTACAGCCACCACCGGGATGGCGCTGGCCATCGCTTCAAGAATGACCAGGCCAAAGGTTTCCTGGTCCCCGGCGTGCACCAGCAAATCGGCGCTGGCCAGCAGCCGGGCAACTTCCGGCGCGGGGCAGAAGTGGTCGATCACGCTGACGTTGCGCGGCACATTGGCCGGCATGTTCGAACCCACCAGCAGCAGGTGGTAGGGGCTACCCAGCTGCTGCATGCAGTCGAGCAGCACTGGCAGGTTCTTTTCCCGCGAGCCGCGGCCGGCATAGATCAGCAGGCGGCTGGTGTCAGCGATGCCCAGTTGCGCGCGCAGGTGCGGGTCGCGCTGGTCTGGGTTGAAGGTGGCCAGGTCCACCCCCAGGCGCTGCACATGCACATCGCGTACACCCAGGCGGCGCAGTTTGTCGGCCATGACCTGGCTGGGCGCCAGCACCCGGTCGAAATTGCCGTACAGCTTGCTGACGTAGGCCTCGACATTGGGCGTGAACCAGTTGCCCATGCGGTTGCTGACCAACAACGGCAGGTCTGAATGATAGAAGCCGATCACTGGCACATCGAGTTGACGCCGGGCCTCCAGCGCAGCCCAGGCGGTCAGATAGGGGTCGCCGACCTCGATCAGGTCGGGCTTGAGCCGTCGCAGTTCATTGCACCAGGGGGCCAGGCGCACCGGGAAGCGGTAACCCTTGCCGAATGGCAGAGGCGGGGCGGGCACCTGATAGATGCCATCGGCGTGCTGTGCACTGGCACCGGGTATCAGCAGGCTGTGGCGTACGCCGTGAATGGCGTCGAGGCGGCGGTGTTTGGCATCAAGATAGGTTCGTACGCCGCCGCTGGCCGGGGCATAGAACATGGTGATGTCGGCGATGTGCACGATCAGCATCCCTCCAGGATCATCTTCGGGCTTGTCATCCGGCGATGACGCGCCTACAGGTTGACCTGTGTGAAGGATAGTTTGTTCGATCGGGGTTTGGCGGCCCAGGGCTGAGGGGGGTGTTGGTTTCTTTGTGGGCACGCCCGCTGCCGCAGAGACTGCACAGACCTTGAGGTTTGTGTCAGCCGTTGCGGGAGCGGGCGTGCCCGCGAAACAGTGTCTTTAGATGCGGAAACTGCCCACCAGGTGCTTCAGGCGGCCGGCCTGCTGCTCAAGGTCCGAGCAGGCGCGCAAGGTGGCTTGCAGGTTCTCCACGCCTTCCTGGTTGAGCATGTTGATCTCGTTGATGTCCATGTTGATCGCCTCGACCACGGCGGTCTGCTCTTCGGTGGCGGTGGCCACCGACTGGTTCATGCCGTCGATCTCGCTGATGCGTACGGTAACGCTGTCCAGCCGCTCACCGGCCTGGTTGGCGATCTGCACACTGTCCTGGCTGTGGCGCTGGCTTTGGTCCATGGTCTCGACCGACGCGCGGGCGCCCACCTGCAGCTCTTCGATCATGGTCTGCACTTGCTGCGCCGATTCCTGGGTACGGTGCGCCAGGTTGCGCACTTCATCGGCCACCACGGCAAAACCACGGCCGGCTTCACCGGCGCGGGCCGCTTCGATGGCGGCGTTCAGCGCCAGCAGGTTGGTTTGCTGGGAAATGCTGGTGATCACTTCGAGGATCTGGCCAATGTTGACGGTCTTGTTGTTCAGCGTCTCGATGTGACCGCTGGAGCTGACGATCAGGTCGGACAGGCGGTTCATTGCCGCAATGTTGCGCTCGACCACCTGTTGACCCTCTTCAGCCAGCAAGCGAGCCGAGCTGGCGTGCTGCGACGCCTGAGCAGCGTTGCCGGCGATTTCCTGGGCGGCGGCGCCCAGTTCGTTGATGGCGGCGGCCACGCTGTTGGTACGGTTGGACTGTTCGTCAGAATTGGTCATCGACGAGTTCGAGGCGCTGATGACACGCAGGGCCACTTCGTTGACCTGCTCGGTGGCCGAGGACACTTCGGCGATGGAGCTGTGAATACGCTCGACGAAACGGTTGAAGGCGGTGCCCAGGATGCCGAACTCGTCGTGGTTGTGAATGCGCAGGCGTTTGGTCAGGTCGCCTTCACCCTCGGCGATGTCTTCCATGGCGCGGGTCATGGTATGCAGCGGCTGCATCAGCACGCTGATCAGCAGGCCAAGCAGGCCGATGATGATCACCACCGCCACCACCGTGGCGATCACCGCCGAGGTGCGGAAAGTGCTCAGCATCGAGAAGGCCTTGTCCTTGTCCACCGACAGGCCGATGTACCAGTTGGCCGAAGGCAGGCCGGTGATCGGGGTGAAGGTCAGCAGGCGGGTCTGGCCTTCGCTCTGCACTTCGGTCAGCTCACCGGTCAGCTTTGGCGTGTGCTGCGGGAACAGGTCCGACAGCGACTTCATCACCAGGTCTTGGTCAGGGTGCACCAGGATCTTGCCCTGGTCGTTCACCAGGAAGGCGTAGCCCATGCCGCCGAAGTTCAGCGAGTTGATGATCTGCACCAGGCCGTCCAGGGCCAGGTCGCCCCCGACCACGCCGACACTGCTGGAAACCTTGCTGAGGATGCCAATGACCATCTTGTTGGTGGTCATGTCGATGTACGGTTCGGTCAGTGTCGCGCCGGTGGCGTTCATGCCGTCCTTGTACCAAGGGCGGGTGCGCGGGTCGTAGCCATCGGGCATTTTTGCGTCCGGGCGCACGCTGAAGCCGCCGTCCACCTTGCCCAGGTAAACGGTGAGGAAGCTGGAAATCAACGCATTCTGGCCCATCAGGGTTTCGGCGTTGGTTGGGTTTTGGGCAATGTTCTGTGCCAGGTTTTCCACCAGCTTGATACGGCCATCGAACAGGTTGCGGATGTTGGTCGAAGTGGAGGCGCCCATTTCAGCGAGATAGTTTTCCAGGTCCGCGCGGATCGCATTACGCTGGAGGTAATCGTTGTAGAGCGTGAACAGGCTGAAGGCGAGTATCACGATCAATGATGCTGCCAAAAGAATCTTGTGGCTGAAACGAAGGCTTTTGTTCATGGCGTAATCGGTTCCGCTAAGGTGTTATATCAGGCGTTCGCACGGGTGGAGCCGCAAAGCAGTGCAACATCCCGAAAAGTCCCTTTTCGGTTGTTCCTCTCTAATTAAGGCGAATATCACCCAAAGGTATCGGCCGAATTAAGGCAAAGCTTGAGCAGAGGATTGCAGAGATGTCGGAAACTTCGACCATAGTTGTGGGTGCTGGCCCAGATGGCCAGCCAGTCGGGCAAGCGATGCGGCTGGCCAACCGCCATGGCCTGGTGGCGGGCGCGACGGGTACTGGCAAGACCGTGACCTTGCAGCACCTGGCAGAAGCGTTCAGTGACGCAGGGGTGGCCGTATTCGCGGCCGATGTCAAAGGTGACCTGTGTGGGCTGGGGGCTGCCGGCGCGCCGCAGGGCAAGGTGGCCGAACGCATCGCCGGCATGCCGTGGCTGGGGCACACGCCTCAGGCCTACCCGGTCAGCCTCTGGGACATCGCCGGGCAGTCCGGCCACCCGCTGCGCACTACCCTCAGTGAAATGGGGCCGTTGCTGCTGGGCAACCTGCTGGAACTGACCGACAGTCAGCAGGCGGCGCTGTATGCAGCTTTCAAGGTGGCCGACCGTGAGGGCCTGTTGCTGCTGGACCTCAAGGACCTCAAGGCGCTGCTCGCGCACCTGAAGGACAACCCACAATTGCTGGGGGAAGACAGTGCGCTAATGACCACGGCCTCGACCCAGGCGCTGTTGCGGCGCCTGGCGACCTTGGAGCAGCAGGGCGCCGAGGCGCTGTTCGGCGAGCCGGCATTGCAGCTCGAGGACCTGCTGCGGCCAGATTTGGATGGCCGTGGGCGCATCCACCTGCTCGACGCCAGCCGGCTGGTGCATGAGGCGCCCAAGGTGTACGCGACTTTCCTGCTGTGGCTGCTGGCCGAGCTGTTCGAGCAGTTGCCCGAGCGTGGAGATGCCGACAAGCCGGTGCTGGCCTTGTTCTTCGATGAAGCGCACTTGCTGTTCAACGGTACGCCAAAAGCGTTGCAGGACCGCCTGGAGCAGGTGGTGCGGCTGATCCGCTCCAAGGGTGTGGGGGTGTATTTCGTCACCCAGTCACCGGGTGACTTGCCGGATGCGGTGCTGGCCCAGTTGGGTTTGCGCATACAGCATGGCTTGCGGGCGTTTACCGCCAAGGAGCAGAAGTCGCTGAGGGCGGTGGCCGATGGCTTTCGCCCGAACCCGGCATTCGACACCCTGGCGGTGCTGACCGAGCTGGGGATTGGCGAGGCGTTGGTGGGTACCTTGGAGGAAAAGGGCACGCCTGCCATGGTGCAGCGGGTGCTGATTGCGCCGCCGCAGTCGCGTATCGGGCCACTGAGTGCGGCCGAGCGAGCTGCGCTGATTGCTGCTTCGCCGCTGGTGGGGCGCTATGACAAACCGGTGGACCGTGAGTCGGCCTATGAGAGGCTGACCCAGCGCAAGGGCGAGGCGTTGGAGCCGGCGCCGCAACCGAAGGTGGACGAGGAGAGCTTTGCCGACAAGGCCGGCGACTTCTTGCAAAGTGCGGCGGGGCAGGCGATCAAGTCGGCAGTGCGCCAGGCGGCCAATCAGTTGGGGCGACAGCTGGTGCGAGGGCTGATGGGATCGTTGCTGGGGGGCAAGAAAAGGTAGTTTGCCTGTACCGGCCCTATCGCCGGTACAGGAATGACTCCTGTGAAAAAGGCGCCCATGAGGCGCCTTTTTCTATTGCGGTGTCACTCAGCCAATGGCTTTGGATGCCAGCCAGAACAGGCCGGCGGCCAGGCCCATCGAAGCCGGCAGGGTCAGGACCCAGGCCAGCAGGATGGTCTTCACCGTGCCGCCTTGCAGGCCGCTCTTGTTGGCAACCATGGTGCCGGCTACACCGGACGACAGCACGTGTGTGGTCGATACCGGCAGGGCGAACACGTTGGCCATGCCGATGGCGCAGGCGGCAGTGATTTGTGCCGACATGCCTTGGGCATAGGTCATCCCCTGCTTGCCGATTTTTTCGCCAACGGTGAGTACCACACGCTTCCAGCCAACCATGGTGCCCAGGCCCAGGGCCAGGGCGACGGCCACGATCACCCAGAATGGTGCGTATTCGGTAGTGGCGGTCAGGTCTTTGCGGAGTTTTTCCAGGTCGGCCTTTTCACGGGCCTCGAGGCCCGGCAGCTTGCCGACCTTTTTCGCGGTGTCATCCAGGCACAGCAGGTAGCGGCGCACTTCAACACGTTTGTCGGCATCCAGGCTGTGGTAGTCGGTCACGCCCTGAAGCGAAGACTGCAGCGCGGCGATGGTCGGCTCGGTCTGCTGCGGGTTGCAGCTGAACTTCTCCGGCAGGTCGCTGGACTTGGCCTTGCCCAGTGCCAGGAATTCGCCCAGGGTGGCGGCGTTGCGCTGGTAGAACTGGCTCATGTGCAGGGTAGCGTCGCGGGTACGCTCGATCTGGTAGGTGGTGCTGTTCAGGTCGAGGACGAACTTGGCCGGGACAATACCGATCAGCACCAGCATGATCAGGCCGATGCCTTTCTGGCCGTCGTTGGAGCCGTGCACGAAGCTCACGCCCATGGCCGAAACCACCAGTACCATGCGGTTCCAGAATGGCGGGTGCTTCTTGTCGTCGAGTTTGCGACGCTGGTCGGGGGTTTTGTGCATCTTCGACAGCGGGCGCCACCACTTCAGGCCGATCAGCACCAGGGCCGCCACGGCAAAGCCGGCCATTGGCGAAACCACCAGCGACATGGCGATGTCGATCGCCTTCTGCCAGTTGACGCCATCACCCAACGGAATGTCGTTGATAAGGGCGTTGGCCAGGCCGACACCGAGAATGGAGCCGATCAGCGTGTGCGAACTCGAGGCCGGGATGCCAAAGTACCAGGTACCCAGGTTCCAGGTGATGGCCGCAGCCAGCAGCGAGAAGACCATGGCCAGGCCGTGTCCGGTGTTCACATTGATCAGCAGTTCTACCGGCAGCAGGTGCACGATGGCATAGGCCACCCCCACACCGCCGAGCAGAACGCCAAGGAAGTTGAACACACCGGAGAAGAACACGGCGAGGTGCGGCGGCATGGCTTTGGTGTAGATGACTGTAGCTACCGCATTGGCGGTGTCATGAAAGCCATTGATGAACTCGAAGGCGAGTACGAAGGTCAAGGCGAGCAGCAGGCTCACCAACACCCAGGCATCCAGTCCGCTGAATAAATCGATCATGAAGGTTGTCTGGCGGGTATAGGGGGGCGGGATTATGCCAGAAAACCTTGGCAATCGATGCACCTGCTACAGACCGATGGCAATCTTCATGGCGTGAGCATGGGATGCGAACTGGGGCAATCAGGCAGGAAAATGTCTGCTAAAAAGCGCAAAGCCTGGCGAAATCAGGCAAAAAAGCGAAGAAATGGCCGTTTCGTCATCATTCAAACGGTCGTATGAAATTTGTGAAAATCCATTTCATCTTCGGTCAGGCGGTAAAGATCGACCTCGCCCGGGCTGGCCGGGCGACGACGCGCTGGCGTGGTCCCGGGTCAGGGATTGTCGCTGCGCAGTTCCTTTTCAATGCGTTCAAGTTCCTGGTTGAACGCCTGGTCGCGCACGCTGGCACGTTTGCGCCAGGGTTTGCGTTCCGGATCCGGTTGTGCGGCGTAAGTGGTGACTTCACCACCGTAAACATCCTTGTAACGTTCAGCCTGGCGCTCGAGTTCTGCGCGCAGTTCATCTTTCGTCACATGCAGTACCTGAATTAAGTGTGATGACGTTTGTTATGCGATGTGCAGCGTGCACATGCCTGGCTGGCCGCAACGGCTACATACAGCGGAATACGCCGCTGCCATGCTAGCGCCCGGGCCTGCGCAATGATTATAGCAACCGATAATTCGCCGAACATCGTTATTTACCGAACCCTGACAGCACCTGACGCAACGAGTGGCAGGGGCGGAAACAGTTCGGACGCTTCGTACAAGTTTGAAAGGCATGACGGATAAAAGTTCGCCGCAATGCCAGGGCGACGCCAGAATGAAAAACGGCCTCGCCAAGAGGCGAGGCCGTTGCCTGGGGACTTCTACGGTGGGTACCTGACCAGTCTCTCCAAAGAAGCCACAAGTGGCATGAGAAAGGTATAAGCAAACGTGTCAGCGGTCAATTGCGATTATCGGCCGTTTGTTCGATAATCGAACGAGTGGGCGTTTTTTTTTGAGGTGTGCGATGAGTGACGAAACCCTGGTCAATGATTCGGTCAATCCAGAGCCGGCGCGACCCCCATCGGCCGCCATGGCCCCGCCGATCGTGGCTTCACCGGCCAAGCGCATCCAGGCGTTTACCGGCGATCCAGACTTCATGACCTCCCTGGCACGTGGCCTGGCCGTGATCCAGGCCTTTCAGGAACGCAAGCGCCACCTGACCATCGCCCAGATCAGCCACCGCACCGAAATCCCCCGAGCCGCGGTGCGCCGTTGCCTGCACACACTGATCAAGCTGGGTTACGCCACCTCCGACGGGCGTACCTATTCGCTGCTGCCCAAAGTGCTGACGCTGGGGCACGCCTACCTGTCGTCTACGCCACTGGCGATCTCTGCCCAGCCTTATCTCGACCGTATCAGTGACCAATTGCACGAAGCCGCCAACATGGCCACCCTTGAAGGCGACGACATTCTTTATATAGCCCGTTCGGCCACGGTGGAGCGGCTGATATCGGTCGACCTGTCGGTGGGCGGGCGCCTGCCGGCCTACTGCACATCCATGGGGCGCATCCTGCTGGCGGCCATGGACGACACCAGCCTGCGTGAATACCTGGAGCGTGCCGACCTGAAGGCGCGTACCAGCCGTACCTTGCATGACCCCGAGTCACTGTTCGCCTGCATCCAGCAGGTCCGCGCCCAAGGCTGGTGCGTGGTGGACCAGGAGCTGGAGCAGGGGCTGCGTTCGATTGCCGTGCCGATCTACGATGCATCGGGGCAAGTGTTGGCGGCGTTGAACGTGAGCACCCATGTGGGGCGGGTGACACGCAGTGAGCTGGAACAGCGCTTCCTGCCGATCCTGCTGGCGGCCAGCCGGGACCTTTGCCATCAGTTGTTTGGCTGAGATTGAAGGGGGCCGCGGAGCGCCCCCCTTTGACATTTAGAACAGGCAAAACGGTTTCTTGTGCGATAAACGCACAGTGTCGCTCCGGGCGAATTGCGCCACCGCCGCCCGCTGATTAATGTCTCTCGCAACGGTCGGCCATGCCGACCGAACAAAAAATACAAGAGGCACTTACCATGAATACTGTCCACTTGCTGCTGCGGCCGCACCCGCACGCAGTACCGTTGTATCCAGGCTGACGCAGGCCATATTCCCCCAATCATCGTCCTCTGTGCCGGTCGCCCGTGTGCAGTGGTCTGGCTGTGCCCAACATTCTGGACAACAACAATGAACCAAGCGCAAAACAACGTCGGCAAAAGCCTCGACGTTCAGTCGTTCATCAATCAGCAGCCGCTTTCCCGCTACCAGTGGCGGGTCGTGTTGCTGTGCTTCCTGATCGTCTTCCTCGATGGCCTGGACACTGCCGCCATGGGCTTCATCGCCCCGGCGCTGTCGCAGGAGTGGGGCATCGACCGGGCGAGCCTTGGCCCGGTGATGAGCGCCGCATTGATCGGTATGGTGTTCGGTGCCCTGGGCTCCGGGCCGTTGGCTGACCGCTTCGGCCGTAAAGGCGTGCTGGTGGGCGCGGTGCTGGTGTTTGGCGGTTTCAGCCTGGCCTCAGCCTATGCCACCAACGTCGACCAGTTGCTGGTACTGCGCTTCCTGACCGGCCTGGGTCTGGGCGCCGGTATGCCCAATGCAACCACACTGCTGTCCGAATACACCCCCGAGCGCCTCAAATCGCTGCTGGTGACCAGCATGTTCTGCGGCTTCAACCTGGGCATGGCCGGTGGTGGCTTCATTTCCGCCAAGATGATCCCGGCCTATGGCTGGCACAGCCTGCTGGTAATCGGCGGCGTGCTGCCACTGCTGCTGGCGCTGGTGTTGATGGTCTGGCTGCCGGAATCGGCGCGGTTCCTGGTGGTGCGCAACCGGGGTACCGACAAGATACGCAAGACCCTTTCGCCCATTGCGCCGCAGGTGGTGGCCGAGGCGGGCAGCTTCAGCGTGCCAGAGCAAAAGGCCGTAGCCGCCCGCAGCGTCTTTGCGCTGATCTTCTCCGGCACTTATGGCCTGGGCACCATGCTGCTGTGGCTGACCTACTTCATGGGCCTGGTGATCGTCTACCTGCTGACCAGCTGGTTGCCAACCCTGATGCGTGACAGCGGCGCGAGCATGGAGCAGGCCGCATTTATCGGCGCGCTGTTCCAGTTTGGCGGCGTGCTGAGTGCCGTGGGTGTGGGCTGGGCCATGGACCGCTACAACCCGCACAAGGTGATCGGCATTTTCTACCTGCTGGCCGGGGTGTTTGCATACGCCGTGGGGCAGAGCCTGGGCAACATCACCGTGTTGGCCACCTTGGTGCTGATTGCCGGTATGTGCGTGAACGGCGCGCAATCGGCAATGCCATCGTTGGCAGCACGCTTCTACCCGACTCAGGGCCGTGCCACGGGTGTATCGTGGATGCTGGGTATCGGCCGCTTTGGTGCAATTCTGGGGGCCTGGAGCGGCGCTACGCTGTTGGGCCTGGGCTGGAACTTCGAACAGGTACTGACGGCGTTGCTGGTGCCAGCGGCACTGGCGACCGTAGGTGTGATCGTGAAGGGGCTGGTAAGCCACGCCGACGCGACCTGAATAGCGGGGGGGGGCGTGCAGCGCTCCCAGCAGGCAGATAGGTAGCAGCGTAACAAATAGTTCGATAATCGCACGGATAGTCGATTATCGGATTGTAAGCCTACCGTCAGTCTCCTTAATCTGGGCTCATCGAAGCACCCTGACCAGTAGCCTCCACACGTACCGCCGCGGCCCATGGCCAGTGGCAGGAGAAGCCTAATGCGCGACGTATTTATCTGTGACGCCATCCGCACCCCCATCGGCCGCTTCGGCGGCGCGCTGGCGAGTGTGCGTGCCGACGACCTGGCCGCCGTGCCACTCAAAGCGCTGATCGAGCGCAACCCTGCCGTGCAGTGGGACCAGGTTGATGAAGTGTTCTTCGGCTGCGCCAACCAGGCCGGTGAAGACAACCGCAACGTGGCGCGTATGGCGCTGCTGCTGGCCGGCCTGCCGGAAAGCATCCCGGGTGTCACCCTGAACCGCCTGTGCGCGTCGGGCATGGATGCCATTGGTACCGCCTTCCGCGCTATTGCAAGCGGCGAAATGGAGCTGGTGATTGCTGGCGGTGTCGAGTCGATGTCGCGCGCACCGTTCGTCATGGGCAAGGCTGAAAGCGGCTATTCGCGCAACATGAAGCTTGAAGACACCACCATCGGCTGGCGTTTCATCAACCCTCTGATGAAGAGCCAGTACGGTGTGGACTCCATGCCGGAAACGGCCGATAACGTCGCCGACGACTACCAGGTTTCGCGCGCTGACCAGGACGCTTTCGCCCTGCGCAGCCAGCAGAAGGCTGCAGCGGCCCAGGCTGCTGGCTTCTTTGCCGAAGAGATCGTCCCGGTGCGCATTGCGCACAAGAAGGGCGAAACCATCGTGGAGCGTGACGAGCACCTGCGTCCGGAAACCACGCTGGAGGCGCTGACCAAGCTCAAGCCGGTCAATGGCCCGGACAAGACAGTCACCGCTGGCAACGCCTCGGGCGTGAACGACGGTGCTGCGGCGCTGATCCTGGCGTCGGCGGAAGCCGTGAAGAAGCACGGCCTGACCCCGCGCGCCCGCGTGCTGGGCATGGCCAGCGGCGGTGTTGCACCACGTGTGATGGGCATTGGCCCGGTGCCAGCGGTGCGTAAGCTGACCGAGCGCCTGGGGGTGGCGGTGAGTGATTTCGACGTGATCGAGCTCAACGAAGCCTTTGCCAGCCAAGGCCTGGCGGTGCTGCGTGAGCTGGGTGTGGACGACGATGCACCGCAGGTGAACCCTAATGGCGGCGCGATCGCCCTGGGGCACCCGCTGGGCATGAGCGGTGCGCGCCTGGTGCTGACTGCGCTGCATCAGCTGGAGAAAAGTGGCGGGCGCAAGGGCCTGGCGACCATGTGTGTAGGTGTCGGCCAAGGTCTGGCGCTGGCCATCGAGCGGGTTTGACCTGTACCGGCCCTATCGCGGGCAAGCCCGCTCCTACAAGGAACCACGCTCTCCCTGTAGGAGCGGGCTTGCCCGCGATAGGGCCGGTAGCTTCGACATAAGGCCAATTGCCAGCCAGATAGCGGAACGAGTGTGTTACCAGGTATGTCTAGACTTACCTAGTACCCTCCAGGAGTAAACCCGTCATGACCTCAACCTATTACACCGGCGAAGAACGCAGCAAGCGCATCTTCGCTATCGTCGGTGCCTCATCAGGCAACCTGGTGGAATGGTTCGACTTCTACGTCTACGCCTTCTGCGCAATCTACTTCGCCCCGGCTTTTTTCCCCTCCGACGACCCGACCGTGCAGTTGTTGAACACGGCCGGCGTGTTCGCCGCAGGTTTTTTGATGCGCCCCATCGGTGGCTGGATCTTCGGCCGCCTCGCTGACCGACATGGTCGCAAGAATTCGCTGATGATCTCGGTGCTGATGATGTGCTTCGGCTCTTTGATGATCGCCTGCCTGCCCACCTATGGCAGCATTGGCACCTGGGCGCCAGCGTTGCTGTTGCTGGCCCGCCTGATCCAGGGCTTGTCGGTGGGGGGGGAATACGGCACCACCGCCACTTACATGAGTGAAGTGGCCCTTCGTGGCCAGCGCGGCTTTTTTGCTTCGTTCCAGTACGTCACCCTGATTGGCGGCCAGTTGCTGGCGGTGCTGGTGGTGGTCATCCTGCAACAGCTGCTGACCGAAGACGAACTGCGGGCCTGGGGCTGGCGCATTCCGTTCGTGGTGGGGGCCATTGCCGCTCTTATCTCGCTGATGTTGCGCCGTTCGCTGCACGAAACCAGCAGCGCCGAAACCCGCAATGACAAGGATGCAGGCTCGATCGGTGGCCTGTTCCGCAACCATGCAGCGGCCTTCATTACCGTGCTTGGCTACACCGCTGGTGGCTCGCTGATCTTCTACACCTTCACCACCTACATGCAGAAGTACCTGGTCAACACCGCTGGCATGACGGCGAAAAACGCCAGCTACGTGATGACCGGCGCGCTGTTCCTGTTCATGGTGCTGCAGCCGTTCTTCGGCATGCTGTCCGACCGCATCGGCCGGCGCAATTCGATGCTGCTGTTCGGCGCCCTCGGTACCCTGTGCACTGTACCGCTGCTGATGGCGCTGAAAACCGTCACCAGCCCGTTCATGGCCTTCGTACTGATCAGCCTGGCATTGTGTATCGTCAGCTTCTACACCTCGATCAGCGGCCTGGTGAAGGCGGAGATGTTCCCGCCACAGGTGCGTGCACTGGGTGTGGGCCTGGCCTATGCAGTCGCCAACGCGGCATTCGGCGGCTCTGCCGAGTACGTGGCCCTGGGCCTGAAGACCCTGGGTATGGAAAACACTTTCTACTGGTACGTGACGGCCATGATGGCAATTGCCTTCCTGTTCAGCCTGCGCCTGCCCAAGCAGGCCGCGTACCTGCACCACGATGACTAAGGACGTGGCATGACCAACCAACTGTTCGACGCCTACTTCACCGCGCCGGCCATGCGCGAGATTTTCTCCGACCGTGGCCGCCTGCAGGGCATGCTCGATTTCGAAGCCGCACTGGCCCGTGCCGAAGCCGCTGCCGGGCTGGTCCCGCACAGCGCCGTGGCTGCCATCGAAGCGGCATGCCAGGCCGAGCGCTATGACGTTGGTGCGCTAGCCAATGCCATCGCTACCGCTGGCAACTCGGCAATCCCGCTGGTGAAGGCGTTGGGCAAGGTGATTGCCAGTGGCGTGCCCGAGGCCGAGCGCTATGTGCACTTGGGCGCCACCAGCCAGGATGCGATGGACACCGGGTTGGTCCTGCAGTTGCGCGATGCCCTCGACCTGATCGAAGCCGACCTGGGTAAACTGGCCGATACCCTGTCGCAGCAGGCCTTGAAGCATGCTGATACGCCGTTGGTAGGTCGCACCTGGTTGCAACATGCCACCCCGGTGACCCTGGGCATGAAACTGGCCGGCGTGCTGGGTGCATTGACCCGTCACCGCCAGCGCCTGCGGGAACTGCGCCCGCGTTTGCTGGTGCTGCAGTTTGGCGGCGCGTCGGGCAGCCTGGCCGCCTTGGGCAGCAAGGCGATGCCGGTGGCCGAGGCCCTGGCCGAGCAGCTGAAGCTGACCCTGCCTGAGCAACCCTGGCACACCCAGCGTGATCGCCTGGTGGAGTTTGCCTCGGTGCTGGGCCTGGTGGCCGGCAGCCTGGGCAAGTTCGGCCGCGATATCAGCTTGCTGATGCAAACCGAGGCGGGGGAGCTGTTCGAGCCTTCTGCGCCGGGCAAGGGCGGCTCTTCGACCATGCCGCACAAGCGCAACCCGGTGGGCGCTGCGGTGCTGATTGGTGCGGCTACCCGTGTGCCGGGGCTGGTGTCGACGCTGTTCGCTGCCATGCCCCAAGAACATGAGCGCAGCCTGGGCCTGTGGCATGCAGAATGGGAAACCCTCCCGGATATCTGCTGCCTGGTCTCCGGCGCGCTGCGCCAGGCCCAGGTCATTGCCGAGGGCATGGAAGTGGACGCAGCGCGCATGCGCCGTAACCTCGACCTGACCCAAGGGCTGGTGCTGGCAGAAGCGGTGAGTATTGTGCTTGCCCAGCGCCTGGGCCGCGACCGTGCCCACCACCTGCTCGAACAATGCTGCCAGCGCGCGGTGGCCGAGCAGCGCCACTTGCGTGCTGTGCTGGGTGACGAACCGCAGGTCAGTGCCGAGCTGTCTGCCGAAGAACTTGATCGCCTGCTCGACCCTGCCCATTACCTGGGCCAGGCCCGCGTCTGGGTGGCGCGCGCCGTATCCGAACATCAACATTTCACTGCCTGAAGGAGACTGCTGTGGCGCATTTGCAACTGGCCGATGGCGTTTTGAACTACCAGATCGATGGCCCGGTAAACGCCCAGGTGCTGGTCCTGTCCAACTCGCTGGGCACCGACCTGGGCATGTGGGACACCCAGATTCCCTTGTGGAGCCAGCACTTTCGTGTACTGCGCTACGACACCCGTGGCCACGGTGCCTCGTTGGTCACTGAAGGCCCCTACAGCATCGAGCAATTGGGCCGTGACGTGCTGGCGCTGCTTGACGGCCTGGACATTCAGAAAGCGCACTTTGTCGGCCTGTCGATGGGTGGCCTGATCGGCCAGTGGCTGGGCATCAACGCCGGCCAGCGCCTGCACAGCCTGACCCTGTGCAACACCGCCGCCAAGATCGCCAGTGACGAGGTGTGGAACCCCCGTATCGACACCGTGCTCAAGGGTGGCCAGCAGGCCATGGTCGACCTGCGCGATGGCTCTATCGCCCGCTGGTTCACCCCAGGCTTTGTCCAGGCCCAGCCTGAGCAAGCCCAGCGCATTTGCCAGATGCTGGCGCAAACCAGCCCGCAAGGTTATGCCGCCAACTGCGCAGCGGTGCGTGATGCCGATTACCGTGAACAACTGGGCCGCATCCAGGTGCCCGCGCTGATCGTTGCCGGTACACAAGACGTGGTCACCACCCCTGAGCATGGCCGCTTCATGCAGGCCGGTATCCAAGGTGCCGAGTACGTAGACTTCCCGGCAGCGCACCTGTCCAACGTCGAAATCGGTGAGGCGTTCAGCCGCCGTGTGCTCGACTTCCTGCTGGCTCACTGAGGAAAACGCCATGGATGAGAAACAACGTTACGACGCCGGCATGCAAGTGCGCCGTGCGGTGCTTGGCGATGCCCACGTGGACCGCAGCCTGGAAAAGCTCAATGACTTCAATGGCGAGTTCCAGGAGATGATCACCCGCCACGCCTGGGGTGATATCTGGACCCGCCCGGGCCTGCCCCGTCACACCCGCAGCCTGATCACCATTGCCATGCTGATCGGCATGAACCGTAACGATGAGCTGAAACTGCACCTGCGCGCGGCGGCCAACAATGGCGTGACCCGTGACGAGATCAAGGAAGTGCTGATGCAGAGTGCCATCTATTGCGGCATTCCGGCAGCCAACGCCACGTTCCACCTGGCTGAGTCGGTGTGGGATGAACTGGGTGTCGAGTCTCGACAGCAGTAATACCTGCGCTGGCCCTATCGCCGGCAAGCCAGCTCCCACGGGGAATGCACTGCCCTCAGGCCTGATGCAATCCCTGTGGGAGCTGGCTTGCCGGCGATAGGGCCATCCAATGCTTACATAACCGTGTTCTTCTAACGCATGGCTACCGGGCCTGCGTTGTTTTCTACGGCCTGTTTCAGGTTCGGGCACAGGCCCAGCATGAACGCGGCTTCTGCCACCACGAACAGTGGCCCGATGATCAGGCCGCTGATATCGTCGACAAATGCAGGTTTGCGGCCTTCGTAGTAATGGCCGACGAACTGGATGATCCAACCCGCCACGAATGCCGCCAGGCCGGTGCTGAGCCACAGCGTAGTTGTCTGCACGGCCAGCACCTGGCCGACCCACAGGCACAGGCCCAGCAGCAACCCCATCACCAGGCCGAACCGCAGGTCCAGGCGCAGGTAGAACCACACCGAGGCCGCCGCTGCCAGCAGGGCAGGGGACAACCACATGCCAGCCACCTCCCCGCCAGGGCGTGACAGCAGGATGGTGACTGCCAGCACGATCAGCGGGATGCCGACGAAGTGGGTGGCAATGTTGCGTGGGTCGCGGTGGTAGCTGGCGTATTGGCTCAGGTGGTCGACGAGGGTTTTCATTGTTGTGCCTCCCTGGTGTGCCTGATCTAGGTGTATTGCCAGTGCCGGCCCTTTCGCGGGTGAACCCGCTCCCACAGGGATCCACGAAACCCTGTGGGAGCGGGTTCACCCGCGAAAGGGCCGGCCTTGGCAACCCATATAGCTCAGGATAGCCCGCAGCCACCACTATCATCAGCTCAGCGAATGGCAGCAGCCCGCACTGGCGTATCCAGCCCCACCAGTGTCTCGATCATCGCCCGCGCCGCCGGCGACAACCGGTAACCGCTACGGCTGACCACCCCGCAACGCACGCTCAGTACCTCCAGCGCCGGCGGCAGGTTGCGCCAGTGCAGGCGCACCAGGGTGCCAGCCGCAAGGTCATCGGCCACGGCCTCCTCGCTGGCCGTGCCGATAGCGTTGCTGGCCTGCACCACGCTGCGCAGTATGGCCAGGTGCTCGGTTTGCAGGTGCGGGATGAAATCCCTGCGCCCACTCAGGTTGGCCAGGCGCTTGCGCACGCCGGGGGCGAGCAGGGCGCTGGCCAGTGGATAGCGGAACAGGTCGTTGGTCGAGAGGCTGTCCTTGGCCAGTAATGGGTGCCCCGGGCGGCAGAAAAACAGGCCGGGGCGTGGCGACAGGGGCTCGGTATGGAAGTTGGGGTCGGCTTCGAACGGTCGGATATCGTCGACGAAAAACTCGATCTGTTCGCGGCGCAGGGCCTGGCCCAGGCGTTCGGCATTGTCCACCAGCAGCGAGGTGCGGATGCCGGGGTGGTGCTCGATGAAGTGGCGCAAGGCGTCGGGAACCAGGCGTACCGCCAGCGCCGGGCCACTGCCGAAATGCAGCTCGCCGGCGTCAAGCTTGGTCATTTGCAGCACTTCGTTACTCAGTTGTGCTGCGCCCTGCACCAGGCGGCGGGCGTGTTGCAGCACCACCAGGCCCTCGGGCGTTGGCAGCAGCGCCTTGCTGGCGCGGTCTACCAGCGGGCAGCCAAACGTGTGTTCCAGGCTCTGGATGGCGCGGCTGAAGGCGGGTTGAGTGATGCCCATGGCCTCGGCGGCACGGACGAAACTGCGGTATTCGGTAAGGGCAATGAAGTAGCGCAGCTGGCGGAGGTCCATGTCACGGCTCTGGGGCGGGGATCAGGGCCCTATTCAAGCTGTTACAGCTTATGTCGTCCAAGAAGGTTTATGGATTTGATTATTTCTTTTGGTTATTTCAAAGGGCCTTTGGCCTCTTCGCGGGCACGCCCGCTCCCACAGGAGCAGCACAGCGTCTGAAAGCTGTGCCGGTCCTGTGGGAGCGGGCGTGCCCGCGAAGCATTCAAAGGAGATTCAGCGGGTAACTCACAATCAGCCGGTTCTCATCAAAGGCGTTGGTGCTGAAGTCCCGGCGCATGGTGGAGTTGCGCCATTTCACCGACAGGTCCTTGAAGCTGCCTGACTGCACCACATAGGCCAGTTCGGTCTCGCGAGCCCATTCCTTGCCGTCATCCACGCTGCCCACGGTGACGTTTTCACCCTTGATATAGCGGTTCATCAGGGTCAGCCCAGGCACGCCAACGGTTGCGAAGTTGAAGTCATGGCGCAGCTGCCAGGAGCGCTCCTTGGCGTTGTCGAAGCTGGAGTTGTAGCTATCGTTGGCCAGGGTGCCGCCACTGGTACCGTTGACCCGCATCCAGGCATCGTCGCCGCTGACCTTCTGCAGGCCCACGTAGAAGGTGTGGCCCTGGTAGCGCGCCGAAAGCATGGCGGAGGCGGTGCGGTTGTCCAGCTTGCCGGCGCGCTCTGCGCCGTCTTCCTTGCCGATGAAGTAGCCCAGGTTGGCGCCCAGGGTCCAGTCGCCGAGCGGCTGGCTGTGGGTCAGATTGAGGTATTGCTGGTGGTAGATGTCTTTGAGCTGGGCATCCCACAGGCCGATCATGGTGCGCTTGTCGTTGAAGGTGTACTCGCCGCCGCCGAAGTTGAAACGATCGGAGGTGAACGCACCTTTGCCGTTCATCGACATGTCCTCCATGCTGGCATCGTTGCGCGGGCTATTGCCGCGGAACTGGCCGGCGTACAGCGTCAGGCCGGCTATTTCCTTGGAGGTCAGCTGGCCACCGCGGAAGGTCTGCGGCAGCGAGCGGCCATCGTCCGAGCGCAGGATGGGTAACACCGGCATCCATTCACCGACTTTCAGCTCGGTTTCGGACAGCTTGGCTTTCAGTGCCACACCCAGGCGGCCAAAGTCATCGGCCGGGCGGCCGTCGTCATGCACGGGCAGCAGTTGAGTGTTGGTGGTGCCTTTGCCGCCGTCGAGCTTCACCGAGTACAGGCCCAGCACGTCCACCCCGAACCCGACGGTGCCTTGGGTGAAGCCGGAGCGGGCGTCGAGAATGAAGCTTTGCGTCCATTCTTCGGCCTTGCCCTGCGGGAGGGCCGGGTCGACGAAGTTGCGGTTGATGTAGAAGTTGCGCAGGTTGAGGGTGGCCTTGGCGTCCTCCATGAAACCACCTTCGTTGGCGGCGAACACGGGGAGGGCGCAGGACATGGCCAACAGGCCGGGCAGCAGCTGGCGTGCGGGTTGCAAAGTGCTCATCTGTCGTGGATCTCTTGTTTTTATGGGGCGAGCCGGTGCACTGCTGGATCGAGCCTGCAGGTGCGGGTCTTTTCTTGATGAACTTGGGCAACGTTGCGTGAGGGGATGTTGCGGGGTCTTGCGGGGGTGAGGCAATTCGCCGCAAACGGAACGGGGCGATAATCGAACGGAATGTTCCAGTTGGTTAATTAATTTCCTGGTCCGAGTGCTTCGCGGCGGAACAGGCAGCGGATAACAAAAAAGCCCACCGCGAAGGTGGGCTTGATTCAGCTAATGACGCAATCAGCCTTTCGGTGTTTCCACCGATGCCTGCTGGTTGGCCTGGCCGGTCTGCTCGTACCAGCCACCGCCGAGCGCCTTGTACAGGTTGACCTCGCTGGTCAGCTGCGACAGGCGGTCGGTAATCAGCGACTGCTGGGCGCTGAACAGGTTGCGCTGGGCGTCGAGGAAGGTCAGGTTACTGTCGATCCCGATGCGGTAGCGGCGTTCGGCCAGGCGGTAGTAGTCCTGGTTCGCCTGCACCAGGTCGCGCTGTGCCTGCAGCTGCTCTTCGAAGGTCTTGCGCGCGGCCAGGCCATCGGAGACTTCCTGGAAGGCGGTCTGGATGGTTTTTTCGTATTTGGCGACGTTGATGTCCTTCTGGATCTTCGAGTAATCCAGGCTGGCCTTCAGGCTGCCGGCGTTGAAGATCGGCAGATTGATCTGCGGGTGGAACAGCCAGGTGCCTTGGCCACCCGCGAACAGGTGCCCCATGTCGGGGCTCAGGCTGCCCGCGTTGGCGGTGAGGCTGATGCTGGGGAAGAACGCTGCACGGGCGGCACCAATGTTGGCATTGGCGGCCTTGAGCAGGTGCTCGGCTTCCTGGATGTCCGGGCGACGCTGGAGAATGTCTGACGGCAGGCCGGCCGGTACTTCGGCCAGCTGGTCGGCATTGAGCTCCAGGGGCTTGGCCAGGTCGGCAGGAATGCCGGTACCCAGCAGTACGGTCAGGCTGTTGACGTCCTGGGCGACCAGGCGCTGGTACTGCGAGTACTTGACCCGGGCGCCTTCCACGGCGGTGCGCGCCTGGCTGAGGTCGAGTGCCGAAGCCACGCCGACTTCATTGCTGCGGCGGGTGAGGTTGTAGCTTTCCTCGTAGGTCTTCAGCGTTTCTTCGGTCAGCTTGAACAGGGCCTGATCGGCCTGCCAGGTGTAGTAGGCGTTGGCCACGCTGGCTACGAGGGCGATTTGCGTGGAGCGACGCGCCTGCTCGCTGGACAGGTAGGTTTCCAGCGCCTGCTCGGTCAGGCTGCGCACACGGCCGAACAGGTCCAGCTCATAAGCGCTCACGCCCACCGTGGCCGAGTACTGGCTGGTGATGCCGGATTCGCCGGTTTGCGACATGTTTGCCGGGACCCGCTGGCGGCTGCCGCTACCAGTGGCCGAAACCGCGGGGAACAGGTCGGCACGCTGAATGCGGTACTGCGCACGATAGGCGTCGATATTCAGCGCCGCGACGCGCAGGTCGCGGTTGTTGACCAGCGAAGTCTGGATCAGCTGTTGCAGCGCCGGGTCGTGGAAGAACTGGCGCCAGCCCTGTTCGGCGGCAGCAACGTCCGCCGATTGCGTCGGCGAGTACGCAGGGCCTTGCGGCCACTGCGCTGCCACCGGCGCTTCCGGGGTCTGGTAGTCAGGGATCAGCGAGCAGCCGCCAAGGATGAAAGCGGTTACTGCCAGGGACAACAAAGACTTGGTCATTGCCCAGCCTCATAACGTGGAGTTTCAGGGGTGGCGTCTTTTTCCGGCTCTTTGCTGCCGAACAGCGACGACACTGCGACGAAGAACAGTGGTACCCAGAAGATAGCCAGCACGGTCGCACTGATCATGCCGCCGATCACGCCAGTACCAATGGCGTGCTGGCTGCCGGCGCCGGCGCCGCTGGCGATGGTCAACGGTACCACGCCGAGGATGAACGCCAGCGAGGTCATGATGATCGGGCGCAGACGCATGCGGCACGCCTCGATCGCTGCGTCATACAGGCTGCGGCCTTGCTCGTGCAGTTCCTTGGCGAACTCGACGATCAGAATGGCGTTTTTCGCCGCCAGACCGATGGTGGTCAACAGGCCAACCAGGAAGTACGTGTCGTTGGACAGCCCGCGCAGGCTGGTGGCGATCAGTGCACCGATAATACCCAGCGGTACGACCAGCACGACGGCAATCGGGATCGACCAGCTTTCATACAGTGCAGCCAGGCACAGGAACACGAACAGCACAGAGAGGGCGAACAGTGCCGGCATCTGCGAGCCGGAGAGTTTTTCCTCGTAAGACATGCCGGTCCAGGAGAAGCCGATACCGTCCGGCAACTCGCCCGCGATGCGTTCCACTTCGGCCATGGCATCACCGGTACTGTAGCCCGGGGCCGGAGCACCCAGGATTTCCATTGCCTCGACGCCGTTGTAACGGGACAGCTTGGGCGAACCGTATGTCCACTCGCCCTTGGCGAAGGAGGAGAACGGGACCATTTCGCCTGCACCGTTGCGCACGTACCACTTCTGCAGGTCTTCCGGGCTCATCCGCGCGTTTGGTTCGCCCTGGATGTACACCTTCTTGACCCGGCCACGGTCGATGAAGTCGTTGACGTAGCTGGCACCCAAGGCAATCGACAGGGTGTTGTTGATGTCGGCAATGGTCACGCCCAAGGCGCTTGCACGTTCGTCATCGATAGTCAGCTGGTACTGCGGCTCATCGTTCAGGCCGTTCGGGCGCACGGCGCTGAGGATCTTGCTTTGTGCGGCCTTTGCCAGGAACTGGTTGCGCGCTTCCATGAGTTTGGCATGGCCGACACCGCCGCGGTCCTGCAGGAACACGTCGAAGCCGGTAGCGTTACCCAGTTCGAGCACCGCAGGCGGCGCGAAGGCGAACACCATCGCGTCGCGGAAGGTGAAGAAATGCTGCTGGGCACGCTCGGCCAGGGCGAACACACTGTTCTCCTTGGAGCGTTCGCCCCACGGCTTGAGCATGATGAACGCCATGCCCGAGCTCTGGCCGCGGCCGGCGAAGTTGAAGCCGTTGACGGTGAACACCGATGCCACGGTGTCGGCCTCTTCCTTCAACAGGTACTCACGCATCTGGTCAACCACAACCTGCGTGCGTTCGGCACTGGAGCCGGCCGGTGTCTGAACCTGGGCAAACAGTACGCCCTGGTCCTCCTCGGGCAGGAACGCCGTTGGAATGCGCGTGAACAGCCAGATCATGCCGATCACGATCAGCGCGTAGCCGAGCAGGAACGGTATTTTGTTGCGCAGGATAGTGCCCACGCTGCGCTCGTAGCCGTTTACGCTGCGGTCGAAGTTGCGGTTGAACCAGCCAAAGAACCCGCCTTTGGCGGTGTGGTGCTCACCTTTCTTCAGCGGCTTGAGCATGGTGGCGCACAGTGCCGGGGTAAAGATAAGCGCTACCAGCACCGAGAGGCCCATGGCCGACACGATGGTGATGGAGAACTGCCGGTAGATCACGCCTGTGGAACCACCGAAGAACGCCATGGGCAGCAGTACCGCCGACAGTACCAGGGCGATACCCACCAGGGCGCCCTGGATCTGTTCCATCGAACGTTTGGTCGCCTCCTTGGGCGGTAACCCTTCTTCGGACATGACCCGTTCGACGTTCTCCACCACGACGATGGCGTCGTCCACCAGCAAGCCGATGGCCAGGACCATGGCGAACATGGTCAGGGTGTTGATGCTGAAGCCGGCGGCGGCAAGGATGCCGAACGTGCCCAACAACACCACCGGTACGGTCATGGTGGTGATGATGGTGGCGCGGAAGTTCTGCAGGAACAGGTACATCACCAGGAACACCAGGACCACGGCTTCGATCAAGGTGTGGATCACACCGCTGATGGATTCGGTGACCACCGGGGTGGTGTCATAAGGGAATACCGCTTTCACGCCAGGCGGGAAGAAAGGTTCCAGGCCTTTGATGGTTTCGCGCAGTGCCTTGGCGGTGTCCAGGGCGTTGGCGCCGGTTGCCAGTTTTACGGCCAGGCCGGAAGCCGGCTTGCCGTTGAACTGGGCGCTGACCGCGTAGTTTTCACCGCCCAGGCCCACTTGCGCGACGTCACCCAGCCGTACCTGGGAGCCGTCCTTGTTGACCTTGAGCAGGATCTTCTCGAACTGCTCGGCGGTCTGCAGGCGGGTCTTGCCGATGATGGTGGCGTTCAGCTGGGTACCAGGCAGGGCTGGCAGGCCGCCGAGCTGGCCGGACGACACCTGCACGTTTTGCGCCGCCACGGCGGTCTTGACGTCGACCGGAGTGAGCTGGAACTTGTTCAGCTTGGCCGGATCGAGCCAGATACGCATGGCGTACTGCGCACCGAACACCTGGAAGTCACCCACACCCGCAGTACGCGAGATCGGGTCCTGCATGTTTGAGACGATGTAGTTGGCCAAGTCGTCCTTGGTCATGCTGCCGTCTTCGGACACCAGGCCGATCACCAGCAGGAAGTTTTTCACTGCCTTGGTGACACGGATACCTTGCTGTTGCACTTCCTGCGGCAGCAGTGGTGTGGCCAGGTTCAGCTTGTTCTGTACCTGGACCTGCGCGGTGTCAGGGTTGGTGCCTTGCTCGAAGGTAGCGGTAATGGTCATGCTGCCGTCGGAGTTGCTTTCCGACGATACATAACGCAGGTTGTCGATACCGTTGAGCTGCTGCTCGATCACCTGTACCACGGTGTCCTGCACGGTCTGCGCCGAGGCGCCCGGGTAGGTCACGGCGATGGCGATGGCCGGCGGCGCGATGCTGGGGTACTGGTTGATAGGCAGCTTCAGGATCGACAAGGCGCCGACCAGCATGATCACCAAGGCGATCACCCAGGCGAAGATCGGGCGATCGATAAAGAACTTCGACATGGTTTACTCCGCTTTGGCGTCTGCTTTCGCCGCGTTGGCCTGATCAGGGCTGCCCGGCTTCTTGACGTTGGTGGCTTCGCTGACCTTGACCTCGACGCCCGGGCGCACGTACTGCAACCCTTCGGTGATCAGGCGGTCGCCTGGGTTGAGGCCTTCCTCGATCAGCCAATCGCTGCCCAAGGTACGGCTGGCCTTGAGCTGGCGCAGTTCGACCTTGTTCTCCTGGTTGACCACCAGGGCGGTTGGCGAGCCTTTGAGGTCACGGGTCACGCCCTGTTGCGGTGCCAGAATGGCGTTGGCGTTAACCCCGGCGTTCAGCCGCGCATGCACGAACATGCCTGGGAGCAGGGTGTGATCGGGGTTAGGGAACAGGGCACGCAGGGTGACCGAGCCCGTGGTTTCGTCAACCGAAACTTCCGAGAACTCCAGGCGGCCTTCCTGCTTGAACAGGCTGCCGTCTTCGAGCACCAACTGCACCGAGGCTGCATTTTCGCCAGCCTTCTTCAGCTGGCCGCTCGCCAGGTCACGGCGCAACTTGAGCAGCTCGGCGGTGGACTGGGTGACGTCGACATAGATCGGATCGAGTTGCTGGATGGTTGCCATGGCGTTGGTCTGGCCATTGCTTACCAGGGCACCTTCGGTAAACGTAGAACGGCCGATACGGCCGCTGATCGGTGCCAGGACCTTGGTGTAGCGCAGGTCGATCTGTGCGCTCTTGAGCGAAGCCTCGGCCTGCAATCGTTTGGCATTGGCGTCGTCGTACTCCTGCTTGGAGACGGCCTGTTCGTCAATCAGCTGCTTGTAGCGCTCGGCCAGCGAGCGGGTAGCCTGCAGGTTGGCCTGAGCATTGCCCAGGTTGGCTTCGTACACGGCAGGGTCGATCTGGTACAGCTGCTGGCCTTCCTTGACATCGCTGCCTTCCTTGAACAGGCGCTTGAGGATGATGCCATTGACCTGTGGGCGCACTTCGGCGACGCGGTAGGCAGTGGTGCGCCCCGGCAATTCCGAGGTCAGGGTGAAGGCTTGCGGCTGGATGGTCACGACGCCGACCTGAGGAGCCTGCGCCGCGGGCGCTGCTTCTTCTTTCTTACAGCCACTGAGCAGGGTTGCCAGGGCGACGGCGGAAACCAGAGCGGTAACGGCTGGCTTGAATTGCATGAGGATCCTCGGGTCGCTGGAGCAGGGAGACGCTCAAGAGTAATGGAAGAGTTCTTGATCTGGAAAAATTGCTATCCGGTGGATAAATAGCTTGCTAAGGAATATACTTACATTCATGGTTGTTTGTAAATACCGCTGGGTTGTACTCAGGTACTGCCACAGCTCTTGATTAGCTTATCCGTGAGGCTCCCTGCAGAGGTGCCCCCGAAGCGTCCCCCGTACGCGCCGCGCGTTCGGGCCAGATGAGGTTGTACTGCCATGGTCCGTCGAACCAAAGAAGAAGCCCAGGAAACCCGCGCCCAGATCATTGAGGCGGCGGAAAAGGCCTTCTACAAGCGCGGGGTTGCGCGAACCACCCTGGCCGACATCGCCGAGCTGGCGGGAGTCACGCGCGGGGCGATCTACTGGCACTTCAACAACAAGGCGGAGCTGGTACAGGCGCTGCTCGACAGCTTGCACGAAACCCATGACCACTTGGCACGGGCGAGCGAAAGCGAGGACGAAGTCGACCCGCTCGGCTGCATGCGCAAGCTGCTGTTGCAAGTGTTCAACGAGCTGGTGCTCGATGCCCGAACCCGGCGTATCAATGAAATCCTGCATCACAAGTGCGAGTTCACCGATGACATGTGTGAAATTCGCCAGCAGCGCCAGGGGGCGGTGCTGGATTGCCACAAGGGCATTGCCCTGGCGTTGGCCAATGCCGTTCGCCGGGGCCAGTTGCCTGGCGAGCTGGATGTCGAGCGCGCGGCGGTGGCCATGTTTGCCTATGTCGATGGCCTGATCGGGCGCTGGCTGTTGCTGCCTGACAGTGTCGATCTGTTGGGTGATGTCGAAAAATGGGTCGACACCGGGCTGGATATGCTGCGCTTGAGCCCGGCTCTGCGCAAATGACACTTTGTTAAGGATTGTGAGGGATTGTTTCCCTTATGTATTAGCAGAGTATTAAGCGCAGGGTGCGGGAGCTGCCTCTAGCGTCCGCGCAGTTGCCGATCCGGCAGCGCCACTGCGGCAATCAGCCCGAGCAGTGCAACCAGCCCACTTCCCATCAGCAACTGCCGGAATGTTTCCGTCAACCGCGCCTGCGTGACCAGGTCCACCTCCCCTGCCTTCAGACTCCCAAGCAACGGGTTGCCCAGCATTTCGAACCCGCCCTGGTGCAGCAGTGCCAGCAGCAGACTGGACATGCAGGCCACGCCCATGGCCCCGCCCAGCGACCGGAACAGGTTGGTGGTGCTGGTGGCCACCCCAATGTCCTTGCTGTCCACAGCACTTTGCGTACCTACCAGCGATGTAGGGAACTGCAACCCGCAGGCAATGCCGGTCAGCAGCATGAACAATGCACTGAACCACCCAGACTGTGGCGGGGTCAGCGCCATGGCAAAAATGGCCACTGGCATCAGCAGGGCACCGGCCAGAATCTGCGGCTTGTAGCGCCCGGTGCGGCTGGTCATGCGCCCGCCGGTGAAGGCACCCAGGGGCAGCCCCATCGCCAGTGGCAGCAGGTGCAGGGCGGCGCTGTCGGCACCGGCGCCGGTGATGCCCTGATAGCGCAACGGCATCAGCATGGTCAGGGAAATGGACTGGAAACTGGCGAAAAAGATCACGCCCCAGCACCAAACCGCGACACGGTTGCCGAACAGGCCCAAGGGCAGCAGCGGCTCCGGGCAGCGGCGCTCATGAGCGATGAACAGCGCAAGGCCCAGCACGGCGCAGGCGAACAGGGCCAGTACGGCCGGGTCGGCCCAAGGGTGGCCCTGGCCGACCAAGGTGATGCCCAGTAACAGACTGCCCAGGCCGAGGATCAGCAGCACGGCGCCGAGGTAGTCAACCTGCGCCTCGCGGCGTTGCGCCGGCATGCCGCCCAGGGCCCGGTGGATCGCCCACAAGGCAACCAGCCCCAGCGGCAGGTTGATCCAGAATACCCAGCGCCATGACAGGTACTCGGTCAACCCTCCACCCAGCACTGGCCCGGCGACACTCGCCACTGCATACATGCTGCTGAAATAGCCCTGATAGCGGCCGCGTTCGCGGGGTGGCACAAAGTCGCCGATAATTGCCTGGCTGACCGAAACCATGCCACCCGCACCAATGCCCTGCAGTACCCGCGCCAGCACCAGCTGCTGCATGTCCTGGGCCAAGGCGCAGGCGATCGAGGCCAGGGTGAACAGACTGATGCCGGTCAGGATCATCCGCCGCCGCCCGTACAGGTCACCCAGCTTGCCGTAGATCGGCACGGCCACGGTCATCGCCACCATGTAGCCGGAAATGATCCACGCCAGCAGGCCGACATCGTTGAACTGGGCCGAGATCGCGGGCAGTGAGACGGCGACGATGGTCTGGTCCAGTGCGCCGAGGAAGATCGCCAGCATCAGGGCGGTGAGCACGTTGCGCAGGGTGGTGGGGGGCAGGGCGGCGGTCACGGGAATACCTTGATTGAGTGTGGCGGCCTCTTCGCGGGCAAGTCGGATTGTAACCTGAGTTAGGTAGCTTCCTATGTACTATCTGCATCCCCTATGCCGAATCGGCATTGGCGCATTCATTCAGTGATGCATGGCTGCGTGATATCGTTGGTATGCCACAGGGGCTGAAAACCGGGGCTTGCACCAGCTTGGTGCAGCAATATGCCGCAGGTTTTTCAGGCCGCTGTCTCCCACACCTTTTATTCCTCTGCCTGCATGTCGAGCATGACCGCCCAGATGGCGACGGTTGGAACAGGTCAGGTAGACCCGATTACAGGGGTCGGTAGTTACCGTTCAAATTTCAACTTATTTGCGGAGTGATCATGCCCAAGGCTTCCCATCAAGATCTGCGTTTTGCCTTCCGCGAACTGCTCGCTTCAGGTTCCTGTTACCACACTGCATCGGTGTTCGACCCGATGTCGGCACGCATTGCCGCAGACCTGGGCTTCGAGGTCGGCATCCTGGGCGGTTCTGTCGCTTCATTGCAGGTACTGGCTGCGCCGGACTTCGCCCTGATCACCCTCAGTGAATTTGTCGAGCAGGCCACCCGAATTGGCCGGGTAGCGCAATTGCCCGTGCTGGCTGATGCCGACCACGGCTACGGCAACGCGCTGAACGTGATGCGCACGGTTATCGAACTGGAGCGCGCCGGCGTGGCTGGGCTGACCATCGAAGACACCCTGCTGCCCGCCCAATTCGGGCGCAAGTCCACCGACCTGATCCCGGTTGAGGAAGGCGTCGGCAAGATTCGTGCGGCCCTGGAGGCGCGTGTCGACTCGTCATTGTCGATCATTGCCCGTACCAATGCTGGCGTGCTCACCACCGAAGAAATCATCGTGCGCACCCAGAGCTACCAGAAGGCCGGTGCCGATGGTATCTGTATGGTAGGCGTGAAGGACTTCGAACACCTCGAGCAGATTGCCGAGCACCTGACAGTGCCGCTGATGCTGGTCACCTATGGCAACCCCAACCTGCATGACGATGAACGCCTGGCGAGCCTGGGCGTGCGTATCGCAGTCGATGGCCATGGCGCCTACTTTGCTGCGATCAAGGCCACTTACGATTGCTTGCGCTTGCAGCGTGGCCAGCAGAACAAGTCGCAGAACCTGAGCGCCACCGAACTCTCGCACACCTACACCCAGCCCGAGGATTACATCCGCTGGGCCAAGGAATACATGAGCGTCGAAGAGTGACCGGCAGGGCGCCGTCAACTCAGCGGATGGCGCTCAAGGTTGCAGTGTGAGGCACGCAATGTGCCTGCTCGCAGCTGGCTGCGGCGCTGGGCTGACTGCGTAGCAGCTCGGCGCGCCAGCACGCTGAACCATACAGCCCTGCGACCGCAGTCAGGGCCATGACAAGGGCGACTCTTCTGGATTTGATGCCCATGGTGCTCACCTCCTGTTACAGCAATAGGTGATACCTTCCAGCGTAGGCCAATTTCAGCGTTACAGATCCCGATCCCACTCCGGCTCGTCCTTGAACCGCTGCACCAGGAAATCCAACATGCTGCGCAAGGTCGCCGGCATGTGCTTGCGTGACGTGTACACCGCATTCAGGTTCAGTTCACGTGGCTGCGCTTCGGGCAGCAGGCGTACCAGTTCGCCCCTGCGCAGGGCGTCGGCGGCCTGGTAGGTTGGCAGCATGGCGATTCCTGCGCTGGCCAGGGCTGCCTTTTGCAATGTCATGGCTTCGTTGGCGCTGATGTTTCCCGCCACCGGTACGGCGACCTGCTGGCCGGCCACCTCGAAATGCCACAGGCTGTGGCCGAAATAGGCATGGGTCAGGCAGTTGTGCCGGCTCAGGTCCTCGACCCGTTGCGGTACGCCGTGCTCGCTCAGGTAGGCCGGGGCTGCGCACACCACCGAGCGGCACACGCTCAGGCGCCGGGCGATCAGGTTGGGGTCCAGCTCGTTGCTGGTGCGGATGGCCAGGTCGATGCGCTCATCCACCAGGTTGACGGTGCGATCGAGCATTTGCAGTTCCACCTTCACCCCAGGATAGCGCCGCACATAGGCCGCCACCGCGTCCACCAGCTGCGCCTGGCCGAAAGAGGTGCTGACGCTGATGCGCAGCGCGCCTTTCGGCGCGTCATCCGGCTGCTGCACCGCGGCCTGCAGGTCGCCGGCCAGTTCCAGCAGTTGCCGGCAGCGGGGCAGGGTTTCCTGGCCGGCCGCGGTGAGGCTGAGCTTGCGAGTGGTGCGCTGCATTAGCCTCGCGCCAACCCAGTCCTCCAGCTCTGCCAGGTAACGCGACACCACGGGGCGAGAAAGCTGCAGGTGGTCTGCCGCTGCCGACTGGCTGCCCAGGTCGACGACGGTAACGAAAACGCGCATGGCGTTGAGACGGTCCATGATTTGCCCGTTTTTAGAAACAAACTATGTTCAAGCATGGCATTTTTTGTCACGGATCGGGCAACTAAGCTGTTAGGCATTGTTCAACTGAAGGCCTTGCCCATGTCCCTGTTCACCCCCCTGCGAGGCCTGCTACTGGCCTGCGTGACCCTGGCCGGCCCTGCGCTAGCCGCCGAACCGCTGCAACTGGAGGTCTACAACCCTGGGCACGAGGCCATTTTTCCGGTCAGTTCGGTGATTGTCAGTGGCGAGCACGATGCCGTGCTGGTCGACGCCCAGTTTGGCAAAGCCCAGGCTGAGCAACTGGTAAAGCGCCTGCAGGCTGGCGGCAAACACTTGACCACCATCTACATCAGCCACGGCGACCCGGACTATTACTTTGGCCTGGACACCCTGACCCAGGCCTTCCCCAACGCCAAGGTGCTGGCCTCTGCCGCCACGGTTGCACATATCCGCCAGACCAGGGATGCCAAGCTGGCGTACTGGGGGCCGCAGATGGGGGCAGACAAACCGCAGCGGCTGGTGCTGCCGCAAGTGCTCGTAGGGCAGCGCCTGACGCTGGAGGGGCAGGCCTTGGACGTGGTCGGCCTGGACGGCCCGCAACCAGACCGCAGTTTTGTGTGGATCCCGTCGATCAAGGCGGTGGTCGGTGGCGTGGTGGTGTCCGAAAACATTCATGTGTGGATGGCCGACACTCAATCGGCCAAGTCCCATGCCGATTGGCTTGGCACCTTGGCGCACATCGAGGCGCTGGGGCCACGCACGGTCATCCCCGGGCATTACCTGGGAGACAGCAGCCGTTCACTGCAGGCCGTGCGCTTCACGGCAAACTACATTCGTGGGTTTGACGCTGAAACCGCCAAGGCGAAAGACGCCAATGCGTTGATCCAGGCCATGAAGCAGCGCTACCCGGGCCTGGCCGATGAAAGCTCGCTGGAACTCGGTGCCAAGGTCGCCAAGGGCGAGATGAAGTGGTAATTCCGTTCAATCAATGGAGAGTGTTCCCATGAGCAAGATCGCAATTATCGGTGCCACTGGCCGCGCTGGCAGCCAGTTGCTGGAGGAGGCCCTGCGCCGTGGCCACAGTGTGTTGGCCATCGCCCGCGACCCTTCGCCACTGCAAGGGCGTGAAGGGGTGACCGTCAAGGCGCTGGATGCCAAGGACAGTGCGGCCCTGCAAGCGGCGGTAACGGGTATGGACGCGGTGTTGAGCGCGGCGCATTTCTCGACCATCGAGCCGCATGCCATCATCGAGCCGGTCAAGCGGGCCGGGGTAAAGCGCCTGCTAGTTGTGGGGGGGGCCGGCAGCTTGCTGCTGCCGTCGGGGCATCGGGTAATCGACAGCCCGGACTTCCCGGAGGCCTACAAGGCCGAGGCCACGGCCGGGGTGCGTTTTCTGGAAGCGTTGCAGCGCGACCCAGACCTGGACTGGACATTCCTCTCGCCGTCGGCGGAGTTTGTTGAAGGTGAGCGCAGCGGGCGCTACAAAGTGGGCAAGGATCATCTGCTGATCGGTGCGGATGGCAAAAGCTGGATCACCTTTGCCGACTATGCCATTGCCATGCTCGACGAGCTGGAAAAGCCGGCGCATTCGCGGCAGCGGTTTACAGTGGGCTACTGAGTCGCCTGCTTCGCGGGCATGCCCGCTCCCACAGCTACAGCACAGTTCCCAAGGCCCATGCTGTACCTGTGGGAGCGGGCGCGCCCGCGAAGAGGCACTTATTGGCTAGCCTGGCTCTCCAGCCAGTCCAGTAACTCCATCAACCCTGGCGGCAAGCTTCTGGCCTGGCTTACCAGGTAATACCCTTTCCCGGTCACTACCTTCAGCGCAAACGGCATGCACAGCCGCCCCCCGCGCAAGTCATCGCCAATCAGCGACCAGTCGCCGATGGCCACACCCGTCCCCTGCGAGGCCATGGCCATCGCCATGTCCAGTGTCTCGAAATGCTGCTTCGGCCCATGAGTGGCCAACGTCACCCCCGCTGCCTGCAGCCACAACTGCCAGTCATGTTCATCCCGCGACGGGTGGAGCAGCATGTGCCGCGCCAGGTCTTCCACCTGCTGCAACGGTATCGGCCCCTCACGCAACGAGGGGGCGCACACGGGCGTAAGTTGTTCATCGAACAGCTTGCGCACATGCAGCCCGTGGTTTGGCGCATCGCCATAAACCACCGCTGCATCGAAGCCCTCGCGACGAAAATCCACGCCATGCTGCACCGTGGTGGTCAGCTCCACCGGTACGTCCGGGCGCAGTGCCTGCCATTCCATCAGGCGCGGCAGCAGCCAGCGCATCACGCAGGTTGGGGCCTTGAGCTGCAAGGTAGTGCTGCGTCCACCGACCTCACGCACGCCTTGCTCAATCAGCGCGAATACCTGCTGTACACGAGGCAGCCAGTCCTGGCCTTCGCGGGTCAGGCTCAGCCCGCGGGCCTGGCGCTGGAAAAGCGCATAACCCAGGTGCGCTTCGAGGGCAGCGATCTGCCGGCTGACGGCGCCTTGGGTGATGTGCAGCTGTTGCCCTGCACGGGTGAAGTTGCAGTGCTGGGCGGTAACCAGAAAGGTGTGCAGGGCGGGCAGGGGCGGGAAGCGTTTCATCGTGCTGAGCCATGATGACAGGACATGGCTAGTATGTGTTTTTTTGCATTGTGGCGGTAGCCGTGGCTTGGGTCCAATAAGGGCATAATCCAACAATATTCAGGGTGAAAACCGATGGCAACCTGCGGCGAAGTTCTGGTCAATCTCCTTGAAGGCTATGGCGTCGACCATGTCTTCGGCATTCCCGGTGTACATACCGTGGAGCTCTATCGTGGTCTGGCAGGCTCGTCCATTCGCCACATCACCCCGCGCCACGAGCAGGGTGCCGGGTTCATGGCTGATGGCTATGCGCGCACCCGTGGCAAACCTGGGGTGTGCTTCATTATTACCGGCCCGGGCATGACCAACATCACCACTGCCATGGGCCAGGCGTATGCCGACTCGATCCCGATGCTGGTGATTTCCAGCGTGCAGTCCCGTGACCAGCTGGGCGGTGGCCGCGGCAAGCTGCACGAGCTGCCCAACCAGGCGGCACTGGTGTCGGGTGTGGCCGCGTTTTCTCACACCTTGATGACGGCTGCAGACCTGCCG
Organism: Pseudomonas sp. GW460-LB5; assembly: GCF_059423245.1. Lineage (NCBI taxonomy): Bacteria > Pseudomonadati > Pseudomonadota > Gammaproteobacteria > Pseudomonadales > Pseudomonadaceae > Pseudomonas > Pseudomonas sp. GW460-LB5. The sequence continues at coordinate 269,775 of NZ_JBWKXT010000001.1, forward strand.
CAGGTGCTGGCGCGAGCATTTGCCGTGTTCGAGAGCGCCCGGCCGCGCCCGGTGCATATCGAAATCCCGCTCGACGTGCTGGTCGAACCGGCCGACTTCCTGCTGCCGGGCCGCCCGGTGCGTGGCAGCCGGGCAGGGGCAGCGCCGCAGGCCGTGGCGCAGATGGCCGAGCGCCTGGCAGGTGCAAGGCGGCCCTTGATCCTGGCGGGCGGTGGTGCGTTGGCCGCGGGGGCTGCGCTGGCGCGCCTGGCCGAACACCTTCAGGCCCCGGTGGCGCTGACCATCAATGCCAAAGGTTTGTTGCCGGCCAGCCACCCGCTGCAGATCGGTTCGACCCAGTCGCTGCCGGCCACACGTGCGCTGGTGGCTGAGGCCGATGTGGTGCTGGCGATCGGCACCGAATTGGCCGAAACCGATTATGACGTGACCTTCAAGGGTGGTTTCGAGATCCCGGGCAGCCTGCTGCGCATCGACATCGACCCGGACCAGACCGTGCGCAATTACTTGCCCGAGCTTGCGCTGGTGGCCGATGCCGGACTGGCTGCTGATGCATTGCTCGGTGCCTTGCAGGCCCTGCCGCAACCCGTGCGTGAAAGCACTTGGGGTGTGGCTCGGGTAGGCTGCCTACGCCAGGCTCTGGCGGCAGGTTGGGACCAGCCAACCCTGAGCCAGACGCGCTTGCTGAGCGCGATTCTCGAACGACTGCCTAATGCCGTCCTGGTGGGCGATTCGACCCAGCCCGTGTACACCGGCAACCTGACCCTGGACATGGACCAGCCACGCCGCTGGTTCAATGCCTCCACCGGTTACGGCACCCTGGGTTACGCCCTGCCTGCGGCCATGGGCGCCTGGCTGGGGAGTGCGGAGCAAATCGGTCAGCGCGCGCCTGCGGTGTGCCTGATTGGTGACGGCGGTTTGCAGTTCACCCTGCCAGAACTGGCCAGCGCGGTGGAGGCGCAGGTGCCGTTGATCGTGCTGCTGTGGAATAACCAAGGGTACGAGGAGATCAAGAAGTACATGGTCAACCGGGCGATCGAGCCGGTCGGGGTCGATATCCATACCCCGGACTTCCTCGGCGTGGCGCGGGCGTTGGGGGCTGCGGCGGAGCATGTGACGGACGTGAAGCAGCTGCAAGCGGCGCTGGGGCAGGCGGTGGAGCGCACCGGGCCGACCTTGATTCAGGTTGACCAGAATCAGTGGCAGGAAACCGTGGCGGGTTGAAGTCAAGCTATTGCCTGTACTGGCCCTTTCGCGGGCTTGCCCGCTCCCACAGGTGCTGCACATACTCTGAAGTTGTGCTGTACCTGTGGGAGCGGGCAAGCCCGCGAAGAGGCCGGTACAGGAAAAACAGGACTCAGCCAGCAGTAGCCCGCAACCGCGCCACATCCCGAATCGGTGGTGCGCCGTACAGCCGGCTGTACTCACGGCTGAACTGCGACGGGCTTTCATACCCCACCCGATAGGCGGCCACCGCCGCCTCAAGCCCGTCGTTGAGCATCAACCGCCGCGCCTCCTGCAGGCGCAGCTGCTTCTGGTACTGCAACGGGCTCATCGACGTCACGGCCTTGAAGCGATGGTGCAAGGTCGAGGTGCTGAGGTTGACCTCCCGCGCCAGATCCTCGATGCGCAGCGGCAACTGATAGTTGTTGTTCAGCCAGGTAATGGCCTGGCAAACCCGGTGAGTCTGGCTGTTGGCCAAGGCAATTTCATACAGCCGGCAACCCTGCGGCCCCCGCAGCAGGCGATAGAGAATCTCGCGGCGGAACAGCGGCGCGAGCATGGCGATGTCGCGCGGGGTGTCCAGCAGGCGCAGCAGCCGCAGCAAGGCGTCGAGCAATGCGGCATCGGTCCTTTCCACATACAGGCCACGGCCTGAGGGCCGGTTGGGTACCAGCATCGGCCCGCTTTCGGCGATCAGCTGGCTGATCTCGGCCGGGTCCAGGTCCATGCGCAGGCCAAGGCTTGGGTTCTCCGGGCTGGCGTCGAGCCTCACGCCACTCAGCGGCAAGGTCACCGAGACAACCATGTAATGCAGTGGGTCATAGGCGTATTGCTCGTCCCCGAGGAACAGGGTTTTGCTGCCTTGGGCAAGGATACACAGTGCGGGTTGTGCCAAGGTCGGCACCGAGCGCACGTTCTCGGTGTAGCGCACCAGGTACAGGTCATCGATGGCGGATGCCGGGCCATGAGGGTCGCCGGCGTGGCGGCGGATCAGCTCGGCCAGTTCCAGGCGCTGCAGTTCCAGGGGCGGGTCGATGGACGTGGCGGTGGTCATGATGGCTTTCCTCTACTGACCGACGCAGCATAGGTTTGGGCAAAGACGGGCGCTAGTCGAAAGCTGCACGTCGATTGCCTGATCCTGCCGCGCTGCAGGATCAGGCAATCGGCGAGCAGTATTGGCCTAACGCGCCGCGCGGGTGAGCCCCTAACCTTGGCAACCTGGCTTTTCCGTCCGCCTGCTTCAAGGAGATTGTGTAATGACCCTAAAACAACCGGTCACCCATCTTGCTTTCATCCGTGCCAGCAGCGGGCGCTCGGCAGAGCTGGGCGCGCGCCTGCGCGACCTGCTCGAGCCCTCGCGGCGTGCGCCGGGTTGCCTGAGTTTCACGGTGCAGCGCTCCCAGGCCGATGCCGACCTGTGGTTGCTCAGTGGCAGCTGGCAGGATCAGCAGGCGATGAGTGGCTACTTTGCTTCGCCGACCCTGGACGTGTTTGGCGAGCTGGTGCAGGCGCAAGTGGTCAGCAGCCTGGACTTGCATACCTTCGATTGAGGGTGGATGAGGTAAAGTGACGCCCTTGTTCAACCAAGCGGATAGCAACATGGCACGTAGGGAATTCACTCATTTCGAAGCGGTATCGGCGATGGTGCCTGTGGAAGGTGGCGGCTACAGCGCCGCCATTGCGGTCAAGGCCTTGAGCATGGGCGGCGCGCCGCGCTTTCACAAGGTCCTCGACGGGCAGGTATTCAAAGGCGCCGTGGCTGCCGACGAAGCGGCCACGGCCGAGCTGCAACGCCTGCAAGGCGTCAGCGAAGAGGGCGAACTGATCTGGTGATCAGGCCGGCGGGCGGGCCATCTTGAACAGGTTGCCCAATTCGAAATAGTCCGCCGGGCCACCACCACGCAGAATCGGTTCGGCAGCAGCGGTATCGTAGATGCCGTTTTTCAGCAGGTGCTCGGCAATATGCACCGCCACCACTTCGCCAAGGATCAGCCAGCTGGGCACCAGCTCCTGGTCGGCCCGCTTGAGCTGGACGATCTGGCTGACCTTGCATTCGAACGCCACCGGGGTTTCGCCTACACGCGGCACGCTGACGATGCGCGAGGGCGTGGCGGTGAGGCCGCTCAATTCGAACTCGCTTACCTCGGCAGCAACCGGCGCGCAGCTCTGGTTCATCTGCTCGGCCAGGGGGCGGGTGGCCAGGTTCCAGACGAATTCGCCGGTCTGCTCGATGTTGTTCAGGCTGTCTTTGCGCCCGACACTGCAGAAACCGATGATCGGCGGGATGTAGTTGAAGGCGTTGAAGAAGCTGTAGGGCGCCAGGTTCAGGCGGCCTTCGCGGTCGTGCGAGGAAATCCAGCCGATAGGGCGGGGGCCGACGATGGCGTTGAACGGGTCGTGGGGCAGGCCGTGGCCTTTGGCAGGTTCGTAGTAATACATCTGTGCTGGGCTTGTTGGCCCTACCTCCTGATGGACAAGGTGCCTAGTGTGCCAAGCCTGTGCTCGCCTGCAAATGATCAAGCCCGGCCAAAGCCGGGCTGGTTGCTCGCATCAGGTATCAGCTGATGCGGTGGGCGTTGGTGCGGTCAAAGCCGTCTTCGGCGAAGCGTTGGCCACCGGTGCGGTCAAAGCCGTCTTCGGCAAAGCGTTGGCCACCGGTGCGGTCGAAGCCGTCTTCGGCGAAACGCTGGCCACCGGTGCGGTCGAAGCCGTCTTCGCCAAAGCGTTGGCCGCCAGTGCGGTCAAAGCCATCTTCAGCGTAGCTAGCGGACTGTGTTTGAGCCGCGGCAAAGGTGTGAGCGCTGGTACGGTCGAAGCCATCTTCGGCGAAGGCGCCAGCTGCGAAAACCGAAAGGGCCAGGGTGAGGATCAGTTTGTTTTTCATGGTCGGTGCTCCATCTGTGCGAGAGGTTGTTTGTTTCTATGGGTTTAATCCTACGCTGATTAATTTGATTAAAAAGCGCAAATAATAGCGTCTAAAAATCGAATATATCGATGTGTCAGGGCGCACTTCGCGTGAGTCAGGTAGCGGTGTCGTTCACTCGCCGTAAGCTCTCGCGTATCGTTTCATCAGCCCTTGCAGCTTGAGGGTCGGGAATTAATGGGGCGTTAAGAACGAAATGTCTTGTTTCAAAGTTCAATCAACGCTTTTTTCATACATCACCAACCGATTTTTCAGACGCTGCTCAGCACCATCGCCGCACCTCAAACTGGAGCGGCACAACAATGAACAAACTCCCGCAAATCACCTTGGCCTTCTGGGTCATGAAGATCTGCGCTACCACCCTTGGCGAAACCGCCGGCGACTTGCTGTCGATGACGCTGAACATCGGCTATGCACTCAGCTCGTTGATGCTGATCAGCGTGTTCCTGCTGACCTTGGTCGGCCAGCTCTACTCCCGCCGCTACCATCCGATGCTGTACTGGCTGGTGATCCTCTCCACCAGCACTGCTGGCACTACCATGTCCGATTTCATGGACCGCACCCTGGGTCTGGGTTATGCCACGGGTTCGGCCCTGCTCATCGGGATCCTGCTGCTGACCTTCCTGGTCTGGCGCCTGAGCGGCAACCCACTGGACGTCACCCGCATCAAGAATCGTTCGGGCGAGCTGTTCTACTGGGTAGCGATCCTGTTTTCCAACACGCTTGGCACTGCCCTTGGCGATTACCTGGCCGATGATTCGGGGCTTGGTTTTGCCGGCGGCGCGCTGCTGATCGGCAGTGCCATCGCATTGGTGGTAGTGGCCCGTTACTGGACGCGCATCCCCGGCGTGGTGTTGTTCTGGGTGGCGTTCGTGCTCACACGCCCATTCGGCGCCACCTTGGGCGACTTCCTCACCAAACCCCATGAAAAGGGCGGCCTGGACTTCGGCACAATCGGTTCGTCGGCCGTGCTGGGCGGGGTGCTGCTGGTGCTGGTGCTGATGGCCACCTGGTACCAGCGTCGGGAACCGCGCCAGGTGTTGGAGATGTCCTGAACAGGCTCTGAGGCACGAGTGCGCCGATTAACTGAGCTATCCGGCTCACAGGATGAGCCGAATAGCATGTTTAATCGGCTCACAGCGAGATGAGTGTTGATCGAACAAATGAAAAGGGCGCACCTGGAACGGTGCGCCCTTTTCATTTCAGCAGCTTCACATTCACTCGGTAGTAATCCGCGAGTGTTGCTTGGTGTCCTTCATGGTCGCGTAAACCAGCAGCGAGCAGGCGATACAGGCGGTGACGTACCAGTAGAAGCCGCTTTCCATGCCAGCGCTCTTGAACCACAAGGCCACGTACTCGGCGGTGCCGCCGAAGATCGACACAGTCAGGGCGTACGGCAGGCCCACGCCCAGGGCGCGGATTTCCGTTGGGAACAGCTCTGCCTTGACCACGGCGTTGATCGAGGTGTAGCCGCTGACGATGATCAGTGCTGCCATGATCAGGAAGAACGCGCCCCACCAGGTCTGGATGGTGTGCAGGGTGCTGAGGATCGGTACGGTGAACAGGGTGCCTAGCACACCGAAGGCGATCAGGATCGGACGTCGGCCGATCTTGTCGGACAGGCCACCGATCACCGGCTGCAGGCACATGAACAGGAACAGCGTGGCGGCCGAGATGGTGGTCGAGTCGCTGATGCTCATGCCCACGGTGTTGACCAGGTACTTCTGCATGTAGGTGGTGTAGGTATAGAACGCCAGGGTGCCGCCCATGGTCAGGCCGACCACGGTCATCAGCTCCTTGGGGTGGCGCAGCAGGGTGCGCATCAGGCTTTCCTTGGCCTTTTCCTTTTTGGTGAACGAGGCGGTTTCTTCCATGCCGCGACGCAGGTACAGGGCAACCACTGCGCACAGCGCACCGATCACGAACGGCACGCGCCAGCCCCAGGCATACAGCTGCTCTGTGGTCAGAGTCTGTTGCAGGACAATCAGTACCGCCAGGGCGATGAGCTGGCCGGAGATCAGGGTCACGTACTGGAAACTGGAGAAGAAGCCACGGCGCTCCTTGCTGGCCATTTCGCTGAGGTAGGTGGCCGAGGTGCCGTACTCGCCACCCACCGACAAGCCTTGCAGCAGGCGTGCGATGACAAGCAGGATCGGTGCGGCGACGCCGATGGTTTCGTAGCCCGGGGTCAGGGCGATGACCAGCGAGCCTGCGCACATCAGCAGTACCGAGGCCATCAGCGCGGCCTTGCGGCCTTTGCGGTCGGCGTACAGGCCCATCAGCCAGCCACCGATTGGGCGCATGAGGAAGCCCACGGCGAAGATCGCGGCGGTGTTGAGCAATTGTGCGGTGGAGTCACCGGCCGGGAAAAAGGCCTTGGCGAAGTACAGCGAGAATGCGGCGTAGACGTACCAGTCGTACCATTCGACCATGTTGCCGATGGACCCGCTGAAAATCGACTTCAGGCGGCTGGCGGTGGTTTTTTCCGCGGCGGGCGCAGTGGCCGCCCCGGCGGGCAGGGAGGTGGCGTTATCCATCAGGGATACCTTCTCGTTGTTTTTGTGGAGCGCGCCGTGGCGCAGCTTGCCAGGGCAATTGCAGAAGGTGTGCCAAATGGGGGCGGGGTGATTCATTTGAGTGCAGGACCTTGTGGTACCTGGCCTGTAGGAGCGACCTTGCGTCGCGATGGGCTGCAAAGCAGCCCCAGGATCGCTCAGAGATAAGCGGATTTTTGCCTATCAACGATTGCAGGTAAGCGGAAATCCGCTCATTCGCGCCCGACAAAGTCCTCGCGCACCAGCCCATGCCGCTGCATTTTTTCGTTAAGCGTACGCCGGGGTAGCTGCAACGCCTCCATCACCGACTTGATCTCGCCCCCATGCAGTCGCAAGGCTGCGCGCAGGCATTGCGCCTCGAACGCTTCCATCTGCTCGCCCAGCGAAGGTCCGGCAGGTGTCACTTCAATGTTTGGCGAACCCAGCCCCAACGCATGCCGCTCCGCCGCGTTGGCCAGCTCACGCACGTTGCCTGGCCAGTCATGCGATAGCAGCTGCGCCAGCTGTGGACCCGTTAACGGCAAGGCATTACGACCAAGCTTTTCACCTGCGGCACGGGCAAAGTGCTCGAACAGCAGCGGAATGTCTTCGCGCCGCTCCCGCAGCGGCGCCAGGTGCAACTCGGCCACATTCAGGCGATAGGCAAGGTCTTCGCGAAAGCGCCCGGCGCGAGCTTCCTCGAGCAAATCTGGCTTGGTCGCGGCAATGACACGCAAGTCGACGCTGATGCTCTGGTTGGCACCCAGACGCTCCAGCTTCTGCTCCTGGATCACGCGCAACAGCTTGGCCTGTTGCGCCAGTGGCATGCTTTCGATTTCATCGAGAAACACCGTGCCTCCGTTGGCGTACTCCAGCTTGCCGATGCGCTTCCCCTGGGCGCCGGTGAAGGCGCCGCTCTCATGGCCGAACAGCTCGGCCTCGAACAGCGACTCGGGGATGGCCGCGCAGTTGAGTGCGACGAAGGGTTTGCTGGCGCGCGGCCCAAAATCGTGCAGGCAGCGGGCCACGCGCTCCTTGCCACTGCCGGTTTCGCCACGGATCAGCACATTGACCGGCAGGCTGGCCAGCTCCAGTACTTGTCGGCGCAGCTGTTGCAGGCCCTGTGACATGCCCAGCAGCGTGCCTTCCAGGCGGGACTTGAGGTCTGCCTGTTCGTGCAGCCGGCGGTTTTCCAGCACCAGCTGGCGCTTTTCCAGGGCCCGGCGCAGGCTGCCCAGCAGGTGCTGCGGGGTGAAGGGTTTTTCCAGGAAGTCGTAGGCGCCGCTGCGCATGGCCTCCACTGCCATCGGCACGTCGCCGTGGCCGGTCAGCAAGATGACAGGCAAGTCGGGGTCTTCCGCCTGCAGGCGTTCGAGCAACTGCAGGCCATCCATGCCCGGCATGCGCACATCGCTGATGATTACCCCGGGAAAGTGCTGCGGCAGGTGTGCCAGGCACTCTTCGGCGCGTGCGAACAGTTGCACGCCGAAGCCGGACAGGCTCAGCCATTGCTCGACCGCGGTGCGGATACTGGCTTCGTCATCGACGACGATCACTGAATTCAACATACAGGCTCCAGGTCACGGGGCAGGATAAGGCTCAGGCGTGCGCCACCGGGCAGGTTTTCGGCCTGCAACTGGCCACCGGCCTCGTGGACGATGCCGTAGGAAATGGCCAGGCCCAAGCCCAGTCCTTCGCCCACCGGTTTGGTGGTGAAGAACGGGTCGAAGACCTTGGCCAGGTCGGGCTGGGCAATGCCGCCCCCCGAGTCCAGCACACTCAGGCACCACCGCTCGCCCTCGGGCTCGATGCGCACCTCCAGGCGTTTGTAGCGCTTGTCGGCCATGGCGTCGAGGGCATTGCGCAACAGGTTGATCAGCACTTGCTCCAGGCGGATGGCATCGCCGCGTACCCAGGCCGGGCGCGCCAGGTACAGGGCAACCTCTACCTCCTCAGTGCGAATGCGGGTTTCCAGCAGATGCAGTGCCTGGTCGACAACGGTGGCCAGGTCGAGGCGCTCGCGCAGCCCGACCGGGCTGTTGCGGGCAAAGGTTTTCAGGTGGCTGGTGAGCGCGGCCATGCGCGTCAGCATTTGCTCCAGTGGCTCCAATGCCTGGCGCGCTTCGTCATGGCGGCCATGGTCGAGCAGCAGGCGAAGGGTTTCCAGTTGCATGCGCTGGGTGGTCAGTGGCTGATTGATTTCGTGGGCCATGGCGGCCGACATCTGCCCGAGCGCCGCCAGCTTGGCTGATTGCACCAGGCCTTCTTGAGCAGTGCGCAGTTCGCGGGTGCGCTCCTCGACCTGGCGCTTTAGTTCTTGCCGGCTGCGCTGGCGCAGACGGGCCAGGCGCAGGCGCTGGCTGACGAACAGGGCGGCGAACACCAGGCTCAGCCAGACGGCAGCGGCGCCGAGGGCGGCATTGCGGCCGTCGGCGGCGACCTGCGGTTTGCGCAGCAGGTGCAGGGTCCAGTTTTCGCTTTCCAGTGGCAGGCTTTCCCACAGGTACTCGGCGCTGCCCTCGGGGCCTTGCACGCGGCTGAGGGTACTGTTGGCGGCAAAGCGCGTCAGCACCTGATGCTGCAACGGCACCAGCGGTTGCTTGTCGTACTGGCGTGTTTCGGCCAGTTCGGCACGGTCGGCACCACTGAGCGGCTGCAGCTCGCGGTAACGCCAGCCGTCCTGGTTGGCAATGAAGGTGATGCCGCGGGCGTCGCTTACCAGCAGGATGTCGCTGCCCTGGCGCCACTCGCGTTCAAGTTCGGGGAACTCCAGCTTCACCACCATGGCGCCGAGGAAGCGGCCATGCTCGTCGTTCACCGCGCTGGCGAGGAAGTAGCCCGGCACGCCACTGGTCACGCCCACGGCGTAAAAGCGGCCACTGCCCTGGCTGCGGGTCTGCTTGAAGTAGGGCCTGAAGCCGTAGTTGGAACCGACGTAGCTGCTGGGCAGCCGCCAGTTGCTGGCGGCGATGGCCAGGCCGGTGCGGTCAAGCAGTTCGAGCGTGGAGGAATTTGCGGCGCCGTTGATGCGTTCGAGCTTGCGGTTCAGGGCGTTCTGCACCTGTTCGCTGACAGGGTCGCGCAGGGCGGCGATCAGTTCCGGGTCCAGCGCCAGCACGGCGGGCAGGGCGCGGTAGCGGTCTATCAGGGTGTGCAAGGTATTGGCGTACAGGCCCAACTGCTGGCTGGCACGCCGGGCGTCGTCTTCCATGGCCTGGCGCTTGGCCTGGTGCATGGCCCACCCGGCACTGAGGGCGGTGCCCAGCACGATCAACAGGGTGATCAGCCCCAGACGCAGGGCGCGAAAGGAAAAGGGCATCGGGGCGGATCCGGATGATGGTGATATCGGGGTTGGCCTCTTCGCGGGCTTGCCCGCTCCCACAGGTACTGCACAGGTCCATCGGGCTGTGAGTATCCTGCGGGAGCGGGCAAGCCCGCGAAAGGGCCGGTACAGGCGACCTTTCAGTTACAGCAGTTCGAAGCTCTGCTGTTGCACCGCCTGGGAATCCAGCCCGACCTGGACATTGAACTCCCCTGGCTCGGCAACCCGCTGCAGCTGGCCATTGTAGAACTTCAGGTCTTCCTCACTGATGCGGAAGGTCAAGGTGCGTGACTCGCCCGGCTTGAGCATCAGCTTCTGGAAGTTCTTCAGTTCCTTTACCGGGCGGCTCATCGACGCCGACACATCTTGCAGGTACAACTGCACCACGGTCTCGCCGGCTACCTTGCCGGTGTTCGCCACCGTCACCTTGGCCTCCAGTGTGTCCCCGCGCTTCAGGTCCTTGTTCGAAAGCTTCAGGCCCGACAGCTCGAAGCTGCTATAGCTCAGACCATAGCCGAACGGGTACAGCGGGCCGTTGGGCTCTTCAAAGTACTGCGAGGTGTAGTTGCCCGGTTTGCCAGGGGTGAAGGGCCGACCGATGCGGGTGTGGTTGTAGTACATCGGGATCTGCCCGACCGAGCGCGGGAAGGTGATGGCCAGCTTGCCGGACGGGTTGTAGTCACCGAACAGCACGTCGGCAATGGCATTACCGCCTTCAGTTCCGGCAAACCAGGTTTCGAGAATGGCGTCGGCCTGCTCTCGCTCCCAACTGATCGACAGCGGCCTGCCGTTCATCAGCACCAGCACCAGCGGTTTGCCGGTGGCCTTGAGGGCTTTGATCAGCTCGCGCTGGCTGGCCGGAATTTCCAGGGTGGTACGGCTCGAAGACTCGTGGGACATACCGCGGGACTCGCCGACCACTGCCACCACCACATCGGATTGCCTGGCCGCCTTGACCGCTTCATCGATCAGCACCGCAGGCGGGCGCGGGTCGTCGACGATTTCCGGGGCGTCGAAGTTGAGAAAGTTCAGGTAATCGAGGATCGCCTTGTCGCCAGTGACGTTGGAGCCTTTGGCGAAGACCAGCTTGGCCTTGCCTTCCACGGCGCGGCGCAGGCCTTCGCGTACGGTCACCGAATGCACCGGTTTACCGTCGGCGGCCCAGCTGCCCATCATGTCGATCGGGGCATCGGCCAGCGGGCCGACCAGGGCGATGGTGCCGGCCTTTTTCAGCGGCAGGGTCTGGTTGCGGTTTTCCAGCAGCACCAGGCTGCGGCGTGCCACGTCGCGCGCAGCTTCGCGGTGCAGGCGGTCGTTGCCGTAATAGTCTTTCAGGTCGGTTTCGGCTTTGCCGATGCGCACGTAGGGGTCCTTGAAAAGGCCCATGTCGTACTTGGCACCGAGCACTTCGCGTACCGCCTGGTCCAGTTCGCGCTGGGTCACTTCGCCGGACTTCAGCAGGCCTGGCAGCTCTTCGCCGTACAGGGTGTCGTTCATGCTCATGTCGATGCCGGCCTTGATCGCCAGCTTGGCGGCTTCACGGCCGTCACGGGCGACGCCGTGGCGGATCAGCTCCTGGATGGCGCCGTGGTCGCTGATGGTCACGCCTTTGAAGCCCCACTCCTTGCGCAGCAGGTCATTCATCAACCAGGTGTTGGAGGTGGCCGGCACACCGTTGATCGAGTTCAGCGCCACCATCACCCCGCCAGCACCGGCGTCAAGCGCGGCGCGGTACGGCGGCAGGTAGTCGTTGTACATTTTCGGCAGGCTCATATCGACCGTGTTGTAGTCGCGCCCGCCTTCCACTGCACCATACAGGGCGAAGTGCTTGACGATGGCCATGATGCTGTCGGGGTTGGCCGGGCTGCTGCCCTGGAACGAGCGCACCATCACCTGGCCGATCTTCGAGGTCAGGTAGGTGTCCTCGCCGAAGCCTTCGCTGGTACGGCCCCAGCGCGGGTCACGGGCGATATCGACCATGGGGGCAAAGGTCATGTCCAGGGCGTCGGCCGAGGCTTCGATGGCGGCAGTGCGGCCGACCTTGGCGACGGCGTCCATGTCCCAGGTGGCGGCCATGCCCAGGCCGATCGGGAAAATGGTGCGTTCGCCGTGAATGGTGTCGTAGGCGAAGAACATCGGGATCTTCAGTCGGCTGCGCATGGCCGCGTCCTGCATGGGGCGGTTTTCGGGTGCGGTGCGCGAGTTGAAGGTACCGCCGATGCGGCCTGCTGCGATTTCCTCGCGGATCTTTTCGTGGGGCATTTCCGGGCCGATGCTGATCAGGCGCAACTGGCCGATCTTCTCGGCTTCGGTCATCTGGCTGATCAGGTGCTCGATGAACGCCTGCTTGTCCTGCAGGGGCGGGGCGTAGGGGGCGGCAAGAGCCGCCTGACTGGCAAGGCCCATGGCCAGGCCCAGCAAAGACAGTTTCATCATCAATTCCGTTGTGGGGCCTCTGCCGTATCCAGGGTGATACGCGCGCGGCCGGAGTTTTCAGGCGGCTATTGTTGTACGATTTGCAGGCTTAGGTTCCAGCAGCGGATTATGCCTGAATATGTCCCCTGCGGATGAAGCCCCGAGTGCCGGGACAACAACTATAAGAACGCTCAAGAGACCGACGGCATGACCCCCTTCGACGAGTACCATCAACGGCAGATTGCCGAAGCCATTGCGCGTGCCGAACGGCGCACCGATGCCGAACTGGTGACGGTGCTGGCCCGCCGTGCCGACGATTACGCCTATTGGCCGTTGTTCTGGGCCGCCGTGCTGGCGCTGGTTGTACCGGGCCTGTTGCATTGGCTGCTGGGCTGGCCCGGCGTGCGCGGCTTGCTGGTGGCCAACGTGCTGCTGTTCGTCGGCTTGTGCCTGCTGCTACGCAACCCGCGCCTGGCCGGCTGGCTGATCCCCCGTGGCCTGCGTCGCTGGCATGCTTCTCGGCTGGCCCGCCAGCAGTTTCGCGAGCAGAACCTGCAGCGCACCGCAGGCGCCACGGGCGTGCTGATTTTCGTCAGCGAGGCGGAGCGGCATGTGGAGATCCTGGTCGATCGGGGTATCGAACACTGCCTGGATGCTGAAGCCCGCGCGGCCATGGGTGCCCGCCTTGCCGAACAGGTGCGCCAGGGCCAGACGTTGCAGGGCTTTGTCGAGTGCATCGAGGCGTGTGGCGAGCTGCTTGGCCAGCACGTGCCGGCAACCCATGCCCGTAACGAGTTGCCCAACCGGCTGGTCATTCTCGATTGATTCGGATCCGCCTGGCTTGACGCGTTCCCTGTGGGAGCGGGTTCACCCGCGAATGCTGCCTGGAGGCTACCGACGCATTCGCGGGTAAACCCGCTCCCACAGGGTGTAGAATGCGCTTCCCGCTATTCGAGGCACCGTTTCTCCATGTCCGCCAGTACTTCCGCCCACTCCGCGCCGGATGCGCGCGCTCAGTTTCTCGACCTGCTGAACGCCGCCCTGCACGGCGATACCTTGGTCAAACTGGTGCTGGCGCGCCATGTCGGTGCCGACCAGACATTGCAACGGATCATCGCCAAGCCGCTGCAGGTCAAGGGCCAGCCGTGCCTTTCGCTGGTCTACCGCCACCAGACGCGTGACATCACCCGCAACCTGCCGCTGGACCAGGCCCAGGCGCTGGTCGCCGAGCTGCTGCCAGACAGCTTCCGCAACGCCCACCTGTTCGATGCTGACGGCGAAGTGCAGCTGACCTTCAGCAAGAAGGGCAAGCCGATGCTGCAGCGTCACGGCGCACAGGCACCGCGTGATGTCACTGCCAGCAGCGGCCATGACCGCGAGAAGAAGCGTTACCTGGCGTTGTCGCGCCCGTTTTTGCGTGACCTGGGCGTAACCGATGCACAAGGCGCGCTGATTCCGTCGATGTCGCGCAAATGGAAGCAGATCAACAAGTTCATCGAGGTCTTCGACCACGCCCTGGCCAGCGCTCCGGTGCCTGCCGGGCAGGCACTGCGGGTGGCCGACTTTGGCTCGGGCAAGGGTTACCTGACCTTCGCCATGCACGATTACCTGCGCAACAGCCTGGGCCGCGACGCACAGGTAACTGGCGTGGAACTGCGCCAGGACATGGTCGACCTGTGCAACAGCGCTGCCGCACGCCTCGACCACCCGGGCCTGGAGTTTCAGTGCGGTGATGTGCGCAGCGTGGTGCCTGAGGCCATCGAAGTGATGATCGCCCTGCATGCCTGTGACATCGCCACCGACTACGCCATCCATACCGGTATCCGCTGCAACGCCGCGATCATCATGTGCTCGCCGTGCTGCCACAAACAGATCCGCCCGCAACTGCATAGCCCGGGGTTGCTGCAACCCATGCTGCAGTACGGCCTGCACCTGGGCCAGCAGGCCGAAATGCTGACCGACAGCCTGCGCGCGCTGTACCTGGAAGCCTGCGGTTACGAGACCAAGGTGTTCGAGTTTATCTCGCTGGAGCACACCAACAAGAACAAGATGATTCTTGCGGTGAAGCGGCCCAAGGCGGCAGATAACGGGGCGTTGCTGGAGAAGATTGGCCAGCTCAAGGCGTTCTATGGGGTGCAGGAGCATTGCCTGGAGACGTTACTGCGGGCGGATGGGTTGCTCTGACGGCTGCACGTCGGACCTGATTGAGGCGCACATTGGGTATGAATCTCCAATCGATGTAGGGAAATTCCTAATCGCACTTTGCGGCGATTTCTTTCATCAGCCTTTCTGTAGTGTGGCGTGCACGCTTGTCGAGCGTTTTGGTTGTCAGTTGACAACTCTCGAGTGGCGGGCTCACACTGGAGAAAGCTGATGGCACGCCCCTGTCACGCCAAGAAAGAGGTCGAGCAGGCCTTGAGGCACGCAGAGTCAAAGGGATGGAAAATCGTAGTGGGCGGTGGGCACTGTTGGGGAAAGATGTATTGCCCCCTCAATGATGCCGATTGCCGGTGCGGGGAATACTGCATTGTCAGCGTATGGAGCACGCCGAAGAGTGCTGGCAATTTTGCGCGACAGCTAAAGCGTGTGGTCGACAACTGTTCGGGCAGCCGGAAGGCAGCTCATGCGCCGAATGCTTGGAAGGAGTAATCGCAATGGAGTACGAGTTCACCCTGAAGTATCAATTGGGCGAAAACGAAGATACCGATGTGCTATTGGAGCGTCTGGCTGAAGGCGGGTGTGATGATGCGTTGGTTGGCGTAGGTCAGCCGGGTCGGTTGGCACTGGCATTCATTCGCGAATCTTCCTCTGCCAAAGAGGCTATCGAGAGCGCGCTTGCTGACGTTGGCAAAATTGTTCCGTGGGCTCGCCTGATCGAAGCGACTCCCGATCTCGTGGGGCTTACCGATGTGGCTGAGATCATCGGCATGTCTCGGCAAAACATGCGGAAATTGATGGTGGCGCATTCGGTCAGCTTTCCTGCACCTGTTCACGATGGCAGTACTTCTCTCTGGCACCTTGCCGACATTTTGCTCTGGTTGCAGGAGCGAGGCAGCTACTCGATTGCTCAGGGCACCTTGGAGCTGGCTCGCATAGCGATGGCTGTCAATGTTTCCAGTTCATACAAGCGTGTTTTCGGCGAGTCTGGCTTGGCCCATTGAGCTTGTGCACCGAGCCCACCTCATCTTCGGTTAAGCGGCATCTCAGTAGCTAACGCCGCCAGCCCCAACGGATGCGTACTGGCATCAAAGAAATGCACCTGCGTCCCCGCCAGATTTCCGAATCGATCAATATAGTGTTGCTTCTGGTTGATCACTGAAGCCTCGCTCAATGGCCTTATGGCAATCGACAGATGCTGTGGCCGCGCCTGGCGGATGGCTTCGAGCAGGTGCTGGTCACTGCTGTCCAGATGCTGCCCGAACAGGCATAGCCCTTGGCTTTCCCGGGCCAACTGCCCAAGGCACCAGCTCAGGTAGTCCGAGTTGCGGATGGCGCGCAGTTTTTCGTCGCTGCGGTCTTCGTTGACGAACAGCGGCACCTCTCCGGGGATGTTCACCGCAAAGCCATCGAGCAGCTCGGCGTTGTCGGCGCTGCGTTGGCGTGTGGTGCCGTCAGGCAGCTTGAGCAAGTGCAGGCCGCCATGCAGGTGCAGCACCCGGGTGCCTTCGCTGCGGGTGCGGCGCACATCGAAAAAGCCTTGCTCGTCGAACAGGTTGGCGAAGCCATGCGGAGCGTGTTGTATGGCCCAGGGCAGCAGCAAGTCGTAGTTGCTGGTGTAGATACTGCGGTAGCCGCGCAGGGCCTGGTTGAGGGCTGCCAGGGTGGTGGCTGGCATCAGTGACCACGGCAGGTGCACCGTGCGCACGGCGTGGATCAACCCTTCCTTGATCGAGTAGTAGCGGTTCAGCGGCGCGGTGGAGTTGATGGCCAGCGCGGCGTTGGCGCGCACGGTGGTGTTGAGGGCGCTTAGCACGGGCTCGAACAGTTCTGTGCCCAAGGATTTGAACAGCGCCTGGTCGCTGACCGCCAGGCCTTTCTTGCGGCCGGCGCGTTGCGCTTCCTCGAACAGCGAGAAGTAGCCAAACGGCTTCCACACTGCGCGGCTGGCACCGTTGCCCAGCAGCAGGGCGTCGCAGGGGTGGCGGGCAGCGAGTTCTGGCCAGGGGGTGAGGGTGGCGTCAAGTGCGGGCATGCTGGGGTCCGTTGGGTGGAGCGGAGAACGGGGCGACTTTAGCATGTCATGCACGGTGTGCGAGGGTTGGTGTCCACGCCAGGGTCTTGTGTTGGCTGCACTGGCCCTGTCGCCGGCAAGCCAGCGCCTACAGGTACGGCACAGCCCATGAGCCTTGCGTCGTACCTGTGGGAGCTGGCTTGCCGGCGATAGGGCCAGTGGTCATAAAACACCTCTTTAGTCCTGCTCGGCAGCCGGCACACTGCGGTTCCGGTTGCGCCACACCCGGTACGCGCGAATCCCGGCCCGTACCGATCCGAACAGCAGCTTGTCTTCCATTTCCCGCGCCATCCCCGAGCGTACCAGCATGCGCAGGAACGTACCCCGGGCGCGTGCGATGGCAAAGAAGATGCCTTGCGCGGCCAGGGTGTCGCGTACTTCACGCAGGGCAGCGATGCCGCTGACGTCGATGTTGGTGACTGCTTCGGCATCGAACAGCACGGCCTTGGGCTGGTCCTGGCTCTGTACCGCCTCGAGCAGGCGCATCTTGAAGTAGTCGGCGTTGAAGAACAGGATCGCGTCGTCGAAGCGGTACACCACCAGCCCTGGCACGGTGCGCGCGTCCTTGAATTTGCGGATGTCGACCTGGCCTTCGGTCCCAGGCAGCCAGCCCAGTACGGCATCGGTGGGCTGGTAGATGCTGTACAGCAGGCGCAGGATCGCCAGGGTGACGGCAAACACGATACCGGGCAGCACGCCCAGACCCAGTACGCCGACCGTGGTCAGCAGACACAGCCAGAACTCGAAGCGGCTAAGACGCCGGATGCTGCCCAGTGACTTGATGTCGATCAGCCCCCAACCGGCCATGAGCAGCACGGCGCCCAGTGCACCCTGCGGGATCCACGCCATGGGCGCGGTGAAGAACAGCAGGATCAGGGCGATCACCAATGCCGCGATGATGCCCACCAGCTGGCTTTTGCCACCGACCATGTCGTTGACTGCCGTACGCGAGTCGGCGCCGCTGATGGCAAAGCCCTGGGAGATGCCGGCCGCCAGGTTGCTGACGCCCAGGGCGACGAACTCGTGGTTGGCGTTGATCGCATAGCCATGCCGGGCGGCAAAGCTGCGCGCTGTCAGCATCGCGCTGCAGAAGCTCACGGTGGCAATACCCAGGGCGTCGCGCAACAGGCTTTTCATTTCCTCCAGGTTGCTGTGCGGCCAGGCCAGCTGCGGGATGCCGGCAGGTACCGGGCCCAGGACGGCAACGCCGAAGCGGTCAAGGCCGAACAGCCCGGCCAGCAGCATGAACAGCGCCACTACCGTGAGGGCTGCAGGCAGGCGCGGGTAGCGCCGCGGCAGCCAGATCAGCAAGCCCAGGGCGGACAGGCCGATGAGCAACGTGACCCAGTGAATTTCCCCCAGGCGCTGGAAGAAATTGATCAGGCTGAGGATGAAACCGTCGCCTTCGATCTTGAACCCTACTACTTTGGACAGCTGCCCCGCGATCAGGCTCAGGCCGATGCCGTTGAGGTAGCCGATCAGGATTGGCCGCGAGAAGAAGCTGGCGATGAAGCCGGCACGGGCAAGGCCGGCAGCAATCAGCATCACGCCGACCAGCACGGTGACGATTACCGACAGTTCGACGATGCGCTGCGGGTCGCCCATGGCCAGCGGAGCCACAGCACCGGCGATCATCGCGCAGGTGGCGGCATCGGGGCCGACCATCAGTTGCCGCGAGCTGCCGACCAGGGCATAGACCATCATGGGCAGAACGCAGGCATACAGGCCGTATTGTGGCGGCAGGCCGACGATTTGCGCATAGGCGATGGCGATGGGGATCTGGATCGCTGCGACCGAGAGCCCGGCCTGCAGGTCGGCATGCAGCCACTCGCGGCGGTAGTGCAGCAGGTTGGCAAGGCCCGGTAGCCAGCGGGAAAGAAACATGCGTCATCCTTTCGAAATGTTTCACGAATCCATTGAGCATATGCGCCACAAGCCGTTTCGCGTGCACGCGTATACATCCGCAGGGCATTGAAGCGGATCAGCAGGCAATTGGCCATAGGCCAGGTCAACGTGGAGGCAGAAACGAAAAAAGGAGCCAAGGCTCCTTTTGACTGCGATGACGTTGCTGGAACGTCATGCTGGAATGCAATGTGGAGCGGGTAGAGGGAATCGAACCCTCAACTAAAGCTTGGGAAGCTTTCGTTTTGCCACTAAACTATACCCGCGTCTGCGCAGCACTTTTTACCAGAACCCTCCAAGAATTAGAAGCCCAAGTTATAAAAAAAGCTTGTCGGCACCCCATGGCTTGCGGGATCAGCTACAGAGTGCCGAGGCGCTCAGATGGCCAACGCATGCTGCCCCTGCTGAACCTGCCGGTAGTGTTGACGAGGCTCACGCACAGTCGGCTTGAGGAAGCCCAGCAGGGCGCTACGGGTATTTTCGCAGGCGGTCTTGTTTTCCATGTCGAGGAAATGCCCCGCGTCGCGGATCACGCTGAACTGGCTTCTGCCCACATGCTTGCCGAACTGCCGGGCATCTTCGGCCGTGGTGTATTCGTCGCGGTCGCCGTTGACGAACAGTACCGGGATGTCGATATTCCGCGCACCCTCCAGCGCTCGTCCCAGGTCGTGTTGCAGTACCTGGTTGATGTGAAAGTGCATCTGCGCGTACTCGTGGCTGTCCAGGCTGCTGACGTGCCGGTAGTTGAAGCGCTTGAACAGTGACGGCAAGTGCTTGCCGATGGTGTCGTTTACCAGGTTGCCGACCTGATACCGGTCGCAGGCGGCCAGGTACTGGCAGCCACGGTCCAGATAGTCGCGCATCGGCTCGTTGATCACCGGCGAGAACGAACTCACCACTGCCTTCTTCACGTTCCGCGGCTGGTGCGCCAGCGCCAGCAGCGTGCTTGCGCCACCCCACGAGAACGACATTACATGGTCTGCCTGAAAGTGCTCTATCAGCTCCAGGAGGATATGCGACTCGGTCTCCTTGCTGATCAGGCGCTCCTGACGGTTATGCGGCTTGGACTTGCCGGCATATGGCTGGTCGAACAGTACTACATTGAACTGCGGGTGCAGGTTACGTACCGTCTGGGCGAACGAGGCGGTGGTGGCCAGCGAGCCATTGATCAGGATGATCGTATTCTCGGCCGCATCCGCGCGATAGAACTCCGTGTAAACCCGATACTGACCTTGGATATCAAGTACAGCGATTTCTGGCCTCATGTCATCGACTCCTGGCGCAAAAAGGGTATTCGCGTCACCTAGGGTGCACGTTCTTTATGACAGGTAGGCATTTGCCTGAAGAGAAACCGGGGGGCCCTGTGTCGATCCTTGGCACGTGCGTCGACGGTATTGTTTTTGGCGGGCAATTTGCCGTGCCCCAAGGCATCAAGGCTTTGGGTAGCCGGCAAAAAGTGTCTTCGACTGCAAGCGTGACTTGGTAGTCACATGCAGACTGACGATTTGGATTCAAGCAGTGGGTCGCGGATCGCGCAAGTGCCGTTCGGGGGGAAATGTGACTTTTGTCGCTCAGTGGTCGTATGACGACCCTGCACTGTCTGTGCCGGCCTATACAGTGGCTATTTCTGCCGCCGTCAGCTCCCGGAAGTCCCCCGGCGCCAATCCCGGGTCCAGGCGGATCGCTCCCATGCTCTCCCGGTGCAACATCACCACCTTGTTGTCGAAGAACCCGAACATGCGTTTGACCTGGTGATAGCGCCCTTCGACGATCGCCAGCCGAGCCCGGCGCGGGCCGAGGATATCCAGCTGGGCGGGCTGGGTAGTCAGGTTCTCGAAGGCAAAGTAGAAGCCCTCACGGAACCTGGCCACATAGTGCTCGCCAATTTCGTTTTCGGTTTCCACCAGATAATGCTTTGGCAGCTTGGTGGCAGGCTGGGTCAGGCGCCGAGACCATTGGCCATCGTTGGTCAGGAGCATCAACCCGGTGGTGTTGAAATCCAGGCGCCCGGCAATGTGCAGGTCATCACGCAGTGCTGTGGGCAGCAGGTCGAGCACGGTGGGGTGTTGCGGGTCCTGGGTGGCGCTGACGCAACCCTGTGGCTTGTGCAGCATCAGGTAACGCGCGGGGCGGCCCGCCTGGAGCAATTGCTCGTCCAGCTCGACACGGTTGAATTCACGCACCTCGGTCAGCGGGTCGCTGACTACTCGGCCATCCAGGCGCACACGGCGTTGCGCCAGCATCAGGCGAACTTGCTGGCGGTTGTGGCAGGGGAGGTTGGCGAGGAAACGGTCGAGGCGCATTGGAGCAGGTCAGTGGGGAGTGGTGGAGCGCAGTTGTGCCTCAACGGCGGCGCAGCGCGGGCACAGGCAGGCTTTGTCCCGCAACTCGGCGGGCAGGGCCTGCAGCACGGCCGGATCGATACTTACGCTATAGCACCAGCAAGCCTGGGTGGCCCGACGCGGGTCGGCCAGGCTGCATTGGTTCAGGGCTCCGCAAGCGGGGCAGTGTTGGCTGTCATTCATGGCGGGTTTCACTGCAGACGCGGTTGCGGCCGGCCTGCTTGGCACGATAAAGCGCACGATCGGCGCGGGTCAGCAGGGCGTGCAGGGTATCCCCTGGCTGCAGGCTGCTCAGGCCGATGCTGATAGTCAGGCGCAGCGGCTGTTCTTCGTAGCTGAAGGTCAACTGTTCGGCACGGCGGCGGATCTTTTCCGCCACCTCGATGGCCTGTCGGCCTTCGGCTTCACGCAGCAGCACGATGAATTCCTCACCGCCCCAGCGGCACAGTATATCTGACTGGCGCAGGCTGCCTTGCAGTACATTGGCGAATTGGCGCAGCACTTCGTCGCCTGCCAGGTGGCCATGGGTGTCGTTCAGCGCCTTGAAGTGGTCCAGGTCGATCAGCAATGCCACCAGCGGCCCACTGTCGCGCTGGGCTTCGTGCAGGGCTTGGGCGGCGAGCAGGTCGAAGCTGCGCCGGTTGGGCAGGCCGGTGAGGCTGTCGAGGGTAGCCAGGGCTTCGGTGCTGGCCTGGTGACGGCGGACCATGGCATGCACCAGCGCCAGGACCACCAGCGTAATCATCGCGCAGATGGCCAGGTTCAGGTACAGAGAGTGGCGGATGCGGTCGAGGGCGCCGGTTTCGCGCTTGTCCACCAACAGGTACCAGTCCAGTTCGGGCAGGTGGCGCACATTCAGGAAGTGGCTGTGGTTATCGCTGTCGCGGTATTCGTGGCTGCCTTCACCGGGCACCAACTGCTCGGCCAGTACGTCGTTCAGTTCGGGGTTGTCGCTGAGCGGCTGGCCGACCCGCAGACCATGCGGGCCACCTTCCGAGCCGGTCATCAACACCCTGCCCTTGGCGTCGGTGAACACCACCGAACGCTGGTAGCGGCGTTGATACTGGTCGATCAGCTTGACTACCGACGATACGCTCAGCCCGACGCCGGCGGCACCGATGAAGCGGTGCTGGTAGTCGTGCACCTGGTAGTTGATGAAGACCGCCAGGCTGTCCTGGTTGGCCATGTCCAGATCGACGTTGATCTCATAGGGGGCTTTGAGGTCACGCAGGCGGAAATACCAGGCATCTCGCCAGGTGCCTGGTTCGACGTGCTTCAGCACGCCTTTGGCCTGGTAATAAGTGAGGGTGCGGTCAGACACGAAAAAGGATGTGGAAGTGTCCTGCTTGCCCATGACTTCGCCAAGGTAGCGCGTCATGCGCTCGGTATCCTGCTCGCCGGACAGCACCCAGTCGCGCAGGAAGGTGTCCTGGGCCATCATCGAGGCGATCAGCACCGGACGGATAAGGTCCTTCTGGATTTCCGAGTAGACCGTGTCGGAAGTCAGCGGCAGTTCGGTATTGATGATGCCGTCGCGAATGGCGCTGCGCGAGGCGAAGTAGCTGAGCAGTGAAGTGGCGAGGAAGCCGCAGGCCAGTAGCACCAGCAGGGTAAAGATCAGCGAGCGCTGCGAAAACAGAGCGGAACGTAACGGCATGATCTTCCCGTGATGTGTGCCAGGGCGCCCATTCTAGTGAGATGGCCGGCAAATGACTGCAAGTTTTTTGGGGTTATCGCACCTGTATCAAATTATTGCATAAACGGCACTGCACCTCGGCTTCGCGGTCTTATTCAGTGTCGATGAACGCGTTATGCATCGATGCTCGCCAGCGCCGCTGTTCGGGCACTCCAGCGGTCCAGGAGGCCGCCATGTACTCTCGAATCCTGTTGATCGCCCTCTTGGGGCTGATGACTTCTGCCTGCGCCCCGTACTACGAGAGCGGGGGCTATTATCGCTCGGATTACTACTCTACCGACCGCTACGTGTCGCCAGGGTACTACCGCTATGACCGTTACTACGTGGCGCCGCAACCGCGCTATTACTACCAGCCGGCACCGCGTTATTACTATCGGTCGGCGCCCGCGCCGCAATACCGGCCGTATCCGCAGCCGGGTGTGAACCAGTGGCACGGCAACCCGCGCTATGACTATGGCAACCGCAATCGGCAGGACTACAGGCAGGATCGGGACCGGCATGATTATCGTGATGGCAGCCAGCGCTACCAGCACGGCGACTGGCACTCCAATGGGCAGGGTAATGATGGCGGACGCCGGGATGGCCGACCTGGGCAAGGGCGAGGCGGAAACTGGCAGCGTTAGTTGAGTGAACGCTGCCCCAGATCCTTGAAGTCAACTCAGATCCGCCAATGGATGCCGCCCCTCCCACGCCTTGGAAAAATGCGCCTCGACCACCGCCGCCGGTACCTGAGCCACATCCGGCCAGTGCCAGCGGGGGTGGTTGTCCTTGTCCAGCAAGCGGGCTCGCACGCCTTCGCTGAATTCCGGGTGGCGGCAGCAATTCAGGCTCATGCAGTATTCCATCTGGAACACTTGCGCCAAAGACAGGTGCTGCGCCCGGCGAATCTGTTCCCACACCAGGTGCGCGGTCAGCGGGCAGCCGTCGTGCAGCCGCTGGCCTGCTTCTGCAAGCAGTGGGTCGTCATGGTGCTTGAGCCCCTCCAACGCCCGCCAGGCCGCTGCAGCATCGGCCACATCCAGCAACGCATCGATCACCTGCCGCCGTGGCAGCCACTGGGCTTCGGGCAGCTCGGCGCAGGCGCGGTGCTGTTCGGCCTTGAGCAGGCTGTTCAATTGCAGGGCGGTCTGCTCCTGCCAGTTCAGTTGCAGCAGCTCTTCGATCAGTGCCTCTTGCTGGTGCTCCCCAAAAAAGCGGTCCGCCAGGCCCAGATCGAGGGCGTCGCGTGCATTGATCGGCGCTCCGGTCAGCCCCAGAAACAACCCCAGCTTGCCCGGCAGCCGGGCGAGGAACCAACTGGCACCCACGTCGGGGTACAGGCCGATACTGATTTCCGGCATCGCCAACCGGCTACTGGGTGTGACAATGCGTACATTGGCGCCCTGCAGCAGCCCCATGCCGCCGCCCAGCACATGCCCATGGCCCCAGCACAGCAGCGGCTTGGGGTAGGTGTGCAGGGTGTAATCCAGGCGGTATTCGGCGGCGAAGAACGTGGCGGCCAAGGGCGGCACGCTGCCGGGGTGCTCACGGCAAGCCTGCACCAGTGCCCGCACATCGCCCCCGGCGCAGAATGCTTTGCTGCCGTTACCGCGCAGCAGCACGCAGACGACCCCAGGGTCGCGCGCCCAGTCATGCAGTTGTTCGCCCAGCACCTCGATCATGGGCAGGTTCAAGGCATTGAGCGCCTTGGGCGCATCCAGGGTTGCGATGCCGATGCGGGCGCCGTCGGCGCCGGTGAGTACCTCACAATGAATGGCCATGGACTACCTCGCTCAGTCATCGCACAAGTATGGCCTGCCTGCCCGAACATGCCGGTCGTCGGTCGGATCGTTTGACAAGCGGGATGGGCTTACCTAGTGTCGCGCCATTGTTTACGGATGCCCCCATGACTGACGACGATCGCATCAAACTCGAACCCAGCTGGAAAGCCGCACTGCGCGCTGAATTCGACCAGCCCTACATGCATCAACTGCGCGAGTTCCTGCGCAGCGAGCGGGCCGCCGGGAAGGAAATCTACCCGCCAGGGCCGCTGATCTTCAATGCGCTCAACTCGACACCGCTGGATCAGGTGAAGGTGGTCATACTCGGCCAGGACCCCTATCACGGGCCGGGGCAGGCGCACGGCCTGTGTTTCTCGGTGCAGCCGGGCGTGGCCACGCCGCCGTCGCTGGTCAATATCTACAAGGAATTGCAGCGCGACCTGAACATCCCGATCGCCAGCCACGGCTACCTGCAGAGCTGGGCCGAGCAGGGCGTCCTGCTGCTCAACACCACCATGACTGTGGAGCGTGCCAATGCCGCGTCGCATGCCAAGAAGGGTTGGGAGTTGTTTACCGATCGGGTGATCCAGGTGGTCAGCGAGCAGTGCCCGAACGTGGTGTTCCTGTTGTGGGGGGCGCATGCGCAAAGCAAGCAGAAGCTGATCGACGGAACCAAGCACCTGGTGCTGAAGTCGGTGCATCCGTCGCCGTTGTCCGCTTACCGCGGGTTTCTGGGGTGTGGGCATTTCAGCCGGGCCAACAGCTTCCTGGAGCAGCGGGGGCTTGTGCCCATTGACTGGGCACTGCCCCCGTTGTGAAAAACCCAGTGGGGTACGTGATTGCTCAGGGGGTCATGCTGATACGTGGCTCGCCGCTTTGGCCAATTGCAACACCCCGCGCATGGTTCTGGCGCACATACGCAACCAAGGCCTCCACGTCGGAGATGCCAGCGTCCTGACGTTGCCTTCCTTCCTTGAGCGTGGTCAAACCACCGCCACCATCGGCCAGGAACAGATTGCTGACCACCCGGTAATAGGTCGATGGTTCAACGCGTTTACCGTCGAGACGTACACTTTCCTCGACAACCCGGCTGCCAGCCGGCCGTGATCCATCCCATTCATAATGGAAACCTTTGGATACTTGCAGTGGATTGAAATTGCCCCTGTTCCATTGAAGGTTGAGCAGTTCAATGATCTGCTTGCCTGTCAGCTCCTGAACCACCAGTGGGTTATCGAACGGTTGTACGGCGAATAACTGTTCGTAGGTCAGGTCACTGTTGGCAGGCTGTATAAGATCACTTCGCAACCCACCCAGATTGAGGAAGGCAATCTGTGTCTGAAATGCCTGGGTCATGGCCAGTTGGGCATCCGTGACGAAGTTCCCCAAGGTGGTTTCACCGGCGGCATTTACTTTGCGGTTAAGCTCTGCTGTGGCGATGCGGCCTATGGGTTCGAGCAATTTTTCCCCGGAGCGGTGACGCACTTCTTCCAGCAAGCTGGTCAACTTGGCATTCGGCACGTAAGCCTGCGGGTCTACCGGAAGATTGCGGGCGGTGATGGTTTTGACGTTATGGGTTCCTGGCGTTACCTCCAACTTCAACTGGGTCATGAAGTGGCCGTATTTGCCAGCCTGGGTAATGCTCAGGTCACCGACCTTGCATTGATAGCTGGCATGCGAATGGCCGCTGATCACGGCATCTACTGCGGGATCCAGCCGTTTCGCCACGTTTACGATTGCGCCATCCAGCTGGCTGCAATCCTGCTTGTCGAACGGCTCGGAGGTATGTCCCCCCTGGTGCATGACTGCAATGATTGCATTGACGCCTTTGGCTTTCAGCTCCGGAATCACTTCATTGATGGCGTGCGCTTCATCCGTGGCTTTGAGCCCTGCGAATGCTCTCGCCGAGACCACTTTTTCCATGTTCCGCGGCACTGCACCGACAAACGCTATCTTGACGCCTTTTACCTCCTGGATATGGTAGGCCGGCAGCAAGCGTTTGCCCGTCGTGGTATCGATCAGGTTGGAGGCTATGTAAGGGAAGCCACTTCCTGGAAAGGTGCCGCGGAACTTGCACGCCTTTTCCGGGCGCGTTGATTCGCATCCTCCGTGAATCTGGCGGAGGAACTCCGCCTTGCCGGCATCCAGTTCGTGGTTCCCGGATGAGCTGACAATCATGCCCATCGAGTTCAGGGCCTCAAGCACTGGCTCGTCAGCCCAGAGCGCTGAAGTTGCGGGGCTGCCCCCTATCAGGTCGCCCGCCCCAATGAACAGCAGTTCGGGGTCTTGCTTTCGCAGTTCATCGAGCATGGCGCCGAGTGTGGCAATGCCGCCATAAGTCAGGCGGGTAACGCCCTGCGCGCTGGGGTAGTCTTGAGGGTTGGGTTCCATGTAACCATGAAGATCATTGATGGCGACCACGTTGATCTGGACGGGTGCAGGTGACTCTGCGGCAAGACTGCCTCCACTGAAGGCAAGGCAAGCCCAGGCAATGGCCGAGCGACAGTTGCAAGAAAGACGGACCTTCATCATTACCTCTTGAGTGCCGGGAAGTGTGTGGGTTTGCCGCCGATGAGGGCAGCAAACCGACTCTATTCACCCAGGCACTGGGCAAGTGGTAACTATCTATTTTCAGGGGGCTTGCAGCGCGATTACCTGTTATCCCACAAGCGGAAAAGCGGTTCTGCGAGAAACAACACCAAGATCAACCGCATCACCTGCAGCGCCGTCACCAGCGGCACTGACAATTGCAACGTTTCGGCCGTGAGGCTCATTTCGGCGATACCTCCAGGCATCATGCCCAGGGTAAGCGAACGAAGGTCCAGCGCTGTCATCTCACTCAACACCCACGCGGCACTGCCGGCAATGGCCATGCACAGTGCCGTGGCCAGCAGCGTGCGGGCCAGAAACGACGGGGCCCGGCGGAAGAATGCGCGGTTGAAGTGACAGGCCAGGCCGCTGCCGATCAGCCACTGGCCGATCTGGCTGGCGCCATTGGGCAGGGCGATCTGCAGTTTAGCGGCCAGGCTGACGGTGGCCGCCACCAGTAATGGCCCGAACAGCCAGGGGTTGGGTTGGCGCAACCGTTGCCAAAGGAATGCCACGGCGATGCCGAGCGGAGTGATCACCCCCAGCCAGCCCCAGCTGACGCTACCGGCGTGATTGAGCGGCACCCCGTCACCCAGCAGAAACTTGAACAGCGCGGGCACGCACAGCACCACCGCCAGTACCCGCAGGCTCTGCGCCGCCGCCACCTGGCTGAGCACTGCACCGTTACGGGCCCCCAGGTTGACCATCTCACCCGAGCCTCCAGGCATGCTGGCGAAGAATGCCGTGGCGCGGTCTTCACCGGTGCGCCGTAGCAGCCACACGCTGATTACGCTGGACAGGGTGGTGAACAGGGCGCCGAAGAGGATCAGCGCAAAATGGCTGCCCACCTGTTCGATCACCGCTGGCGTAAAGTGCAGGCCAATGCCGATGCCGATGATGCACTGCCCGCATTTGCGGCCGTTGGGGATCTCCGGCAGTTGCCAAGGTGTCAGGCAGCGCACCAGTATGATCGCCAGCAGCGAGCCCACCATCCATGGCAAAGGCCAGCCGACCTTGCTGGCGAGGTAACCGCCAGCAAGCCCGACCAGCCCGGTTGCGACAAACAGCGGCAACGGTCTATCAGGCATCGGCCAGGGCCCGACGCTGCAGGCTGCGTTTGCGCCAGATGCGCAGCAGCGGCAGGGTAAGCATCAACACCACCAGCGCCCATACGCCCATGCTGATCGGGCTCGACCAGAGGATGCCCAGTTCACCGTTGGAGATCGACAGTGCGCGGCGCAGGTTCTGCTCCATCAGCCCGCCCAGGATGAAGCCGAGCAGGATCGGCGACAGCGGGAAGTCCAGCTTGCGCAGGATGTAACCCATGATGCCGATGCCGACCATCAGGAACAGGTCGAAGGTGGTGGCATGCACGGCGTATACGCCGATGGCCGTGATGATGGCGATCACCGGCACCAGCGCCCAGTTCGGCACGGCGAGGATACGGGTGAAGATGCGGATCATCGGAATGTTGAGGATCACCAGCATGATGTTGGCGATGAACAGCGAAGCGATCAGGCCCCAGACAATGTCCGGCTGCTGTTCGAACAGCATTGGGCCGGGGGTGATGTTGTACAGGGTCAGGGCGCCTATCATCACTGCGGTAGTGCCAGAGCCAGGTACCCCCAGGGTCAACATCGGGACCAGCGCGCCACAGCAGGACGCGCCGATGGCGGTTTCCGGGGCTGCCAGGCCACGGGCATCGCCCTTGCCGAACTTGCCGCTTTCCCCAGCCAGGCGTTTCTCGGTCATGTAGGCCACGGCGCTCGCCAGCGTTGCACCGGCGCCAGGCAGAACGCCCATGATGAAACCGAGCAGGCCGCAGCGGATGTTGACCACAAATACCGAAGCCGCTTCCTTGAAGTTGAACAGCATGCGCCCGGTCGCTTTTACCGCCTGGTGACCATGGTGGGTCTTTTCCAGCAGCAACAGGATTTCACTGATGGAGAACAGGCCCAGCACCAGCACCACGAACTGGATACCGTCGGCCAGGTGCACGCTGTCACCGGTGAAGCGGTAAACGCCGCTGTTGGCATCGATGCCCACGGCCGACAGGAACAGGCCGATCAGGGCGGCAATGAAGGTTTTCAACGGTTTGTCACCCGCCATGCCGCCCAGGGCGACAATGGCGAACACCATCAGTACGAAGTATTCCGCCGGCCCGAAGGCGATGGCCCATTTCGCCAGCAGCGGGGCGAACAGCACCATGCCGCAGGTGGCGATGAAGGCGCCGATGAACGAGCTCCAGGCCGACAGCGACAGCGCAACGCCTGCCAGGCCTTGGCGAGCCATCGGGTAGCCGTCCAGGGTGGTCATCACGGTCGAGGCTTCGCCCGGGATGTTCAGCAGGATCGAGCTGATACGTCCGCCGTATTCGCAGCCCAGGTACACCGCGGCCAGCAGGATCAGCGCCGACTCTGGCGGCAGGCCCAGGGCGAAGGCGATGGGGATCAGCAGGGCCACGCCGTTGATCGGGCCCAGGCCCGGCAGCAGGCCGACCACAGTGCCGATCAGGGTGCCGGAGAGGGCGGTGACCAGGTTGTAAGGGGACAGGGCAACGCCGAAGCCCTGGCCCAGGTAGCTCAAGGTATCCATGTGTCAGTTCTCCAGTACGCTGAGCAGGCCAAGGGGCAGGGGCACGTCCATCACGCGGTCGAACAGCCAGTAGAGAAGCAGGCTCATGCCGGCTACCACGATGGCGCTCTGCAGCCAGCGGCCGCCATACAACCGGGCCATGGGCAGGCCGACCAGGATGGCGCTGAGGATGAAGCCCAGGGCTTCGAAGGTGGCCGCGAAGACGATCAGCAGGCCTACGCAGGCGGTGATCTTGGTCAGGGTTTCGCGGTCCAGTTCCGGTTCGTCGTCCTTGCGCACGATGGGCGTGGGGCGGAACACCAGGTACAAGAGGCCCAGGCTCATGAGGCCAAGCATCAGCAGTGGGTAGGCGCGCGGGCCTACCGGTTCATAGGAAAACGCCGCCTGGTAGGGCCAGGCCATCACGGCCAGGGCGGCGCACACCGCCAGCAGGGCCAGGGCGAAGATGCGTTGCAGGATCATTGGGGAATCCTCGTTGGGATTGCTCAAGTGAGATGCAAGTCCTGTAGGAGCGGCCTTGTGTCGCGATGGGCCGCACAGCGGCCCCTGGCACAGCCGATACGATGCTTCGGGCACATCGCATCGGCAGGTTTAGCGGCCGCTTCGCGCCCGATCGCGACACAAGGCCGCTCCCACAGGGGTGGTGGTGAATCCGACAGGCTTACTGGATCAGGCCAAATTCCCTGGCCAGTGCCTTGTAGTCGGCCACTTGCTTCTTCACGTAGCCGTCCAGCTCTTCGCCGGTCATGGCGAACGGGAACAGCTCGCGCTGGTCACGCAGCTTGGCGAAGTCTTCCGAAGCCAGCATCTTGTCGAACGAAGCCTTCCACCAGGCATAGTCCTCGTCGCTCACCTTTGGCCCAAGGTAGAAGCCGCGCACTACCGGCCAGACGATGTCGTAGCCTTGCTCCTTGGCGGTGGGGATGTCTTTCATCTCGGGCTCGTCCAGGCGGTTTTGCGAAAACACTGCAAGGATGCGCATGTTGCCGCTCTGAATGTGCGGCATGGAGTCGGAAATGTCGGTAGAGCCGACCTGGATGTGACCGCCCAGCAGCGCCGTGGCAATTTCGCCACCGCCTTCCAGGGCCACGTAGCGCAGGTCACGCGGGTTGATGCCGGCAGCCTTGGCGATCAAGGCAGTCTGCATCCAGTCCTGGCTGCCGACGGTGCCGCCAGAGCCGATCACCACCTTGCTCGGGTCTTTTTTCAATGCCGCGACCAGGTCGTCGAGGGTCTTGTAGGGCGAGTCGCTTTTCACGGCGATGGCGCCGTAGCTGGTGCCGACAGCCGCCAGCCACTTCACTGCGTTTTCGTCGAAGCGGCCGAACTTGCCTTGGGCCAGGTTCAGCAGTGAGCCGCTCGACCAGGCCACCAGGGTACCGGCATCGGCCGGGCGTTGGGCGACCACGGCGTTGTAGGCCACCGCGCCAACACCGCCGGGCATGTAGGTGACGCGCATGGGTTTGCTGAGGATCTTTTCCTGCACCAGGGCGCTTTGCACCAGCTTGCAGGTCAGGTCGAAGCCACCGCCCGGCGAGGCGGGGGCGATGCATTCAGGGCGTTTCGGTTCGGCGGCCAGAGCGTTGCCGGCCAACAGCAGGCAGCCGGTAGCGAGAACGAGGCGGCGCAGTGAAAAGGTCATCGTCTATCTCCGTGAGCGTTGTTGTTATTGGATTACCGCTATGGGGTTACCACAGCGCCACGCTGTAGCTGACCAACAGCCTCACTTCGTCCGCGTCGCGGGCGAAGTTGGAGCGGAAGGTGGCGTTGCGCAGGCGCACGGCGACGTTCTTCAACGGGCCGCTTTGTACCACGTACTTCAGTTCGGTGTTGCGTTCCCACTCTTTGCCTTCACCACCGGTCGCGCGGCTGACATTGTCACCGCTGATGTAGCGGGTCATGAAGGTCAGGCCGGGTACGCCGAGCGCGGCAAAGTTGTAGTCGTAACGCGCCTGCCAGGAACGCTCGTCGGCACCGGCGAAGTCGTTGATCTGGACGAAGTTGACCAGGTACGGGTCGGCGCCATCGACATACGGGAAGGCGCTGTCGCCCGACAGCTGCTGCCAGGCAGCGCTGACCTTGTGCCCGCCCAGGGCGTAGCTGAGCATGCCGTTGATGGTGGTGTTGTCGATGTTGCCGGCCTTGGCAGCGCCAGCATCGTCGCTCACCGCCAGGCGCAGGTCGGCACCGAAGGTGCCCGGGCCCCAGGGTTGGGTGGCGACCATGCCGATAAAGTGCTGGCGGTAGATATCGTCGAGCTGGGCGAAGTGGTAGCTGCCAGTGATGCGGTCGGTGAACTGGTAGTCCAGGCCGCCCAGGGTCAGGTTGTCGGCGCTGAAAGTGCCACCGAAGCGGCCATTCTTGTTGTTCAGCGCCAGGTCTTCCCAGTTGGTGTCGTTGCGGTCCTTGGCCTTGTCCAGGCGCCCGCCGGTGAAGGTCAGGCCCTTGATTTCCCTGGACGTGAGCAGGCCGCCTTCGAAGGTTTGCGGCAGGATGCGCCCGTCGTTGGGCTGAAGAGTCGGCAGTTCAGGGATCAGGGTGCCGATTTTCAGCTCGGTCTGGGAGAGCTTTACTTTGCCGGTCAGGCCCAGCTTGGAGTATTCGTCGGCGGCCTTGCCGTCATCGTGGGTCGGCAGCAGGCCGGTATCGGTGCGGTCGGGGCTGGAGTCGAGCTTGACGCCGAGCATGCCCAATGCGTCCAGGCCAAAGCCTACGGTGCCATCGGTATAGCCGGACTCAAAATTGAGGATGAAGCCCTGGGCCCACTCGTCGCGCTTGGATTGTTGCGCGCTGGTACCGTCGCGAAAGTCGCGGTTGAAGTACATGTTGCGGGTTTCGAAGGTGGCCGTGCTGTCTTCGAAGAAGGCGGCCTGGCTCATCGGGGCGACACCGGCAAGCGCGAGGGCGCTGGCGATGGCTGAGGGGCGTGCGGCAAAGGAACGGGTAGGCGTGAACGCCTGCGGCTGCGATGACAGCATCGTCGATGACTCCGTTTATTGTTCTTATTTGTTGCACCTTGCTGGTGCTTTTTTCGGCGCGAGGAGCGACCGTGGTGCGATGCTAGGCAACGAACCTTTCGCTAACCTTTCAGTGAGAAAGGTTTGTTACAAGGGGCTTCACAGGCCTGAGGACAGCGGTACACTCCGCGCCACCGCCCCACCCGAGCAGGGAGAAACCGATGCGTGTGCTGCTGGTCGAAGACCACCTGCAACTGGCCGAAAGCGTGGCCCAGGCCTTGAAAAGCCACGGCCTGACCGTGGATGTGCTGCATGACGGCGTGGCTGCCGACCTGGCTCTGGCCAGTGAGGAGTACGCCGTGGTTGTGCTGGATGTCGGCTTGCCGCGCATGGATGGCTTCGAGGTGCTGGCGCGCCTGCGTGGCCGTGGCAAGACCGTGCCGGTGCTGATGCTGACGGCGCGCAGTGACGTCAAGGACCGGGTCCATGGCCTTAACCTTGGCGCCGACGACTACCTGGCCAAACCGTTCGAGTTGACCGAGCTGGAAGCACGGGTCAAGGCCCTGCTGCGCCGCAGTGTGCTTGGTGGCGAGCGTCAGCAACGCTGCGGGCCGCTGGTTTACGACCTGGATACCCGGCGCTTCACCCTCGGTGACGACAACCTGACCCTGACCTCGCGTGAGCAAAGCGTGCTGGAAGCGCTGATCGCCCGCCCGGGCCGGGTGATGAGCAAGGAGCAGTTGGCGGCGCAGGTGTTTGGCCTGGACGAAGAGGCCAGCCCCGACGCCATCGAAATCTATATCCACCGCTTGCGCAAGAAGCTCGACGGCCACCCGGTGGCCATCGTCACCTTCCGCGGCCTGGGCTACCTGCTAGAGCACCGCGATGCGTGACAACGGCAGCCTGCGCGGGCGCTTGCTGGGTAATCTGGCGCTGCTGCTGGTAGTGCTGATGCTGGCCAGCGGCCTGAGCGCTTACTGGAATGGCCGCGAGGCCGCCGACACTGCCTACGACCGCACCCTGCTGGCCTCGGCGCGGACCATCGCCGCCGGCCTGTCGCAGCGTGACGGTTCGCTGAGCGCGGATGTGCCCTACGTGGCGCTGGACACCTTCGCCTACGACAGTGCCGGGCGTATCTACTACCAGGTACTGGACATCAAGCAGCGGCTGATTTCCGGCTATGAGAACCTGCCGCCGCCGCCGCCAGGCACCCCACGCACCGATGACTACCCGGCCCTGGCACGGTTCTACAACGCCACCTACCTTGGTCAGGACGTACGGGTGGTCAGCCTGCTGAAGGCAGTGAGCGAGCCCAACATGAACGGCATGGCGGAGATCCGCGTAGCCGAAACCGAGGAAGCGCGGGTGCGCATGGCCCGTGGGCTGATGGCCGATACCCTGCTGCGTTTGGGCATGCTGGCGCTGGGCGCGCTGGTGATGGTGTGGTTTGCCGTGAGCGCGGCGTTGCGGCCGCTGGAGCGCCTGCGCACGGCGGTGGAGGAGCGCCAACCGGATGATTTGCGGGCCTTGCCGGTGGTGCAGGTGCAGCGCGAGCTGAGCCCGTTGGTGCGAGCCTTGAACCACTTTACCGAGCGCTTGCGCGGCCAGTTCGAGCGCCAGGCGCAGTTCATCGCCGACGCCGCCCATGAACTGCGTACGCCGCTGGCAGCCCTGAAGGCGCGGGTCGAGTTGGGGTTGCGCTCGTCCGAGCCGCAGGAGTGGCGGCAGACCTTGGAATCTGCCGCCCAGGGCACCGACAAGCTGACCCACCTCGCCAACCAGCTGTTGTCATTGGCGCGGGTCGAGAACGGTGCACGGGCAATTGCCGAAGGCGGTGCGCAGCGCCTGGACCTGAGCCAGCTGGCCCGTGAGCTGGGCATGGCCATGGCGCCCCTGGCGCACAAGCGCGGGGTGGCGCTGGCCCTGGAGGCCGAGGCCCCCGTATGGCTCAAGGGTGAACCGACGCTGCTCAACGAGCTGTTGAGCAACCTGGTGGACAATGCCCTGGCGCATACGCCGGCGGGGGGCAATGTGATTTTGCGGGTGGTGGCGCCGGCTGTGCTGGAGGTAGAGGATGATGGGCCAGGTATTCCCGAGGCTGAGCGCGAGCGGGTGTTCGAGCGGTTTTACCGGCGCAGTGCGCAGGGTAGCGGGCTTGGCCTGGCGATTGTCGGCGAGATCTGCCGGGCGCATCTGGCGCAGGTGAGCCTGCATGATGGCGAGAAGGGCGGGTTGCGGGTACGAGTGAGTTTTATCGCCGATTGATGTGTTGATTCCGCTGGCCCTATCGCCGGCAAGCCAGCTCCCACAGGACACCGCATGGCTTGAGGTCAAGGCAGTCGAAGTGGGAGCTGGCTTGCCGGCGATAGGGCCCGGGCAGGCTGACACAGCTCAGCGCAACATACTGCGCGCCTCAAGCAGTTCATCCACTTCCAGCTCGGTACCAAAAGGCAACCTCAGGTGGCGGTACGCGGGCAGTGCCGCCAACGGACGTTGACGACCACGCTGGCTGATACAGCGGGCGATCTGCACGATGTCGATGTAGTCGACCTTGTCGGTCTGCCGGTCCAGGTCCTGAACCTGGCTCGGCAAATTGATCAACTGCTCCGGAAACTCCCAGGCCTTGAGAATCTTGTCCCCCAGTACCGGCTGGATCTGCTCGATCACGTAATGCAGGCAAACCGGGTCGGACAACAGCTCGTTGTGCTCTTCGGCATAGATCAGCACTGGCAGCGCACCGATCTGGTTGACCAGCCCGCCCAAGGTGGCCTGTTCAGGCTTGAGCTGGGTATAGCGGCGACAAATTTCGTAGCTGATGCCTGCCACTTCCAGGCTGTTGGTCCAGATCTCGCGAAGCTTCTGTTCAACCGCCGGTGAGCGTGCATGGAAAATCTGCTCGATCACCAAACCAATGGCCAGGTTGCAGCTGTAGTTGATGCCCAGTCGCGTGATGGCGGTATGCAGGTCGGTCACCTCGACCGCCGCACGCAGCAGTGGGCTGTTGACTACCTTGATCAGGCGCGCTGAAAGGGCCGCATCCCGACCAATCACCTTGCTCAGGGCCGCTACGCTGATCTCGCTGTCTTCCGCTGCCTCGCGGATGCTCAAGGCAACCTCGGGCAGGGTTGGCAGGACCAGGTCATCCTTTTCGATGGCATCGAGCAACTGTGCTTGAACCATCTCGGCCAGCTTGTTCATTGACGTGTCTACCGCAGTGGTGGTGCGGCCCCGCCACGGGGGCGGGGCAGGCTGGTCAGCGCTGGATTTCCCGGTCGCGGTCCAGTTCGTAAGGCAGGGTCAGCACCTGCAGGCGTGGGCCTTCGAGGCTGCCCAGGTGCAGGTTGTCGTCTTCCACCGCGTCGGCGCTGAGCACCGCGAGCAGTTCGCAGCCAGCACCGTTGCCGGCGGCAATGACTACTTCACCGACCGCCGAGCCGTGGGTGGGCGAGAAGATCGCGGCACCCGGGGCCGGGATGGCCTGCTGGTCCAGTGCCAGTCGGTACTGGCGGCGCTTGAGCTTGCCCAGGTACTGCATGCGGGCGACGATTTCCTGACCGGTGTAGCAGCCTTTCTTGAAGCTGACGCCGTCGACGGCCTGCAGGTTGATCATCTGCGGGATGAACAGCTCACGGGTCGGTCCCATGACCTGGCCGATACCGGCACGAATCTGGCCTAGCAGCCATTCGTTGAGGCTGCCTTCAGGCAGGGCGCTGGCGAGGGCCTGGCGTACCGTGTCGGCATTGTCCGCCGGTACCCACAACTCCACACGTCCTGCGGACACGGCAATGGCGATCAGGCCTTCATGGCGCACGGTACTGCCGGCGTTTGCAGGCACGTCGAGCCCAAGCGCCTGTAGCGCAGCGTCACCGCCTTGCAGCCCGAAGCGTGCCCAGGCGGCGCTTTCGTCGGTCAGCGTGGCCTTGGAGAACACAGCGTACTTTTTCAGGTCGGCCAGTTGCGCCTCTAGCAGTTCGCTGGCCATGGCCAGCAGGTAACCGTTGCCTTCGGGCAAGATGCGAAAGCTCGACTGCATGCGCCCCTTGACCATGCAGCGGGCGCCGAGGCTGGAATGTTCCTGGCTGAGGTAGGTGATGTTGCAGGTCAGCTGGCCTTGCAGGAACTTGCCTGCATCGGAGCCGCGGACGGCGAGGATGCCCTCGTGGGACAGGGGGCAGAAGAAAGCGGAATCGGCCATGGGTCATCGCGGTGGCTTAAAGACTGGCGGCCATCATAGAACGCCGGTAACAAAATAGGTAGGTGACTAGACCAACGCCCGGTGTCGCCATGCTCGCCTGCCTGTATACTGGCGGGCCATTCGAGGAGGGCCCCATGGTCGAACAAACTGAACTCAACCGGCTTTTCTGGCATAGCCGCCGCGGCATGCTGGAACTGGACGTACTGCTGGTGCCTTTCACCCAGGAAGTCTACTCCACCCTCAACGAGACCGATCGCCAACTGTACGTGCGTCTGTTGAGCTGCGAGGACCAGGACATGTTCGGCTGGTTCATGGAGCGCACCGAGTCCGAAGACCCGGAGCTGCAACGCATGGTCCGCATCATCCTGGACCGTGTCCAGCCCAAGTGAGTGTTTCGAGTGCCGCTGGCAAGGCTCGCGCCTGCTGCTAGCGGCCTACCTGGGTTGCCAGGTGCTGGCGTGGCTTGCCGTGTGGGCGAGCCCGTTGCCTGATTGGCTTTCCTTTTCTGTTGTCGCCGCCTGTATCGCCCACGCTGGCTGGGCCATTCCCCGACGAATCCTGTTAACCCATGAGCATGCCGTTGTTGGGCTGCGCCGTGATGTGCGCGGCTGGCAGGTGTTCTGCCGTGCCCGTGGCTGGCAACCGGTGCGGTTGTGCCGGGACAGCGTGGCGTTGCCGCGGCTGGTGGTGTTGCGCTTTGAGCGGGCGGGGCGATGGATGGGGCAGAGCCAGTGCATACCGCAGGATGCGCTGGGGGGGGATGAGCATCGGCGCCTGCGGGTGCGGTTGAAGTTCAGCCGACGGCGCTGGGCAACGACAGCGGTGGGGTAGGGCCGAGAGGTGTTCGCCGTGGCAGGTTCAGAGCCCGGGAGACCGAGCGCAGCTCGCGATGCGCCGCGCGGGCGGCGCTCGATCTCACACACGCTGCACATTTCAGAGTGGGCTGAGGATGGTGTCCTTGGCCTCGTCCAGCATCCCCGGGTAATCCAGTGTGTAATGCAACCCACGGCTTTCCTTGCGCTGCA
Source organism: Pseudomonas sp. GW460-LB5 (assembly GCF_059423245.1). Classification (NCBI taxonomy): domain Bacteria; kingdom Pseudomonadati; phylum Pseudomonadota; class Gammaproteobacteria; order Pseudomonadales; family Pseudomonadaceae; genus Pseudomonas; species Pseudomonas sp. GW460-LB5. The sequence continues at coordinate 307,479 of NZ_JBWKXT010000001.1, forward strand.
TGGCTGACAGAATCATCAGTTCGGCCACCTGCGCCAGGTTGCGCAGTTCGATCAGGTCGCGGCTGACCTTGTAGTTGCTGTAGAACTCGTCGATTTCGTCCAGCAGCAGGCGAATGCGGTGTTGGGCCCGCTGCAGGCGCTTGCTGGTGCGCACAATACCCACGTAGTCCCACATGAACCGCCGCAGCTCATCCCAGTTGTGCGCGATGATCACATCCTCGTCCGAGTCGGTGACCTGGCTGGCATCCCACCCTGGCAGGGCCTTGGGCATTGTCACGTGTTCAAGGTGCGCCTGGATGTCGGCAGCGGCGGCGCGGCCATAGACAAAGCATTCCAGCAGCGAGTTGCTGGCCATACGGTTGGCGCCGTGCAGGCCGGTGAAGCTGGTTTCGCCGATGGCGTACAACCCTGGCACGTCTGTGTGACCGCGGTCGTCGACCATCACCCCGCCGCAGGTGTAGTGCGCCGCCGGTACGACCGGGATCGGCTGGCGGGTGATATCGATGCCAAAGGCCAGGCAGCGTTCGTACACGGTGGGGAAGTGGCCCATGATGAAATCGGCCGGCTTGTGGGTAATGTCCAGGTACACGCAGTCCACGCCCAGGCGTTTCATCTCGTGGTCGATGGCGCGGGCCACAATGTCGCGCGGGGCAAGCTCTTCGCGCGGGTCGAAGCGTGGCATGAAGCGCTCGCCATTGGGCAGGCGCAGCAGCGCACCTTCACCGCGCAGGGCTTCGGTAATCAGGAAGCTTTTGGCCTGTGGGTGATACAGGCAGGTCGGATGAAACTGGTTGAATTCCAGGTTCGCCACCCGGCAGCCCGCACGCCAGGCCATGGCGATGCCATCACCACAGGCGCCATCGGGGTTGCTGGTGTACAGGTAGACCTTTGCTGCACCGCCGGTGGCCAGTACGGTGAAGCGCGCGCCGAAGGTGTCCACCTCACCGGTGTTGCGGTCGAGCACGTAGGCGCCCAGGCAGCGCTCGCCCGGCAGGCCCAGGCGACGTTCGGTGATCAGGTCGACCGCCACGCGCTGCTCCAGCAACTGGATGTTCGGGCGCCGGCGGGCCTGTTCCAGCAGCGTGGTGAAAATGGCTGCGCCAGTGGCGTCGGCGGCGTGGATGATACGCCGATGGCTATGGCCGCCCTCGCGGGTGAGGTGGAACTCGAAGCCTCCATCGTCAACGCTGGAGTGCTCGTCGCGGGTAAAGGGCACACCTTGCTCGATCAGCCACTGGATCGCTTCGCGGCTGTGTTCGACGGTGAAACGCACCGCCTCTTCATGGCACAGACCGCCGCCGGCATTGAGGGTGTCCTCGACATGCGACTGCACGGTATCGGTGTTGTCCAGTACTGCCGCGACCCCGCCCTGGGCCCAGAAGGTCGAGCCGTTGGCCAGGTCGCCCTTGCTGAGGACGGCAACACGCAGGTGGCTGGGGAGGTTCAGTGCCAGGCTGAGACCGGCGGCACCGCTGCCGATCACCAGGACATCATGTTGGAATTGTTGGCTCATGTCGGGACACTAGTAATCTTTAGAGGGGGCGCGGCACAATAGTCACGCGCAGATGGCATTGTGAAACTATCGTTAAACTTGGCCAGGTTGCCTTTATAGCAGCCCGAGGTGGCCAATTTCCATGCCACTTGGCCACTTACCGAGGCGCGCGGCAACCTTTGTGGGAACTTTCCGACATGGCCGGAAATCCTATGAAGGTTGCCCGCACGTCACAATTTGTCGAGGCGACGCGGGGCGGCAAGACCTGTTCGGGTTGTCCCTGCGTATTCGAAACCTGATTATCGACGTAGCCGGCCGTGCCCGCGCCGCGTCTTCCGTGCAAGCCGACCAAGGGCTGCAGGAAACTTGCTTGGAGGGGAGAACTTTTGCGAAAAGCCCGAGTCTATGGTTGCAAGCCTGATCGATGGCTGTTGCAACGCTCCTTCGAGTTCACTGAGGAGTGTTCATGCTAACCCAGGAAGAGGATCAGCAGCTTGTCGAGCGCGTTCAGCGTGGTGACAGGCGAGCTTTCGATCTGTTGGTGCTGAAGTATCAGCACAAGATTCTCGGGTTGATCGTGCGGTTCGTTCACGATACCCACGAGGCCCAGGATGTCGCACAGGAAGCCTTTATCAAGGCCTATCGTGCGCTTGGCAATTTCCGCGGTGACAGTGCGTTTTATACCTGGCTGTACCGCATCGCCATCAACACGGCGAAGAACTACCTGGTGTCCCGTGGAAGACGGCCACCAGACAGTGATGTGAGCTCTGAGGATGCGGAGTTTTACGACGGCGATCATGGCCTCAAGGATCTCGAGTCCCCAGAGCGCTCGTTGTTGCGGGATGAAATCGAAGGCACTGTCCATCGCACCATCCAGCAACTGCCCGAAGACCTGCGTACGGCATTGACCCTGCGCGAGTTTGACGGGCTGAGTTACGAAGACATTGCCAGTGTCATGCAATGTCCGGTGGGTACCGTGCGCTCTCGAATCTTCCGCGCTCGGGAGGCCATAGACAAAGCCCTGCAGCCGTTGTTGCAGGAAACCTGAGACAGCGGCGACAGCCAAGAGAGGAACCGCCATGAGTCGTGAAGCTTTGCAGGAATCGCTGTCCGCGGTAATGGATAACGAAGCGGACGAACTGGAACTGCGTCGGGTGCTGAGCGCCGTAGACGATGCTGAAACCCGTGCCACCTGGTCGCGTTACCAGGTAGCCCGTGCAGCCATGCACAAGGAGCTGCTGCTGCCCAACCTGGATATCGCCTCGGCGGTGTCTGCGGCGCTGGCTGACGAAGCCGTACCGGCCAAGGTCAACAAGGGGCCATGGCGCAGCGTCGCTCGTCTGGCGGTTGCCGCCTCGGTCACCGTTGCGGTGCTGGCAGGCGTGCGGATGTACAACCAGGATGAAATCACCGGCGCCGAGCTGGCTGCGCAGCAGCCTGCGCAACAAGGCCTGAGCATGCCACAAACTCAGGGCCCTGCTGTTTTGGCAGGCTATAGTGAAAGCAGTGAGCAACCGACCGGGCCGATGGCTAACGGCGTGCTGCAAAACCAGGCCGGCTGGGATCAGCGTCTGCCGGGCTATCTGCGCCAGCATGCACAGGAGTCCGCGCTCAAGGGTACTGAAACTGCCCTGCCGTATGCCCGTGCCGCCAGCATGGAAAACCCCGCTAAATAAGGAGGATCATGCGCGCGCTACCTCTTCTGTCGCTGCTGATTGGCAGCTGCATGACGGTGCCGGTATTGGCAGCCAACTCATCGCCCGAGGCGAACGAGTGGCTGAACAAGCTGGCACTGGCCGAGAAAAAGCAAAGTTACCAGGGCTCGTTCGTCTACGAACGCAACGGTAGCTTCTCTTCCCACGATATCTGGCACAGGGTCCAGGACGGCAAAGTCAGCGAGCGGTTGCTACAGCTTGATGGCGCCGCCCAGGAAATACTGCGCGTGGATGGCAAGGTGCAGTGTGTCAGTGGGGCCTTGGTCAGCGGAGTGACCGCCCCTACGGACGCTGCGCAGCGTGTGCTTGATCCGCTGAAACTGATGGGCTGGTACGATTTGAGCGTTGCAGGCAAGTCACGGGTGGCCGGGCGCGATGCCGTGATCTTGACCCTCACTCCTCGCGACCAGCACCGCTATGCCTTCGAATTGCATCTGGACCGCGCCACCGGCCTGCCACTGCGTTCGTTGATGCTCAACGACAAAGGGCAGTTGCTGGAGCGCTTCCAGATGACGCGCCTCGATACCGACGAACCGCCTGTCGACGATGACCTGCGCCCCAGTGCTTCATGCAAGCCGGTGCAGCGTGTTGCCTCTGTCAGCAACGACAGCGTCGCTGGCTGGCGCTCGGACTGGCTCCCGCCAGGGTTCGAGCTTGTCAACAGCTCGGTACGGCGTGATCCCAAACATGACAGCACGGTCAGTAGCCTGATGTACGACGATGGGTTGGCGCGCTTCTCGGTGTTCCTTGAACCCGTGAAGGACGATACCGGGACCGATGTGCGTACCCAGCTTGGCCCGACCTCGGCGGTTTCGCGACGGCTTAACACCCCCAAAGGCAAGGTGATGGTCACCGTAGTTGGCGAAATTCCGCTGGGTACGGCAGAACGCGTCGCGTTGTCGATGCGGCCCCAGGATGCCCAGGCGCGCCAGTAATGGCGCGCTTTTGAGGGCCATGCCAAGGCGAACGGATATGCGCCTGAAATGAAATTAAAGCATTGTCATTTGCAATCTACTGGCAAATTTTCTATAGGTCAGGCTTCTAGGAGCCTGGCCTTTCCTGCATTGTGCAGGGGCCTTTCTAAACTACCGCTCGTTGTGACGGGAGCCGTATGTCTACACCACGCTTGAAATCCTACCTATCGATGTTCGCCGCTGTGCTCATGCTCGGCCAGGTGCTCACCGCCCAGGCCGAGGAAGCCTTGCCGGACTTCACCACGCTGGTCGAGCAGGCCTCGCCCGCCGTGGTCAACATCAGTACCAAGCAGAAGCTGCCAGATCGTCGTATCGCCGCGGGGCAGATGCCGGACCTGGAAGGCCTGCCGCCGATGTTCCGCGAGTTCTTTGAGCGCAACATGCCGCAGCAGCCGCGTTCGCCGCGTGGCGACCGCCAGCGCGAGGCGCAATCGCTGGGTTCGGGCTTCATCATTTCCAGCGATGGTTACGTGCTGACCAACAACCACGTGGTGGCCGACGCCGACGAAATCATCGTCCGCCTGTCGGACCGCAGCGAGCTGCAGGCCAAGCTGGTCGGCACCGACCCGCGCACCGACGTGGCCCTGCTGAAAGTCGAAGGCAAGAACCTGCCGATCGTGAAGCTGGGTGATTCCGAGAAGCTCAAGGTGGGCGAGTGGGTGCTGGCCATTGGTTCGCCGTTCGGCTTCGACCATTCGGTGACCAAAGGTATCGTCAGTGCCAAGGGCCGTACGCTGCCTAATGAGACCTACGTCCCGTTCATCCAGACCGACGTCGCCATCAACCCGGGTAACTCGGGCGGCCCGCTGTTCAACATGAAGGGCGAAGTGGTGGGTATCAACTCGCAGATCTTCACCCGTTCTGGCGGCTTCATGGGCCTGTCGTTCGCCATCCCGATCGATGTGGCGCTCGATGTGTCCAATCAGCTGAAGAAAGATGGCAAGGTCAGCCGCGGCTGGCTGGGTGTGGTGATTCAAGAGGTCAACAAGGACCTGGCTGAATCCTTCGGCCTGGATAAACCAGCGGGTGCGCTGGTGGCCCAAGTGCTGGAAAACGGCCCGGCAGCCAAAGGTGGCCTGCAGGTGGGTGACGTGATCCTGAGCATGAACGGTCAGCCGATCGTCATGTCGGCCGACTTGCCACACCTGGTCGGTAGCCTCAAGGACGGTGAGAAGGCCAAGCTGGAGATCATCCGCAACGGCAAGCGCCAGACCCTGGACGTCGGTGTGGGCGCCATGCCGGATGACGATGCCGACATCGGTACCGGTGCCGGCGCCGAAGGCAGCGCCGAGCGCAGCAGCAACCGTCTGGGCGTATCGGTGGCTGACCTGACCGCCGAGCAGAAAAAGTCCCTCGAACTCAAGGGCGGCGTGGTTATCAAGGAAGTGCAGGATGGCCCTGCAGCGATGATCGGCCTGCGCCCGGGTGACGTCATCAGCCACCTGAACAACCAGGCCATCGGTTCGGCCAAGGAATTCACCGAAATCGCCAAGGAACTGCCGAAGAACCGCTCGGTGTCCATGCGCGTGCTGCGTCAGGGGCGTGCCAGCTTCATCACCTTCAAGCTCGCTGAATAAGCGGATTTGCAGGCAGGAAAGGGCAGCTACGGCTGCCCTTTTTCATGAAAATTCACAATTGCAGACGCCAAAGCGCTGCACAGCCCGATAGAGGAATCTCCCATATCCCTGCTGCTTGAGGTACAATTCCCGGCTATTTTTCGGCGGGCGTCCCGGCTCGCAGCCTTTTCGAGTGTTGACCCGTGAGTGATTTGAGTCATATCCGCAATTTCTCCATCATCGCCCACATCGACCATGGCAAGTCGACGCTGGCCGACCGTTTCATCCAGATGTGCGGTGGCCTGTCGGCACGCGAAATGGAAGCCCAGGTGCTTGATTCCATGGACCTGGAGCGCGAACGCGGGATTACCATCAAAGCCCACAGCGTGACGCTTCACTACAAGGCGCAAGACGGCAAGACCTACCAGCTGAACTTCATCGACACCCCCGGCCACGTCGACTTCACCTACGAAGTCTCGCGCTCGCTGGCAGCCTGTGAAGGCGCACTGCTGGTGGTTGACGCCGGCCAGGGTGTTGAAGCCCAGTCCGTGGCCAACTGCTACACCGCCATCGAGCAGGGCCTGGAAGTCATGCCAGTGCTGAACAAGATGGACCTGCCCCAGGCCGACCCGGACCGCGTCAAGGACGAGATCGAGAAGATCATCGGCATCGACGCCACCGACGCCGTGGCTTGCAGCGCCAAGAGCGGCATGGGCGTGGACGAGGTTCTCGAGCGCCTGGTGCACACCATCCCCGCGCCCGAAGGCGAGATCGACGCACCTTTGCAGGCGTTGATCATCGACTCCTGGTTCGACAACTACCTGGGCGTGGTCTCGCTGGTGCGGGTGCGCCAGGGCCGCGTCAAGAAAGGCGACAAGATTCTGGTCAAGTCCACCGGCAAGGTGCACCTGGTCGACAGCGTGGGGGTGTTCACTCCAAAACACACCCAGACCGCTGATCTGAAAGCCGGCGAAGTAGGCTTCATCATCGCCAGCATCAAAGACATTCACGGTGCGCCGGTGGGTGACACCCTGACCTTGTCCTCGACCCCCGAGGTCGAAGTGCTGGCGGGCTTCAAGAAAATCCAGCCGCAGGTTTACGCCGGCCTGTTCCCGGTCAGCTCTGACGACTTCGAAGACTTCCGCGACGCATTGCAGAAGCTCACCCTCAACGACTCGTCGCTGCAGTACATGCCGGAAAGCTCCGACGCCCTGGGCTTCGGCTTCCGTTGCGGTTTCCTCGGCATGCTGCACATGGAGATCATCCAGGAGCGCCTTGAGCGCGAATACGACCTGGACCTGATCACCACAGCACCGAGCGTGATCTATGAGCTCGAGCTCAAGACCGGTGAAACCATCATCGTCGATAACCCGTCAAAGCTGCCGGACGTCTCGTCAGTGACCGACTTCCGCGAGCCGATCGTCACCGCGACCATTCTGGTGCCGCAGGAGCACCTGGGTAACGTCATCACCCTGTGCATCGAGAAGCGTGGCGTGCAGCGCGACATGCAGTTCCTCGGCAGCCAGGTGCAGGTGCGTTACGACATGCCGATGAACGAAGTGGTCCTGGACTTCTTCGACCGTCTCAAGTCCACCAGCCGCGGCTATGCTTCGCTGGATTATCATTTTGATCGCTACCAGTCGGCCAACCTGGTCAAACTGGACGTACTGATCAATGGCGACAAGGTCGATGCCCTGGCATTGATCGTGCACCGCGACAACGCGGCCTACAAAGGCCGTGCGTTGACCGAGAAGATGAAGGAACTGATCCCTCGGCAGATGTTCGATGTGGCGATTCAGGCAGCCATTGGCGGCCAGATCATCGCGCGGACAACCGTCAAGGCGCTCAGAAAGAACGTACTGGCCAAGTGCTACGGTGGTGACGTCAGCCGTAAGAAGAAACTGCTGGAGAAGCAGAAGGCCGGTAAGAAACGCATGAAACAGGTCGGCAACGTGGAAATTCCACAGGAAGCCTTCCTCGCCGTGCTCAGGTTGGATAGCTAGGTCCTATGTCGCTAAATTTCCCGCTGTTGCTAGTCATCGCCGTCTTCGTCTGCGGTCTGCTGGGCTTGATCGACCTGCTGTTCCTGGCCCCGCGCCGGCGTGCGGCAATCGCCAACTATCAGGGCAGCGTCAGCCAGCCCGAGATGGCCGTTGTCGAGCGCCTGAACAAGGAGCCGTTGCTGGTCGAGTACGGCAAATCGTTCTTTCCGGTGCTGTTCATCGTGCTGGTGCTGCGTTCATTCCTGGTCGAGCCGTTCCAGATTCCTTCGGGGTCGATGAAACCGACCCTGGAAGTGGGCGACTTCATCCTGGTGAACAAGTTCTCGTACGGCATTCGCCTGCCGGTGATCGACAAGAAGGTCATCGAGGTAGGTGACCCGCAACGCGGTGATGTAATGGTGTTCCGCTATCCGAGCGACCCGAACGTCAACTACATCAAGCGAGTGGTCGGCCTGCCGGGCGACCAGATCCGCTACACCAACGACAAGCGGTTGTTCGTCAACGGCCAGCCGATTGCCGAACAACTGGTGGGTACCGAACCGGGCACCTTGGGCAGCGCCGAGCTGTACAAGGAAAAACTCGGCGCGGCCGAACACCTGATCCGCAAGGAAATGAGCCGTTATCGCATGCCGCCGGACCAGCAGTGGACCGTGCCGGCAGGCCATTACTTCATGATGGGCGACAACCGCGACAACTCCAACGACAGCCGTTACTGGGATGACCCGAACATCCCCAAGGAACTGCACGGCATGGTTCCGGACCGGAACATCGTCGGCAAGGCCTTCGCGGTGTGGATGAGCTGGCCAGAGCCCAAGCTCAGCCACCTGCCCAACCTGTCGCGGGTCGGCCTGATCCATTGATACCCTTCGGCGCTGTCCAGCAGACAGCGCCGAATGCATTTCTGACATAGGCTGTGTTCTCAGGGATCGGGAGATTCGTCGCAAACGGCGGCGGGCCACAGCCAAACAGTCTTTCAGGATGTTGATTTGAACAACGCGTTGAACAACAAACGGGTGGTTGCATGAGTGCTTCCCTTGCCCATCTGGAGCGAAAGCTCGGTTATACCTTCAAGAATCAGGACCAGATGCTTCTGGCGCTGACCCATCGCAGCTATGCCGGGCGCAATAACGAGCGCCTGGAGTTTCTCGGTGACGCCATTCTCAACTTCGTCGCCGGCGAAGCGCTGTTCGAGCGCTTCCCTCAGGCACGCGAAGGCCAGCTGTCGCGGCTGCGCGCGCGCTTGGTCAAGGGCGAGACCCTGGCCCGCCTGGCCCGTGGTTTCGACCTGGGCGAATACCTGCGCCTGGGGTCGGGTGAGCTCAAGAGTGGCGGGTTCCGTCGCGAATCGATCCTGGCCGACGCCCTGGAGGCACTGATCGGTGCCATTTACCTGGACGCTGACATGGACACGGCCCGCGAACGTGTACTGGCCTGGCTGGCCGACGAGTTCGAAGGCCTGACCCTGGTCGACACCAACAAAGACCCGAAAACCCGGCTCCAAGAATTCCTGCAATCACGCAGCTGTGAGCTGCCGCGATACGAAGTCGTGGATATCCAGGGTGAACCGCACTGCCGTACCTTCTTCGTCGAATGCGAAGTCGTGCTGCTGAACAACAAAAGCCGTGGTCAGGGCGTTAGCCGGCGTATTGCCGAGCAAGTCGCTGCCGCGTCCGCACTGATCGCCCTGGGCGTGGAGAATGGCAATGACTGATAGCAACCCGACTCGCTGCGGCTACGTGGCCATTGTCGGCCGCCCCAACGTGGGCAAGTCGACCTTGCTCAACCACATCCTGGGGCAGAAGCTGGCGATCACTTCGCGCAAGCCGCAGACCACCCGCCACAACATGCTCGGTATCAAGACCGAAGGTGATGTGCAGGCGATCTACGTTGACACCCCCGGTATGCACAAGGCCAACGACAAAGCCTTGAACCGCTACATGAACCGCAACGCCTCGGCGGCCCTCAAGGACGTTGACGTGGTGATCTTCGTGGTCGACCGTACCAAGTGGACCGACGAAGACCAACTGGTGCTGGAGCGCGTGCAGTACGTGACCGGCCCGCTGATCATCGCAGTCAACAAGACCGACCGCATGGAAGAGAAGGCCGAGTTGATCCCGCACCTGCAGTGGCTGCAGGAGCAACTGCCAAACGCCGAAGTCATGCCGATTTCTGCGCAGCAGGGGCACAACCTCGAAGCGCTGGAAGCACAGATCGCCAAGCACCTGCCCGAGAACGATCACTTCTTCCCCGAAGACCAGATTACCGACCGTAGCAGCCGCTTCCTGGCCGCCGAACTGGTGCGCGAGAAGATCATGCGCCAGTTGGGTGCCGAGCTTCCGTACCAGATCACCGTGGAAATTGAAGAATTCAAGCAGCAGGGCCATGTGCTGCATATTCACGCGCTGATCCTGGTCGAGCGCGACGGCCAGAAGAAAATCATCATTGGCGACAAGGGCGAGCGTATCAAGCGTATCGGTTCTGAGGCGCGCAAGGACATGGAAGTGCTGTTCGACTCCAAGGTCATGCTCAACCTGTGGGTCAAGGTGAAAGGCGGCTGGTCTGACGACGAGCGCGCCCTGCGCTCGCTGGGCTACGGCGACCTCTAAGGCTCAAGGCGGCCCTTGTGGGAGCGGCCTTGCGTCGCGAAAGGGCTGCGAAGCAGCCCCAGCCATTTTGGCGGCAATGCTGAAATCCGGGGGGCCGCGTTGCGGCCCTTTCGCGACACAAGGCCGCTCCCACAATCACGGGCTGGGTGAACGCTAATGGAACAACCTGTCGGCCAGCCAGCCTACGTGCTGCACAGCCGTGCCTACAAGGAAACCAGCGCGCTGGTGGACTTGTTCACGCCGCAGGGCCGCGTGCGCGCCGTACTGCGGCGCGCGCGTGGCAAGGGCGGCAGCCTGGTGCGGCCATTCGTGCCACTTGAGGTGGAGCTGCGCGGGCGTGGCGAGCTGAAGAATGTGGGGCGGATGGACAGCGCCGGCATAGCGGCCTGGCTGCACGGGGATGCCCTGTTCAGCGGCTTGTACCTTAATGAGCTACTCATGCGCCTGCTGCCCGCCGAAGCGCCATTCCCGGCCCTGTTCGAGCACTACGCCCTGACCTTGCAGGCCTTGGCCGCCGGGCGCCCGCTGGAGCCGCTGCTGCGCTCGTTCGAATGGCGGCTGCTGGACGAACTGGGTTATGCGTTCTCCTTGAATCATGACGTCAACGATCAACCCATCGCGGCCGACGGGCTGTACCGCTTGCGTGTGGATGCCGGCCTGGAGCGGGTCGAATGGGTGCAACCCGGCCTGTTCCGCGGCATCGAGCTATTGGCCCTGGCCGACGCCGACTGGGACACCGCAGGCGCTTTGCTCGCGGCCAAGCGCCTGATGCGCCAGGCCCTGGCGGTTCATCTGGGCGCAAAACCGTTGGTCAGCCGGGAACTGTTTCGCAAGCGCTGATCACGACGTATGCTGTGGGGCTAAACCTTCAGGAGAGCCTTTCGTGACTCACAGCAACCGCATGCTTCTCGGCGTAAACATCGACCACGTGGCGACCCTGCGCCAGGCCCGGGGCACGCGTTACCCTGATCCGGTCAAGGCTGCCCTGGATGCCGAGGAAGCGGGCGCCGATGGCATCACCGTGCACCTGCGTGAAGACCGTCGGCATATCCAGGAGCGCGATGTGCTGCTGCTCAAGGATGTGCTGCAGACCCGCATGAACTTCGAAATGGGCGTCACCGAAGAAATGATGGCCTTTGCCGAAAAGATCCGCCCGGCGCACATCTGCCTGGTGCCTGAAACCCGTCAGGAACTGACCACCGAAGGTGGCCTGGACGTGGCGGGGCAGGAGGCACGGATCAAGGCGGCAGTGGAGCGTCTTGCCCGCACCGGTGCCGAAGTGTCGTTGTTCATCGATGCTGACGAGCGCCAGATCGAGGCCTCTCGCCGGGTGGGGGCGCCGGCCATCGAGCTGCATACTGGGCGTTATGCCGATGCCGAAACCCCCACCGAAGTGGCCGAGGAGCTCAAGCGTATCGTCGATGGCGTTGCGTTTGGCGTGGGGCAGGGGTTGATCGTCAATGCTGGCCACGGGCTGCATTACCACAACGTCGAGGCGGTGGCGGCGATCAAGGGCATCAATGAACTGAACATCGGCCATGCGCTGGTGGCGCATGCCTTGTTTGTAGGCTTCAAAGCCGCAGTGGCCGAGATGAAGGCACTGATCGTGGCGGCTTCGCGCTGAGAGTTTGGTTGCCTGTTCTGGCCCTTTCGCGGGTAAACCCGCGAAAGGGCCAGAACAGGCAATCGATTATTCGGCAGGAAACACCAGAGTGAAGCGGGTAGGCCCAAGGGGGCTGCTGTTCACTTCGACCCGCCCGCCATGCAGCTGCATGATCGACTTCACGATTGCCAACCCCAACCCGGTTCCGCCCTCCAGCCGCGAACGCCCCGGGCCCACCCGGTAAAACCGCTCGAACAAGCGCGACTGGTGTTCTGTAGCAATGCCAGGCCCCTGGTTCTCTACCGAAAGCCATACTTCGCTGCCTGAACGTTCAATCCGCAACTCGACTCGCTCACCCTCAGGGCTGTGCCGGATGGCATTGCTCAACAGGTTCGACAATGCCCGCTGAAACATCAGCCGGTCCCCCAGCGCCGTCCCCCAGCCCTGCACACGCAGCTCAACCGCTTTCACCTCGGCACTGAAGGCAAACAGCTCGACCACTCGCGCTGCCTCGTCAGCCAAGGCCAAGGGTTTCAATGCAACCTGCGTTTGCGGCTGGCTGACCTGGGCGAGAAACAGCATGTCATTGATGATGCGGTTGAGCCGGGTCAGCTCCTCGATACTGTCTTCCAGCACTTCCCGGTAGTTGGCGTTGTCCCGCTCACGGGCCAGGGTCACTTGCGCCTTGCCCATCAGGTTGCTCAACGGGGTACGCAACTCATGAGCCAGATCGTCGGAGAACTGCGACAACTGGCTCACGCCCTGATCGAGGCGGTCGAGCATCACGTTGATGCTACTGGCCAGTTGCGCCAGTTCTTGCGGCAGGCCGGTAGCCGGCAGGCGGTGTTGCAGGTCTTGGGCCGACACTTGCCCGGCAATGCGCCGGAAGCGCCGCAGCGGTTTCAGGCCGCGCTGCATCAGCCACCAGGCACCCGCGCCGATCAACACCAGAAGCAGTGGCAAGGCGAGCAAGGTCGAATGCAGGTAGGCCTGCAGCAGGGCGTTGTCGTCGGCGCGGTTGAGCGACATCATCACCTTCACTGGCGTGTTGTCGCGCAGGCGCATCTGCCGGGTCACGGTGAGGAACTGGTTGCCGCTGCTGTCGCGCCATGCGTGAAAGGCCAGGCGGGCATCGGTGTGCAACTCGCTCACCCGCGACTCCAGGGCCGGGCCCAGGCTGAGCAGGTGCGGGTGGCGGCCTTCCAGGGCCAGTACGCTGAGGCTGAGGTTGTCATGCCCCATGACCAGGTCGAGCAGTGGATGGGCGCGACTGCCCAGGTCCTCGCTGCGCAGATCGACGCGCAGGTTGTGCTCGACCTGCAGCATCTTGCGCGCCAGATCCTTGCGTGCGCGGCTGTCCAGTTCGTGATCCAGGGCGAACACGGCCAGGCAGGCCAGCAGCAGCACCAGCGCGGCGCCCATCAGTGTCACGCTCAGGCCCAGGCGCAACGACAGGCTCGCGTTTTTCAAACGCGGGCCTCAAGGACATAGCCTACGCCGCGCAGGGTATGGATGAGCTTGTTGTCGAACGGGTCGTCGATCTTCGCCCGCAGGCGGCGGATCGAAACCTCGACCACGTTGGTGTCGCAGTCGAAATTCATGTCCCATACCAAGGAGATGATCTGAGTGCGCGAAAGCACTTCGCCAGTCTGGCGCATCAGCAGGTGCAGCAGGGCGAACTCCTTGGCGGTCAGGTCGATGCGTTGCCCGGCGCGGTAGGCGCGGTGCCGGCCAGGGTCCAGTTCCAGGTCGGCGACGCGCAGGGTGCTGGGCTGCAGTTGCTGGTCGTTACGCCGCAGCAGGCTGCGGATGCGCGCCAGAAGTTCAGGGAATTCGAACGGCTTGAGCAGGTAGTCGTCAGCGCCCAGGTCCAGGCCTTTGACCCGGTCGGCCAGGCGACCGTGGGCGGTAAGCATCATGATGCGCGTGGCCGATTCGGCTCGCAGCCGCTGCAGCACGGTCCAGCCATCGATTTCAGGTAGGTTGACATCGAGGATGACCAGGTCATAGGGCTGTTGGCGGGCCAGGTGCAGGCCGTCGGTGCCGGTGTGGGCGCAGTCGACCACGTAGCCGTTTTCACGCAGGCCTTGTTGCAGGTAATCGGCGGTACGCAGCTCGTCCTCGATGATCAGTAGGCGCATGGGGTGCTCGGTGTGATGAAAGGGGGCAATTCTCGACCCTGTAGTGACATCAGGGTCAAGAACCAGGATGTTACGGCATGAGAAAAGGCCTGCGGTGCAGATAACGGATTTGTCATTCTGCTGTTATCTGGCTGTAGGCCAGGGCCCTGGTAGGCAACACAAGGCCAGATTGCAGGACTGTAATCCCCGCCTCACCTTGCTGTTAGCTGCCCCTCGGTAGGATGGCCGTGTCTGATCGGTTACCACGAGGCAAACACGATGAACCTGACCAAATACCTGCTGTTGGCCGCCCTTGCCCTGGGCAGTGCCAGTGTCTATGCCGAGGGCGGTGCGGAGCGCTCGAAGCAGTTCTGGCAAGCCTTCCGCGAAGACCAGCAGCGCTTGCACGGCGACAAACAACAGGCCGTCGCCGAACGCGAACGAAAGGCGCAAGAGAAGGCCCGCGAGGTGGCCAAGGATTGAGGTCACAACACCTGCGCCGCGACAGCTCCTCGCCGCAGGTGGATTCAGGCGCCCGACCGGGCGCCTTTTTTATTTGCGCGCCAGCAGGGTGGCGCGGCGGGGGGCAGGCAGGCCTTCGATGGTCTTGCTGTGGTCGTTCGGGTCGAGGAAGTCGCCCAGCGACTGGTAGCGCATCCACTCGGTGCTGCGCTGCTCCTCGACGCTGGTAACGCTCACATCGACGCAACGCACATCGCTGAAGCCGGCACGGCGCAACCAGCGCGCCAGGGCGGGTACCGACGGCAGATACCAGACGTTGCGCATCTGTGCATAGCGGTCCTCCGGTACCAGCACCTGGTTTTCGTCACCTTCGATTACCAATGTTTCCAAAACCAGCTCGCCTCCTTTGACCAGGCAGTCCTTGAGCGCCAGCACGTGCTCGATGGGTGAGCGCCGGTGATAGAACACGCCCATGGAAAACACGGTATCGAAGCCTTCCAGGTTTGCAGGCAGTTCTTCAAGGGCGAAGGGCAGGTGCCAGGCTGGCAGCTCCGGCAGGTACTGCTGCACGGCCTGGAACTGGCAGAAGAACAACCAGTTGGGGTCGACACCAATTACCATGTCGGCGCCGGCACCGAGCATGCGCCACTGGTAATAGCCGTTGCCGCAGCCGACGTCGAGCACGCGTTTGCCCTTGAGGTCCAGGTGCGGGCTTACCCGCGACCATTTCCAGTCCGAATGCCATTCGGTGTCTACATGCACGCCAAACAGATCGAACGGCCCTTTTCGCCAGGGCGACAGGCCCATGAGTGCCTGGCGCATCTGCGCGCGGGTAGCGTCGTCGCAATCGCAGTCCAGGCGCAGCCCGTTGACCAGGTCGATTTCGCTGGGTTGCAGGGCAGGCAGGGCATCGAGCGCACCGCGCCAGCGGTCGAGGTCGCCGTGGCCTTTCTCCAGCTTGGCTTCCAGTTGTGCTTGCAGGCCTTGCGACCAGGACGCCAGTGGCGTGCCCGCCAGGCGGCGGACGAGGGGGGACAGATCGATCATGGCAGGGCTATCAACGAGGCGAAGTTAAGGCATTGGAACCACGGCACCACTTTGGAGAAACCGGCGGCGCGCAGGCGCTCCTGGTGTGCTTGGAGCGTATCGGGGCGCATCACGTTTTCGATGGCGCTGCGCTTCTGGGCGATTTCCAGTTCGCTGTAACCGTTGGCGCGCTTGAAGTCCAGGTGCAGTTCATTGAGCAGGTCCTGCTCTTGCTCATCGGCGAAACGCAGCTTCTCCGAAAGGATCAGCGCACCCCCCGGCAGCAGCGCCTGGCGAATACGCCCGAGCAATTCCAGGCGTTGGTCGGGGGCGATGAATTGCAGGGTGAAGTTCATCGCCACTACCGAGGCAGGCTCGAAGGGCAGGGCAAGGATATCGGCTTCCAGCACTTGCACCGGCAATAGCTCCTGGAACATCGAGTCCTGAGCGGTGAGGTACTGGCGGCAGCGTTCGGCCATGGCGGCGGAATTGTCCACCGCGATCACCCGGCAGCCGTCGCTGCGAACATGGCGACGCAGCGACTGGGTGACGGCGCCCAGCGATGCGCCCAGGTCGTACAGAGCGGTGCCTGGCTGGGCGAAACGCGCAGCCAGTACGCCGAGGTTTTCGACGATGGTCGGGTAACCGGGCACCGAACGCTTGATCATGTCCGGGAACACGCGCACCACGTCTTCGTTGAAGACGAAATCGGGCACCTGCTCCAGGGGCTGCGAGAAAAGGCGGTCGGGTTGTTTGCTCACGGTGGGCTCGATACAGGGTGAAACGGGTGCGCATTTTATCCAATGGCCACGCATCTTGCCATGGCAATGCTTCAGGGTCGGAGCGTTCATGCCCGCAGCAGTGAACTTTCCCACAGCGTTAAGTTATCCGGGTGAATGTATTCAGGGTGGTTCGGGTGGACACTCCAACTGCCTTTACTTCATTGGTTTCATGGGTTGAGAAATGAATATAGCAACTGTGCAGGAAGAGCTACCCGTCGATGATCTGGACCTGGTTTCCAGAGTGAAAATATTGCCAGAACGCTATTTTTCATTCATTGAAAGCCGGCTCGATGGTGGTCAGCAAGTTGGTGGCTTGCTGACGGCAGATAATTTGAAATGCATTAAGCGGTACGTCAATACCGTTAACCATTTACCGCGGACGCAGGTGGAAATCGAGAGGGAGGTCGATTACGCCGCCCTCGGTATTAAAGCGTCGATGGTCAATGAGCTTTACGTGGCGCTGCACCGGCATGCCGCTGAATGGGACATACTGGAACGCAGTATAAAACAGCTGGGGCCTGAAATTGAGATGTTTGCCGAAAGCCTGGTGCAGCGTGGCAGTAGCCTTTTGGAAAACCTTGAAAGCAGCGACGTGTTCATGGCGATCAAGAAACGCAAGGCCGAGGAGGGCGACGATGTGTACACCTCGGCGCTCAGCGAACATGAACAAGCACAGATCGCCAGTGTGCTGACGCTCGGCATTTCCGAACTGGTGAAGGAAATTGAATGCACTCGCCGGCGTATCGTTGACGTCGACAGCCGTGCCAACTGGTTCAACAATGAAATCAAGCGTGAACTCAAGCCGCGTATGGGACGCTTGTTGAAGCACTTCGATGAGAAGGTTTCCCATGAGGAAATCCTGGAAAAACGCAAGCAACTCGATCAGTGGGACGAGCAGGTCGACCAGTTGAAGGCTGAGTACGATGCCCATGTTGGCTATGCATTCACCGGTATCTTGTTGGGGCCGATCGGTCTGGTGATAACCGGTGGCGTATTCGGAAACAAGGCAGAAGCTATCAGGGCTACAAAGAATGCGCTGATTGAAAGACGCGATGAGTTGGCCAATGCACTGGGCAAGCTGGCGCCGGCCTTGAAGGACTTCGAGCGTGTTTCGACGCTGGTCAGAGATTTGCAATTCAGGTGCAAGGATCTGTCGGCGGCGACCAAGCGGTTGGCCGATGTTTGGTTGTTCCTCGCTTCGTATGCCGACAACTCTGTCAATGAAGCCAAAGAACTGAGTACCGTCGTCCAGCTTGAATCCTTTGTTCTTGATTTTTCGGAGGTTATCAAACCGTGGACCAAAATAGGCAGTGTGTGCCATACGCTGTCAGAGCTGTTCAATGAACTGATTGACGAGTATGAGGAAGCCTGACATGGAAATTGCCAATACTCAAACCGTCACGCCAGATGTTGTAGAGATGCAAAATCTGCAGGATCAGATATTCCAGCTCATTGGAAGTTGGGAAATGAACGTGCTGCCTGCCGCACGCGAGCAACTGGATGAACTGTGTACACTGTTGCTGGCTGTCGAGCGCGCATTCAAGGAGAGCTTGATAGGCGGTATCGTATTGCTGGAGGATCGGCGATTTATTCCGGGTGTGGACAGCGGCGCTTCGCAGCGCAGGCTCGCCAGTGTACTGGAGCGTTTGAATCAGCATCACGCGCACTTGGCCAGGAAAAACTTGCGGTTGGAGCTGTTTTCGCTATCGGCGCTTGTCGACGCCTTGCCAGAGTTGGCAGCGCGAACGGCCGGCCTTCAAGTACAGGCAGTCGCATTCGATGAACGATTGATGCAACTGCAACAGCAGCGTGCAGATATTGTCCAGGCTATCGAGCTGTTCGAGAAACCTTCGGTTGCAAGCGCACTGAAAGGCCTCATCCCGAGCGATGATGAAGTCGATCAGATAATGGGATTGATCACCGACCCGAAATTCGACGCCGGCCTGTTCAAGGCTGTGACGCAAAAGCTTGCACGGCATGCTGATGCACTTGACGGGGCCAAGACATTCGTCGACCTGGGCAAAGCCCGTGGCCGGCTGGATAGCAAGATCGAGGCTGCAGTGGACGACCAGCGGCAGGTGCAGCGAACCCTGCAAGCGGCGCGGGAAGAACTGGAAGCGGTCACGGCGCTGTCGGGCTTGGTGCCGCTGAAGAACGGGTGGCTACATGAGCTTCGCAAGGTAGAGTCTGAGTGGCAGGCGCAGGCCGCCAGACTCAGCGCAACCATGGATCTGGAAGCTGCCACAGTCGCGCTGGACGGTTTGTGTGAGTACCTGAAGGTGGTGCAACTGCTGTATGACCGCAGTTGATTGCCCTCAGCGGACGACAATCTTGCAGTCGAAGGTTTGTACCGGGGCGACTTCTGCAGCCCATGGCTGTTGGTAGACCAGTAGCAACTGGGCATCTCCGGTGCTGGTAGCCTGGAAGCGCCAGGTGGAGACACCGGCGCTTCCGACCACGTCTTGATCATCGGGGGCGTTGTAGACCTCCGGGCCGAGGCTGCGCAGCACAGCTGATGCGGCATTCTTGACGAGCCAGCGATAGCCGGTGGATGGATTGCCGGGCAAGCTCAACGTCAGTGTCTGGCCTACCTGCAGTCGCGTTGGGCATTCACTTTCGGCATCCAGCTCGACAGGCTGTGTGGGGTATTGGGCACAGGCAGAAAGCAGGCTAAAGCTCAGGGGAACGAGCAGACGAGGGGCGGTCATGTTGGCTCCGTAGGCTGACGATGCCTGAGGATAACCGATGCTGGTGGGGTTTTGTGTGCCCGGTGCCGTCCTCTTCGCGGCTAAAGCCGCGAGGAGGACGGAACAGGTCAGAACAGGACTTTGGCCACGTCGGCAAAGCGCTTGGCGAAATGCACTGTCAGGCCTTCTCGCAGGTAGTCCGGCAGCTCCTCGAAGTCGCCGCGGTTAGGCTCGGGCAGGATCAGTTCGAAGATCTTCTGCCGCCGTGCCGCAATCACCTTTTCGCGTACCCCGCCAATCGGCAGCACCTGGCCGGTGAGGGTGAGCTCGCCCGTCATGGCTACGCCTTTTTTCGGTGCCTGATCGCGGGCGAGGGACAACAGGGCACTTGCCATGGTGACGCCGGCACTCGGGCCGTCCTTGGGCGTGGCGCCTTCAGGAACGTGCAGGTGGATGAACGCTTCGTTGAAGAAGCCAGGATCGCCGCCAAACTGCTTGAGGTTGGAGCTGACGTAGCTGTAGGCAATTTCGGCCGATTCCTTCATCACGTCCCCCAGCTTGCCGGTCAGCTTGAAGCCGCGGTTGAGCGTGTGGATGCGGGTCGCCTCGATCGGCAGCGTGGCACCGCCCATGCTGGTCCAGGCCAGGCCGGTGATTACCCCTTTGCCAGCCAGTACCTGCTCACTGCGGAATACGGGAATGCCCAGTGCGGCCTCCAGGTCCTTGGTGCCGATCTTCAGCTTGGCTTCGGGGTCTTCCATCAGCTTGACCACCGCTTTGCGCACCAGTTTGCCCAGTTGCTTCTCCAGCTGGCGCACGCCGGCCTCGCGGGCATAGCCCTCGATAACCAGGCGCAGGGCGCTGTCGCTGATGCTCAGGCTGGTCTTGGAAACGCCAGCTTTTTGCAGTTGCTTGGGCCACAGGTGGCGCTTGGCGATGGCCAGTTTTTCCTCAGTGATGTAGCCGGACAGGCGGATCACTTCCATGCGGTCGAGCAACGGCCCGGGGATCGAGTCGAGGGTGTTGGCGGTGCACACGAACAGCACCTTGGACAGGTCCAGGCGCAGGTCGAGGTAGTGGTCGAGGAAGTCGACGTTCTGCTCCGGATCGAGGGTTTCCAGCAATGCCGAAGCCGGGTCGCCCTGATAGCTTTGGCCCATCTTGTCGATCTCGTCGAGCATGATGACCGGGTTCATCACTTCGACCTCTTTCAGGGCCTGTACCAGCTTGCCGGGTTGTGCACCGATGTAAGTGCGGCGGTGGCCCTTGATTTCGGCCTCGTCGCGCATGCCGCCAACGCTGAAACGATAGAACGGCCGGCCAAGCGATTCTGCAATGGATTTGCCGATGCTGGTCTTGCCCACCCCGGGCGGGCCCACCAACAGCACGATGGAGCCGCTGATTTCGCCTTTCCAGGCGCCCACGGCGAGGAATTCGATGATGCGTTCCTTGATGTCGTCGAGGCCGGCATGGTGCTGATCAAGGACTTTGCGTGCATGCTTGAGGTCGAGCTTGTCTTTGCCGTACACGCCCCACGGCAGGGCGGTGGCCCATTCGAGGTAGTTGCGGGTGACGGCGTACTCGGGCGAACCGGTTTCGAGAATGGCCAGTTTGCCCATCTCTTCATCAAGGCGCTTGCGCGCCTGGGGCGGCAGGGTCTTGCCTTCCAGGCGCTGTTCGAACTGTTCCAGGTCGGCGCTGCGGTCGTCCTTGGTCAGCCCCAGCTCCTGCTGGATGACCTTGAGTTGCTCCTTGAGGAAAAACTCCCGCTGGTGTTCGCCGATCTGCCGGTTTACCTCGGCCGAGATCTCGTTCTGCAGGCGCGCGACTTCCACCTCTTTGCGCAGCATCGGCAGGACCTTTTCCATGCGCTTTAGCATGGGCACGCAGTCGAGTACTTCCTGCAACTGGTTGCCGGTGGCCGAGGTCAGCGCGGCGGCGAAGTCGGTGAGCGGTGACGGGTCGTTGGGGCTGAAGCGGTTGAGGTAGTTCTTCAGCTCTTCGCTGTACAGCGGGTTGAGCGGCAGCAGCTCCTTGATCGCGTTGATCAGGGCCATGCCGTAAGCCTTGACCTCGTCGGTCGGCTCGGCGGACTGGCGCGGGTATTCGACTTCGACCAGGTAGGGTGGGCGGTGATGCTTGAGCCAGTTGCGGATGCGTACCCGGGTCAGGCCCTGGGCGACGAACTGCAGTTTGCCGTTTTCACGGCTGGCATGGTGCACCTTGACCAGCGTGCCGTATTGCGGCAAGGCCGAGGTGTCGAAATGGCGATGGTCTTCCGGCGGGGTGTCCATGAAGAACAGCGCCAGGCAGTGGTCCGGTGACTTGGCCACCAGGTCGAGGGTTTCGGCCCAAGGTTCTTCATTGACGATGACCGGCAGTACCTGGGCCGGGAAGAACGGGCGGTTGTGGATCGGGATCACGTAGACTTTGTCCGGCAGTTGCTGGCCGGGCAGGGCGAGGGCGTGGCCGGGTTCGGCCGGGGAGGTGTGCTCGACTTCGCTGTGTTCGTCAGGGTGTTCCGGGAAATCCTGCTGGTCGCTCATGGGGCACCTGCGTGAATGGCTATGGTGCTTAGATGGGGCGCAGGGGAATCGGTTTCAATGGTAGACGAAGGGACCAGGGGAGGGTTTCATCTGTGATTGCCTGCACCGGCCTCATCGCCGGCAAGCCAGCTCCCACAGGTAACCCACCATTTTCAAGGTCGGTGGAATACCTGTGGAAGCTGGCTTGCCGGCGATGAGGCCGGTACAGGGGAATGAGCCCTGCAAGCAGGGCTCGGTAACTTAGTCAGCCAATTTGTAAGCGATGATGTAATCGCCCATTTTGGTGCCCAGCGAGCCATGGCCGCCGGCGGTTACCAGCACATACTGCTTGCCATCCTTGCCGGTGTAGGTCATCGGCGTGGCCTGGCCACCCGCTGGCAGGCGGGCACTCCACAGTTCCTTGCCGTTGTTTACATCATAAGCGCGCAGGTATTGGTCCAGGGTGCCGCTGAGGAAGCCGACGCCACCGGCGGTGACGATCGAACCGCCCATGCTCGGCACGCCAACCGGCAGGCCGATCGGTACCGGGGTGCTGTCACGAGTGGTGCCGTTCTTGTGTTTCCACACCACCTTGTTGGTGAACAGGTCGATGGCGGCGACATAGCCCCAGGCCGGTGCCTGGCACGGTACGCCCAGCGGCGACATGAACGGGTGCATGGTGACCGCGTACGGCGCGCCGGTATTCGGCTGCACGCCGCTGGTCTCGCTTTCGCGCTTGCTGCCTTCGGCCACCTGCTCGCGCGGGACCATCTTCGACACGAAGGCCATGTAGTTGGGCGAGGTGAACAGCAGTTGGCGGACCGGGTCGACGGACACGCTGCCCCAGTTGAATACACCCACGTTGCCCGGGTAGATCAGCGAACCCTGCTCGGAAGGCGGGGTGTACTGGCCTTCGTAGCGCAGTTCGCGGAACTGGATGCGGCACAGCATCTGGTCGAATGGCGTAGCGCCCCACATGGCCTGTTCGGTCAGCTCAGGGCCCAGCAGGTTGAGGTCGGAGCGGGCCTGGGTCGGCGAGGTGTGGTCGCCCTTCACTGCGCCTTGCGGGGTGGGGATTTCGCGAATCGGCACGATCGGCGTACCGTCGCGGCGGTCGAGCACGTACAGGCTGCCTTGCTTGGTCGGCACGATGATCGCGGGTTTCACCCCATCGTCAGTCTTCAGGTGGACCAAGGTCGGCTGGCTGCCCACGTCCATGTCCCACAAGTCGTGGTGGGTAAACTGGTAGTTCCAGCGGGCCTTGCCGGTGGCCAGGTCAAGGGCGACCACGCCGGCGCTGTACTTCTCGGCGCCCGGGGTGCGGTCGGCGCCCCACTGGTCCGGGGTCTGGTTGCCCAACGGCAGGTAGATCATGCCCAGGTCTTCGTCGACGCTGGCGATCGACCACATATTGGCCGAGTTGCGGCTGTACATCTTGCCGGCGGCCAACGGCTTGGTGTCATCCGGGTTGTTGCTGTCCCAGTTCCACACCAGGTGGCCGTCGTGCACGTCGTAGGCGCGGATCACGCCCGACGGCTCGTTGGTCGACTCGTTGTCGGTGACATGGCCACCAATGATCACCAGGTCACGGGTGATAGCGGCAGGCGAGGTGGAGTAGTAGCCGCCGGCAGTGAAGGGACCGATGCCGGTGGTGAGGTCGATCACGCCCTGGTTGGCGAAGCCTTCGCAGACTTTGCCGTTGTCGGCGTTGATGGCAATCAGGCGGGCATCTGCGGTAGGCAGGTACAGGCGGCGTGGGCAGGCCTGGGCTACGGCCTGGCCGGCGTCGGTAATTTTCGGCGCCGGGCTGCCGTCGCGGCTGACATAGCGGTTTTCGTCATAGTACGAAACGCCGCGGCAGGTCATGTGGGCAAAGCCTTTGAAGGTGCCGGTCGGGCTCTTGACCTGCGGGTCGTAACGCCAGATTTCCGCGCCGGTGTCCGGGTCCAGGGCCAGCAAGCGGCTGTGTGCGGTGCAGGCGTAGAGCATGCCGTTGACCTTCAGCGGGGTGTTCTGGTTGGTCAGCTCCACAGGGTCGTTGTCGGTCGGCAGGTCACCGGTGCGAATGCGCCAGGCTTCTTCCAGGCGGTAGGCATTCTGCGGGGTGATCTGGCGCAGCGGTGAATAACGGTCGCCATGCTCGGTGCGGCCGTAAGCCTGCCATTCGCCATCAGGCATGGATGGGGCGGCGCTGGCCATTTCGCTGCTTTCGCGGCCCAGTTCGCCGAACACTTCGCCGGGGTGGGTGAACTGGCTGCCCAGCGCACATGCGCCCGAAGCAACCACCGCAACGCCGAGCAGTGCAGTGTTGGCTTTGCTGGCCGGGCCGATCAACGGACGACGTGCCCACGGCAGCAGCAGCACCACGCCGATGGCAAACCAGATGGCCAGGCGTGGCACCAGTTGCCACCAGTCCAGGCCCACTTCAAGCAGCGCCCATACAGTGCTGCCCAGCAGCACCAGGCCGTACAGGCCCAAGGCAATGCGGCGTTGGGCCAGCAGCAGGATGCCCGAGAGGGCAAAGCCGATACCGGCAATCAGGTAGTACAGCGATCCGCCCAGCTGGCTTAGCTTGATACCACCGGCCAGCAGGGCCAGGCCCATCAGCAACAGCAGCGCGCCGATCAGGCGAGGGAGCCAGCGGCTTCCTTGGTTGGCACCTTCAGTGCTCATCGTAGGTTCTCCGTCAGGTCAAAAAAGGGTGGTTAGAAACTGCTCTGGATCTTCAGGCCACCGATCAGGGCGCCATCGACCTGCGACACCCCGCCCGGGTGGCGGATGTACTGCAGGTTGGGGCGTACGGTGAGCCAGTCGGCCAAGTGGATGCCGTAGTACAGCTCGGCGCTGTACTCGGTGTCCTGCACCGGCAGGAAACCTGGATTGTCATAGTCGTAGAGCCCTGCGGCCTGGTTGGCCAGGCGGGCGTTCTTGCGGTAGGCGGGGTTGACGTGCACGCGGGCCAGGGCGAAACCGATGTCGTCCTTGGCGCGGGCGTCGAAAGGCCCTTTGTATACCAGTCCTGCCTGCACATAGTTGTCGATGGCATTGGTCTTCTTGTCGTGCACCGTGGCGTTGGCGAACAGGCTCAGGCCTCGCGACTGGTCGGATGCCAGCGAGGTTACTTGCTGCTGGGCGCCGAGCCACATGCCGTGCTTGCTCGAACTGCTGCGGTAGGCGGCGCCGCTGAGGGCGGCCGGCTGGCCGTTGCTGTCCTTGAGAACATCCTGTGCCTTGGCATTACTGTAGTAGTAGCCAGCGCGATATTCCCCTTTCAAACCTTGGATACGTGGGGTCCATACCAGTTCGACTGGCATTACCGCGCCTTGGGTGCCGCTGCCGCTGAGCTTGAAGCCGTTGCCAGATTCGAGGTTGGAGGGGTTCTGCTCGAACACGCCCACCTGGGTGTAAAGCGTGTCGCTGAGGTTGTAACGCACGCGCAGGGCCCATTGGCTGACCGGCCAGTTGTACCAGATGCCACCCACCCAGTTGCCTACCTGCGAGCCGCAAAAGGCCAGGTTCTGGAAGTCGCAAGGGAAGCTGTTGAAATCTTCGCCTTCGCCGAAGCGACCGAATTTCACATCCAGCGCACCCTCGAAGTACTTCTGCTTGATCCACATCTGCGTCAGCCGCCAGGTTTCGCCACGGCCCCAGACTTCCTGGGCCGAGGTGAAGCCGCCGACGCGAGGATCGTTGATGCGGTCGTTGCTGATGTTGTCGCCGTGGCGCTCGGTAAGGGTCAGCTGGAACTCGGTGTCATGCCAGCCGAAAATCTTGTCCAGGTCCAGGTGGCTGCCAAAGGTGAACTGGTCGCTGTAGCGAGCGGTACGGTCGTGGTCGAAGCCACCGTGCAGGTTGCTGCCCATCTCGCCGGTGTAGCCGAGGGTGAAGTCGTAGCCTTTTTCCAGCAATTCGCTGCGAGTGCCGCCCCAGTCACCGAGCATCCATGGGGAGTCGCTGGCGAACATTTCGCTGGCGGCGGCGGGTGTCGCCAAGGCGCTGAGGGCAAGGCCGATGTAACAGGTTTTGGGCAGTTGGAGCATGAGATAGCGCTATCTTTTTGATTATTGAAAAAACGGCAAGCGCATCGAAGGGCGTGCCCTTCAATGGATATGGCGACAGGATGGTTTCAGTGAATCGATTCAGCTTCAGGCGGGCAGGATATAGCGGAAGTTGTAAGAAAAAAAGACAAATTGTCGCAGGGGATTGTTGTTCAGCGGGTAACAATAGCCTGAAGAGGGGCGCAAAGCGCCCCAGCGATTTCAGAAGGTGGTACGCAACCCCACTTCGACACTACGCCCCGGCGCCGGCGCGATATCGCGCAGGATCGAGCTGGCATAACGCACGGTCTGGTCGGTCAGGTTTTCGCCGCGCACAAACGCCAACCACTGGCTCTGGCCAACTTCGAAGCGGTAGCCAATGCTTGCACCCAGTGTGGTGTAGCCATCGGTGCTGGTTTCGTTGGCCGGTTTGCGGTGCTGCGACGCGGCATGCTGGACATCGACCCGCGCCTGCCAGCGGTCCAGTTCCCACACCAGGCCGCTGTTCAGGCGCAGCGGGGCGATGCGTGGCAGCGGTTCGCCGCTGTCGAGGTTCTTGGCCCGGGTGTAGTCACCAGACAACTCCAGCGCGAAGCTGCCGTAACGGTTCTCGACCAGTTGCCAGCGGTCCTGGGCCTCGATGCCGTAAAAGCGCGCCCGCACGCCCTGGTACTGGTATTCCGGGAAACCGTCGTGGTCATGGTCATGGTCATGGTCGTGATCGTGGTCGTCCTCGCCATGGTCGTGATCATGCCCGCCCTCGCGCAGGTTGCCGGTGCCGATCAGCCCGATGTAGTTGCGAAAGTGGCTGTAGAACACCCCGACACTGCCTTTGTGGGTGCCATTGTCGAAGCGCAGCGCCAGGTCGGCAGAGATGGCCTTTTCCTTGTTCAGGCTGGCGTCGCCAACTTCAAAAGCGCCGGTGGCCACGTGCGCGCCATTGGCGTACAGCTCGTAGAACGTCGGGGCGCGCTCGGTGTAGCCGAGGTTGGCGGCCAGCGACCAGATCGGGTCGAGCTGGTACACCGCACCTGATGACAGGCTGAAGGCGTTGAAGCTGCTGGCGCTGTCGGCATCGACGAAGTTTTCGTTGCCTTTGGCGTCAGGGTCAACCCGAGTGTGCTCCACGCGTGCGCCCAGGCTCAGGTTCAGCCGCTGTGTGGCCTGCCATTGCTCCAGCATGAACAGCGCGAGGCTGTTGGTATGGGTGTGTGGGACAAAAGCCTCTTCGCCCAGGGCGGAAAATTCGTTGCGGCTGACCTGAGCACCGATCACCCCCTCCACCGGCCCGAGCGGTTGGTGGCGGGCTTCGATACGGGCTTCGTAGCCCTTGTTCTTGAAGGTGGTGTGCACCTCGCCTTCTTCGATCTCGCTGTGTTCGTAGTCGGTATAGCCAGCATCGACCTTGACGGAGCTGAACGGGCCATCCAGGTCACGCAGTTCGGAGGCGAAGGCGTAGTGGTCCTGTTTCATGTCCAGGCGCACACCGGATTCGGCCACCGAGCCGTAATTGCTGTCGTAGCGGCTATAAGACAGGCCGGCGTAACCGTGATCCCAGTGATAGGCGCCACCGACGGCACCGCCATCTTGACGGCCGTCGCTGTTTTCCAGGCGGTGTTTGCTGCCGGGCTCATCGGCGTCACGTACCTTGGCGCTGCGGGCGTAGCCGGGGATGCGCAGGTCGTTGAATTGGCGGCTGTTGGCATCGAGATGCAGGGCGAAGGCACCGTTGCCCGCCTCCAATCTGCCGGCGCTGCTGCGGGTGGTGTCGGCGCCACCGTAGCGCAGCTCGCCGGCACCGTGGATGCCTTCGATCGGTGCGTCCGGGATGCGATTGTCGAAGGTATTGACCACGCCACCGATGGCGTTGCCGCCGTAGAGCAGGGCG
Source organism: Pseudomonas sp. GW460-LB5 (assembly GCF_059423245.1). Taxonomy (NCBI): domain Bacteria; kingdom Pseudomonadati; phylum Pseudomonadota; class Gammaproteobacteria; order Pseudomonadales; family Pseudomonadaceae; genus Pseudomonas; species Pseudomonas sp. GW460-LB5. The sequence goes on from NZ_JBWKXT010000001.1 coordinate 334,955, forward strand.
GCCGGGCCACGGACGATCTCGACGCGCTCGACGGTAACCGGGTCCAGCGGCACGGCGTGGTCATAGGACAGCGATGAGGCATCCAGGGCGCCGACGCCATTGCGCAGGATGCGGATGCGGTCGCCGTCCAGGCCACGGATCACCGGGCGGCTGGCGCCAGGGCCGAACCAGGTAGAGGCGACCCCGGGCTGCTTGTTCAGGGTTTCACCGAGGCTGCCGTGCTGTTGTTGCAGCAGGTTGTCGCCTTCGAGCACGGTGCTGGGGGCGGTCAGCTGGCGGTTGCCCAGCGGATTGGCGGTAATTACCTGTGGTTCAAGTTCCACGGCCTGGCTGGGCGATGCAGCCAGCCAGAGCGCGACGGCAAGGGGGGAGAGACGAAGCGTTGGGTACAACATGGCGATGGGGCGTTCCTTGGCAGATACTTTTTTAGTGTTACAACATAACATAACTATTTCAGCACAGAGGTTTTACGCCTGGCCAGCAGTTTTTCTGTCGACTTGACGGATCCCGCCCGCCACTACACTCGTGTAAGGTGCGCATCTTTCCAACGGAGCACAGCATGAGCACGGCCCAACACAACGCGCTGCACGGCAAGACCCTTGAACAGATCCTCACCGAGCTGGTGGCGCACTACCAATGGCAGGGCCTGGCCGAACGCATCGATGTGCGTTGCTTCAAGAGCAACCCCAGCATCAAGTCGAGCCTGGCCTTTTTGCGCAAGACACCGTGGGCGCGGGAAAAGGTCGAGCAGTTGTACGTGAAGCTGCAGCGCCAGGCCTGATATGCCGCGTCGCCCCTGGCTGACCAGCATCGCCGTGCTCGGCTGGTTCGGCCTGACCGTGCAGGTATACCTGGTGCTGCTGGCGCGCTGGCAGGAACAGGCCAGCCTGATTGGCGGCCTGATCAACGTGTTCGGCTATTTCACCGTGCTGACCAATACCTTGGTGGCGGCGGTGGTCAGTTATGCGGCGTTCGGTCGTGAAGGCCGAGTCAGGGGTTTTTTCCTGTCGCCGTCGGTGAGTACTGCGGTGGCTGCCAGCATCGTGCTGGTGGCGCTGGCCTACAGCCTGTTGCTGCGTCACTTGTGGCAACCGCAGGGCTGGCAATGGCTGGCGGACGAGTTGCTGCACGACGTGATGCCGGTGCTTTATGCCGTGTACTGGTGGTGGGAGGTGCCCAAGGGCAGCCTGAGGCTTTGGCACTTGGCGGTGTGGGCGATTTACCCGGCGGTGTACTTCGCCTACGCGCTGTGGCGGGGGAGCGAGATTGGCGTGTATGCCTATCCGTTCATCGATGTGGCGAGCCTGGGGTATGGGCAGGTGATGCTCAATGCCCTGGGGGTGCTGGCGGGGTTCTGGGGGATAGGGCTGGTGTTGCTGGGGCTGGATAAGTGGCGCGGGTCGAACAGATTCGCTTAGCGTGCACTGGCCCTATCGCCGGCAAGCCAGCTCCTACAGGTACCCCATAGCCTTCATGGGCTGTGCAATAACGGTGGGAGCCGGCTTGCCGGCGATAGGGCCAGTGCAGGCAACCAAGATCACTCGTCGTCCGCAGTCCCGTCGGCACGCCAGTAGGCCGCTGCCTTCAGCGCATCCTCCGGCACCCCTTTTTCCAGCAATAGCGCCTTGGCCTGGCGGGTCAGGGCTTTTTCCAGCGCCACCCAGCCGTACAACCGACCTTGCGGCAAGGTCAGCTTCTTCAACAGTTCCAGCAAATCTTCTTGCTGGCGACGCACCCAGATGACTTCGACTTGTGACTTGCTCGGCAGCGGCTGGCGCTCCTGCTCGTCTTCGATCTGGATCACCGCCAGCACCTGACGGCCAGCCGGCAGTTCGTCCAACCGCCGACCAATCGCCGGAATGGCGGTTTCGTCACCGATCAGCAGGTAGCTGTCGAAAATATCCGGCACCACCATTGATGCTCGTGGCCCAGCGATGTCCAGGGTTTGCCCAGGCGCGGCCTGGGCGGCCCAGGTGGAGGCGGGGCCATCACCGTGCAGTACGAAGTCGATGTCCAGTTCATTGGCCACCAGGTCGATGCGCCGTGGCGTGTACTCGCGCATGGTCGGCCGTGCGCCACCGTCCCGGCCCATATTACGGGCCTCGATGGCCTGCTGTTGCTCCGGCGTTTCGGCGAACAGCAGCTTGATATGGTCATCACTGCCCACGCTGGTGAAACCCTGCAGTTCGGCACCGCCGAGGGTGATGCGGCGCATGCGTGGGGTCAGTTCGGTGACCCGCAGTACCTGCAAACGGCGTTGGCGGATCTGGTGGTTGACGCGGTGGATGGTGTCACTCATGGGAAGCCTCCCTGACAGGTTCGGCCGGCCCGGAGGCGATGGCCTTGGCGGTATGGTTGAGCAAGTCGCGGACCCGTTGGATCTCTTCCGGTGTCCAGCGGCCGCTGTGCATGTGCAGTGCGTGGCGCAGGTTGCCGACTGCTTCATGGATTTCTGGCGGGCGGTCGTGGCCGCGCAGGGCGCGTTTGCTGACCTCGATGCGCATGCGCACGCCGTCCAGGGCGACAGCCTGCTCGGCCAGGGCGCTGCGCCCGGCGTCGGTGATGGCATAGAGGCGTTTGCTGCCTTGCACCTGGCCACTGATCAACTCGGCCTCTTCTAGAAAATTCAGCGTGGGGTAGATCACCCCGGGGCTAGGGCTGTAGCTGCCGTCGAACAGGTTTTCGATCTGGCGGATAAGGTCGTAACCGTGGCCGGGCTGGTCTGCGAGCAGGTCCAGCATCAGCAGCTTGAGGTCACCGGGGGCGAAGACGCGTGGGCCGCGCTCGCCGCGGCCGGGGCGCCGCTCGAAGGGATCATGGGGGGTGTGTTCGCGCATGGGGACAGGGCTCCGTCGTTTGCGATATATCGTAAGATATTACTCAAGATATATCTAAAGACAAGCCTCTGGATGCTGATGATTATCATCTAGTCATTCGATACGTTCCCTGCCGCAGTCGGTGTGTTCACGGCCACCTGCGGCGGTTTGCACTCATTCGGATTGCCCGGCTGCAGGTACGGCATGAGAATCGGGGCCATGCCTTTGAGAACCTGCACCGGCAGCGCCGAGGTGAATTTGAATGCCTCTGCCGAGCGCCCCGGCACGAAGGCGGTGAGGGTGCCGAAGTGGTTGTCGCCAAGGAAGAACACAAAGGTGGCTGTACGGTTCAGCGAGCGCGAGCCAATCAGCCGGCCACCGGCGCCGAAGCTTTCAATGCGGTTGTCACCGGTACCGGTCTTGCCCCCCATCACCAGTGGTGTACCGTCCTGCAGCTTGAAACTGCCGGAAATACGCCGCGCCGTGCCTGCATCCACCACCTGCGACATGGCGCCTTTCAGTGCGCGCGCCACTTCCACGGGCAGAATCCGCACGCCCCGGTCCGGGTCGGTGATCAACTTGGTCTCATAAGGTGTATTGGCTGCAAAGTGCAGGGTGTCGATGCGCAGGGTAGGCAGGCGTATGCCGTCGTTCTGGATGATGCCGACCAGTTCGGACAGGGCGGCAGGACGGTCGCCCGAACTGCCGATCGCGGTGGCCAGCGAGGGCACGAGGTGGTCGAATGGATAGCCAACGCGCTTCCAGCGCTGGTGGATGTCGAGGAAGGCTTCGATCTCCACCATGGTGCGGATGCGGCTATCGCGGGCCCCTTGGTAGCGGCTCTTGAACAGCCAGCTGTACACCTCTTGGCGCTCGAAACGGCTGGCGTTGACCATTTCGGTCAAGGTCGAGCTCGGGTTCTTCAGCAGGTAGCCGAGCAGCCAAAGGTCCAGCGGGTGGACCTTGGCAATGTAGCCCTGGTCGGGCAGGTCGTATTTACCGGGGCCATAGGCATCGTACATCTCTGACAGGCGGCCGTCGGTCAACTTGCCCAAGGCAGCCTTGTCGCCCTTGAGGTGGGCACGTACGAAGGCATTGAAGGTTTCCTGCCCTGCTTCAGGGAACAGGTAGCGGTGCACCGCTGCCAGCCGCTGTGGGGTCACGCGCATGCTGTCCAGGAAGGTGTCCAGGCGCTGCTGCGAGGTTTTGCGCTGGTATTTCTTCCAGAAGCGCATCAGGTAGTTGGTGCCTTCCTTGTCGGCGAAGCGGGCCAGGTATTCCTGGCGGCGAGGGTCGGCGTCGTCCTTGAGCAGCGGCACGCGGTTGTACGGCTGCTGGTAGGTCACGTAGCGCACCAGGTCGCGCATCAGGCGGATGAACGGCAGGTTGATCGATTCGCGTAGGGCATCCTTGAGTGTCGGGTTGCGGCTGTTGTCTTCCTTGCGGAAGTTGTTGAACACGTGCATGCCGCCGCCTGTGAAAAAGGCTTCACCGGTATTGGCGGAGTATTTGCGCTCCAGCGCGGCGTCGAGCATGGCGTCCAGGCTCTGGTTCTTGCTGTTCTGCGCCAGCCATTCCAGCGACCACTGGGTAATGCGGTCGAGTTCGGCGACTTCGACCTTCTTCAACTCGGCAGCGGGCTTGCCGGCGTACTTGTCGTGCAGTTCGGCGATGATCTCCAGGTATGTGGTCAGAACCCGCAACTTGGCGGTGGAGCCCAGCTCCAGCTTGCTGCCTTCGTTGATGTCGAAGGGCTGGTTGGTGCTGTCGGTCTGCACCCGTACTCGCGAGCCGTCGGCCGTGCGCTCAAACAAGGTGAAGCTGTAGCTCACCTGGTCGGTGGTCTTGGTGGTGAGCAGGCGCTCGCCGATCAGCCCCATCTGCGCGGCAAACTCGGGGTCGGCAAGGTTTTTCAGGTACTGGCTGACCTGCAGTTGCAGGTCGGCCTGCAGGGTACTGGTGGCCGACACATCGAGGCGGTCGAGATCATACAGCGGGCGGTTGAGCATGGCTGCCAGCCGGTTACGCGCCAGGCTGATGCCCTTGTTGGTGACGATCGGCACGATGGTTGGCTGCGCTACCCAGTCTCGATAGACCGCTTTGCTGGCCAGTGCGGCTTCGGCCAGTGGCTGCTCTATCACATTGTTTGCGGCGAGCACGCGGATGTGCGAATCGGTGAGTTCGGCCAGCTCGACCCGGCCCTTGGACAGGTAGTGGGACGGGCGGCGCTGGGCAATCATCAGCGACAGCACCTGGCGCAGGGCAAGGCCGCGTGTGGCCATGCTTTCGGCGTCAGTGGCGGTGGAATTCAGCGCCAGGTTGACCTGGTCGAAGTCGGCGCCGTACCACACCCGCAAGCCTTCGGCCATGCCGTGTACTTCGCCGTGCCCGGGCACGGCCGACAGCGGCACACTGTTGAGGTAGTCGCGCACGATGCGCTGGCGTGCTTCGGTGGTATCCGGGCCGCCCCGGTAGGCGCGCACGCTGGCAGAAATCATCTGTCGGATTTTCTCGGCACCCGACACGGTCAGGCCGTCCGGTGAGTGGCGGTACTTTTCCAGTTGCGTGGCCAACGTGCTGCCGCCCGCAGACTGACCAGGCAAAGCCAGGTACTTGGCCACCTGGCTGTAGGCGGCTTTGGCAAAGCGTGGCCAGTCCACGGCGGGGTTGTTGCGCGGGTCCTGGGTATCGAGCAGGTCGCGGTTCTCGATGAACAACAGGCTGTTGACCATCACCGGCGGGATTGCGGCAAAGTTCGGGTACAGGTGCTGTGGATAGTTGTACTGGTACAGCGTGTCGCCGCGGCAGTCAGTGATCGACAGGCCGGCCTGGATTTTCTCGATATAGGGCGCGAACAGCCCATGATCGACGTAGTTCATCAGCGCAGGGGAGAACCTCACCTGCTCAGTGATCAGGTAGTCGCGCTTGAGCAGGCGTGGCAGGAATTCGCCCAGGGCGCTGTAGCCCAGTCGTTTGTCGAACGGCCCTTCACCGGGGTAGATAATGGCGTCACTAGGGCCAGGCTCCAGCGAGTAGGTGAGCGTAGCGGCCAGTTTGCTGAACTCGCGCGATTGCAGTTCGGAGGTGCGGAATTCGTCATACGCAGCGAAGCCGATGGCTACCAGCGCCACCAGCAGGATGAGGATGATCAGCCGCCACCAAAGCCGACGCTGACGGGGGGGCTTCGGTTGGGGCGTCTCGGCCGGAGGTATCTCGAGTGCTTCCGTTCTGCTTGGTTCCGATTGCCACAGTGCGCCCATAGTCTTCAATCCGGCCAGGTGTTTTCGTCTTGCTTGTCTGAAGCTTAGACGTTGAGCGGGTGAGGTGAAAAATTTGTAGGAGGTGGAGAAAAGCGGGGTAGGGCTATGCGGCTTTGGTGTGGGTTTTTTGACCCCGAGATGTTGCTATGGTGCCGGGGCAGTTTTCCGGGCCGCTGCACGGGCGAGAAAACTTGCTGATTATTCCTGTATATACAGCGAAAAACCCTGCAACGGTCTTCCTATACTGCTCGGCCCCTTCGCCCTGCCGGGCGCTCTACCCCGGCACACGGGCCGGCCCACGAAGCCAGCCTGGCAAGCAGACGCCACGCCTATCGGCCTGGCCGGTGCTGCACGAAGGTCAAATCCAATAACAAAATGAGGTTGTATTGCTATGCCAGTCGGCAACCACTCTGCCCATGGCCAGGCCAATGAAGGCGGCCCGCTCAAGCGTGAACTGGGCGAACGGCACATCCGCCTGATGGCGCTGGGCGCCTGTATCGGCGTCGGTCTTTTCCTCGGTTCGGCCAAAGCCATCGAAATGGCCGGCCCTGCCATCATGCTGTCCTACATCATCGGTGGCTTGGCCATCCTGGTGATCATGCGCGCCCTTGGCGAAATGGCCGTGCATAACCCGGTCGCCGGGTCGTTCAGCCGCTATGCCCAAGACTACCTCGGCCCGCTGGCGGGCTTCCTCACCGGGTGGAACTACTGGTTCCTCTGGTTGGTGACCTGTGTCGCCGAAATTACTGCAGTAGCCATCTACATGGGTATCTGGTTCCCCGACGTGCCCCGCTGGATCTGGGCCCTGGCAGCCTTGGGTAGCATGGGCGCCGTTAACCTGGTAGCGGTGAAGGCCTTTGGTGAATTCGAGTTCTGGTTCGCCCTGATCAAGATTGTCACCATCATCGCCATGGTCCTTGGCGGCATCGGTGTCATTGCCTTCGGCTTCGGCAATGACGGTGTGGCTGTAGGTGTCTCCAACCTGTGGAGCAACGGCGGCTTCATGCCGAATGGCGTGACCGGCGTGCTGATGTCGCTGCAGATGGTGATGTTCGCCTACCTGGGTGTGGAAATGATCGGTTTGACCGCCGGCGAAGCACGCAACCCGCAAAAGACCATCCCACAGGCCATTGGCTCGGTGTTCTGGCGCATCCTGCTGTTCTACGTCGGTGCGTTGTTCGTGATCCTGTCGATCTACCCGTGGAACGAAATTGGCAGCCAGGGTAGCCCGTTCGTCATGACCTTCGAGCGCCTCGGCATCAAGACCGCCGCCGGCATCATCAACTTCGTGGTCATCACCGCGGCACTGTCGTCGTGCAACGGCGGGATTTTCAGCACCGGGCGCATGCTCTACAGCCTGGCACAAAACGGCCAGGCCCCTGCCGCCTTTGCCCGTACCTCGAAGAATGGCGTACCGCGCAATGCACTGCTGCTGTCGATCGGCGCGCTACTGCTGGGCGTGCTGGCCAACTACCTGGTGCCGGAAAAAGTGTTTGTCTGGGTAACGTCGATTGCCACCTTCGGTGCAATCTGGACCTGGGTGATGATCCTGCTGGCGCAGCTCAAGTTCCGTGCCGGTCTTTCCACTGCTGAGCGCAAGGCACTGAAGTACCGCATGTGGCTGTGGCCGCTGAGCTCCTACCTGGCGCTGGGTTTCCTGGTGCTGGTGGTTGGCTTGATGGCGTACTTCGAGGATACCCGTGTGGCCCTGTACATTGGCCCGGCGTTCCTGGTGCTGCTGACCGTGCTGTACTACGCGTTCCGTCTGGCGCCGAAAGACGTACAAGGTGTGGCCAGTACTGCTTCCTGATCTGAAACCTCTGGGGCCGCTTTGCGGCCCATCGCGGCGCAAGGCCGCTCCTACAGGAGATCGCGTATTTCTGCAGGAGCGGCCTTGTGTCGCGATCTGGCTGCGCAGCAGCCCCAGGGCTCTATCAGGCAGCCACTTCGCTGTGCGGCTCAAAGCTGTCGGCCCGGGCCAGTTGCCACATGCGTGAATAGAACTGCCCGTTCACCTCGCCGGTCAGCAACTCGCCCGGTTTCAAGAACACATGCATCTGCGAGAACAGCTTGATCTCGGTGGCCGAGACGCGCCGCACCAGGTGCTTGGCTTCCAGCTGCGCCGGGTGGTCCAGGCCCGCCGCCGCGAGCATTTCGGCCAGGGCACGCAAGGTGTTGTGGTGGAAGTTCAGCACCCGTTGGGCCTTGTCTGGCACCACCAGAGCGCGCTGGCGCAGTGGGTCTTGCGTGGCCACGCCGGTGGGGCACTTGTTGGTGTGGCAGCTCTGCGACTGGATGCAGCCAATGGCGAACATGAAGCCACGCGCCGAGTTGGCCCAGTCAGCACCAATGGCCAGCACGCTGGCGATGTCGAAGGCGCTGACGATCTTGCCGCTGGCCCCGAGCTTGATCTTGTCACGCAGGTTCAGGCCAACCAGCGTGTTGTGCACGAACAGCAGGCCTTCGCGCAGCGGCACACCGATATGGTCGGTGAACTCTACCGGTGCGGCGCCGGTGCCGCCTTCCTTGCCATCGACGACGATGAAGTCGGGCAGGATGCCGGTTTCCAGCATGGCCTTGGCGATGCCCATGAACTCCCACGGGTGGCCCAGGCAGAACTTGAAGCCGACTGGTTTGCCGCCGGACAGCTCACGCAGCTGGGCAATGAACTGCATCATCTCGATCGGCGTGGAGAAAGCGCTGTGGCGCGACGGCGAGATGCAGTCTTCGCCCATCAGCACGCCTCGGGTCTCGGCAATCTCTTGGGTTACCTTGTGTTTGGGCAGGATGCCGCCGTGGCCGGGCTTGGCGCCCTGGCTCATCTTGATTTCGATCATGCGCACCTGCGGGCTGCGCGCCTGGGCGGCGAAGCGTTCGGGGTCGAAACGCCCGTCCGGCGTGCGGCAACCGAAGTAGCCGCTGCCCAGTTCCCAGACCAGGTCGCCGCCATGCTCGCGGTGATAAGGGCTGATACTGCCTTCGCCGGTGTCATGGTGGAAGTTGCCCAGCTTGGCGCCCTGGTTGAGGGCGCGGATGGCATTGGCGCTGAGCGAGCCGAAGCTCATGGCCGAAATGTTGAAGATCGAGGCCGAGTACGGCTGGCTGCACTGCGGCCCGCCGACGATGACGCGGAAGCTGCTTGGGTCGGCCAGCGGCGCCGGGCGCATGGAGTGGCCGATGAACTCGAAACCAGACTCGTATACGTCTATCAGGGTGCCGAACGGTTTGTCCGAGGCTTCGTTCTTGGCCCGGGCGTACACCAACGAGCGCTGAGCGCGGGAGAATGGCAGGGCGTCGCTGTCGGACTCCAGCAAGTACTGGCGGATTTCCGGGCGAATGGCCTCGACCAGATAGCGGATGTTGCCCAGGATCGGGTAGTTGCGGCGTACGGCATGGCGTTGCTGCAGCAGGTCGAACAAGCCGATCAGGCTGAGGATGCCTGTGGTCAGGGTGAACGGCCACAACCATTCGTGGTGGGTGAAGGGCAAGCTCGCCAGGGTGAACAGCACACAGGCTGCGAAGAAGGCATAGCGACTGAGGAGTGACAGGCTCATACAGGGTCCTTGCGATGGCGCGGTCAGGCTCAGGGCCTGGGGGCAAACCCCGACCATAGCCAAGTTGCAGGGCCCTGCAAATTAAAATCGGGGTAGCGAAAATCATTCTCGCCAAGTTATGTACTGGCTGTACCGGCCCTATCGCCGGCAAGCCAGCTCCTACAGGTCATCACCAGCTTCGAGCGAAGTGACATCTTTGTGGGAGCTGGCTTGCCGGCGATAGGGCCGGTACAGCCGCTAACGCTCAGTGCTTGTCACGCAGCAGTTTCTGCCGCCAGATTTCCTGCTCTTGTGCGGGCGCCTCGACCAGATACGAGTAACGCCCGGCCACCCGTACCGCCACCGGTACCCCGTCGCGATACAACAAGCGGTTACCACTCACCGCTGGCACTTTCGCCCCGGGCAGCAACGAGCCGGTCAGGTTCAGCGGGTCATTGCCACTCACTACCAGCAACGTCCCGTCCGGGTCGCGGCGGCGCACCTGCCGCAGCAACCCCACCGCCTCCGGCAAGGCGAACTGTTCACCCGCCAGCCCGGCAATGAAGCGCCCACCACGGATCTCGCCACGCGCCTCCAGCCGGTGATAGCAGCGCAGCAGTTCACGCCAGGGCGGCAGTACATCACTCTCGCGCTCCAGCAGCCGCCAGCAGATCACGCCATAGCGGCGCAGCAGGGTGCGGGCGATGTACTCCAGGCGCTGGTCTTGATCCGGTGGCGTAGCGCTGCGGCGCAGCAGTGCCCAGCGCCCGGCATGCGCCATGCTGCTGGAAAGCGGCGGGTGGCCACGGCGGCTGTTACGCGAGCTGCGCTTGGCTGCAGGGGTGATCAGGCTGCGTAAGCCGGTGAAACTGTCCGCACCGACCAGGCCCGAACCCACCAGCTCCTGCAGCGCAGTTTCCAGTTCGCTGGGCAGCAGACGTGCCTCATGCGCCAGTTCATCGAAGAACAGCGCTCCCTCGGTTTTAAGCGCTTCGTGCACACGTTGCGCACGCAGGCCAAGGGCATCCACCGTTGGGGCGGGCGCCAGGCTGCGCCATGTGTTCAGCTGGTCGCGCGGCAGCAGCACCAGTGGGGTACTTGATAGGGTGCTGCTCGCCAAAGTTGCCGCCAGCCGGCTCCAGGCAAACTGGCCGCTGCGGCAGGCATCGTCGAGCCAGTGGGGGCTGTAGTCCTTGATGCGCGAAGGCAGCAGTTCCGCCTCCCACGCCCCGGCGGCGCTGGGAAACCCCTGCAACTGGCCCAGCACTTCGGCCAGCGCCTGCGGACCACGCAAGCGCTCGTCAGGTGCCAAGTGCTGCCAGTCGAACAGAAAGCGCATGAAGTCCTGGAGGCTGACCGGTTCGATCTCCCGGCGCAGGCGTTTCACGGTGTAGCGATGAATGCGCGCCAGCAAATGGCGTTCGCACCACTGCAGGTCGGTTGCACCAGGGCTGAAATGCCCGCGCAGCACATAGCCTTCAGCTTCCAGGCGGGCCAGTGCCTGCTCGACGGCTGGCAACGGCTTGCCAAGCGGTGCGGCTATCTGTGGCGCGGTGCTGGGGCCATGGCCACTCAGACGGGCACGTAACAGTTCAGTCAGGGCAAGGTCCGGCTCGGGGGGCTGATCGAACCCAGGCAGCATCTGCAAGGCAGGTTCCAGCACAGCGTCCGGATACACGCTCTGCAGCAGGCCCAGTCGCTCACGCGCCAACCACAGCTTTTCGTCCGCCAGGCGCAAGGCCCGACCATTTTTGGCCAGTTGCCTGAGCAACAGGTCCCAGCTGGCATTGCCCTGCACTTCAGCTTGGCTGATGGCGCCCAGGCCCATCAGCGCTTCGTGCATTTCGTCTGCATTGCCTGGCTGTGGCCAGGCTTCTGCCGCGACGGCGGCGATGGCATCAGCGTCCAGCGCGCCCAGGTCGTCGCCACTGTGCACTTCGCTCCAGCGTCGGTTGAGTACTGCCTGGGTGCGCCGTTCTTCCAGCGGGGCATCGTCCAGAAAAGCGTACGGCCTGGCATTGAGAATGGCAGAGGCCAGTGGCGAAGGCGCGGGCAGGTCGCGGCACAACAGACGTACCGCCCCGCTTTCCATGCGTCGCAACAGGGCCAGCCAACCTTCGCTGTCCATCGCCTCATGCAGGCAGTCGTCCAGGGTTTGTTCGACCAGCGGGTGATCGGGTATCTGCCGCTCGCCGGCAATGTTTTCCAGGCAGGCGATCTGGTCTGGGAACACGGCGGCCACCAAGTCTTCGCTCTTCATGCGCTGGATCTGTGGCGCGACCTTGCGCCCGCCCACGAAGCGCGGGAGGGCCATTGCAACGCCGGCGTTCCAGCGCCAGCGTACGCCAAACAGCGGCGCATCCAGCACCGCCTGGACGAGGATCTGCTCGGCACTGCGGCTATTGAGGTAACGCCACACCTCGTCCAGCGCGAAACTGTGGCTGGTCGACAGCGACAGCACGATGGCATCTTCGCTGGCGGCAGCCTGCAGCTCGAAATTGAAGGTGCGGCAGAAGCGTTTGCGCAGGGCCAGGCCCCACGCGCGGTTGATGCGGCTGCCGTAGGGCGAATGGATGATCAGCTGGGTCCCGCCGGACTCATCGAAAAAGCGCTCCATCACCAGCGTGTCCTGCGAGGGCAGGGCGCCAAGCACCTCGCGGGTGCGGGCCAGGTAGTCGAGCAACTGGCTGGCGCTGTCTTCGTCCAGTTCGAAGGTAGCCTGCAACCATGCCAGTACCTCGACCATGTCGCCGTCAGCCTGGGCCAGTTGCTGGTCGACCCGTGCCTGCAGCCGCGCCACGGCGGCAGACAGCTCGTTGCTGCGCCCGGGCGCTTCACCCAGCCAGAACGGAATGGTCGGCGGCAGGCCATGGGCATCTTCCACCCGTACGCGGCCCGCCTCGACGCGCAGAATGCGATAGGAGGCGTTGCCCAGCTGGAAGATATCGCCGGCAATGCTCTCCACGGCAAAGTCTTCATTGACGCTGCCAATGTTCAGCGCCTGTGGTTCCAGCAGTACGGTGTAGTCGGCGTTGTCAGGGATGGTGCCGCCGCTGGTCAACGCCGTCAGTTGGCTGCCGCGACGGCCGCGCAAGGTGCCGCTGACCGCATCGCGGTGCAAATAGGCGCTGCGGATACCCTGGCGGCCGTTGTAGCCCTCGGCGAGCATGCTGAGCAGCGCCTGGTAGTGGCGCTGGTCGAGCTCGGTGTAGGGCGTGGCCTGGCGCAAGCAGTCGAACAGGGCTTGTTCGTGCCAGTCCTTGTTACTGGCTTCGGCCACGATCTGCTGGGCCAGCACGTCCAGCGGTGCCCGGGGTATGTGCAGCTCGTCCAGTTCGCCTTGGCGCACGCAGTCCAGCAGGGCCACGCATTCGATCAGGTCATCGCGTGAGGTGGCGAACAGGCGCCCCTTGGGCACGCCGTCCACTTGGTGGCCGGCGCGGCCAACCCGTTGCAGGAAGGCGGCAATCGAACCTGGCGAGGCGATCTGGCACACCAGGTCGATATCGCCGATATCAATGCCCAGCTCCAGCGAAGCGGTGGCGACCAGCACCTGCAAATGGCCGCGCTTGAGCCGCTGCTCTGCACCCAGGCGCAGCTCCTTGGACAGGCTGCCATGGTGCGCGGCGACCGCCTCCTTGCCCAGCCGGTCGCTGAGGTGACGGGTGATGCGCTCGGCAAGGCGCCGGGTGTTGACGAATACGAGCGTGGTGCGGTGTTCGCGGGCGAGGGTGGCCAAGCGGTCGTAGACCAGGCCCCAGACATCGTTGGCCATTACCGCGCCAAGTGGCACCGGCGGCACTTCGATGGCCAGATCGCGTTCGCGCGCATGGCCTACATCGACGATGGCGCAGGGGCGCCCGCTACCGACCAGAAACTGTGCCACCCGCTCGACCGGGCGTTGCGTGGCGGACAGGCCGATACGCCGCAGTGGCCGTTTGCACAAGGCTTGCAGGCGTTCGAGGGTCAGCGCCAGGTGGGCGCCACGCTTGTTGCCGGCCAATGCGTGAATTTCGTCGACGATTACCGTGTGCACGTTGGCCAGGCCTTCACGGCCCGAAGCCGAGCCCATCAACACGTACAGCGATTCGGGGGTTGTCACCAGAATGTGCGGGGCCAGCTTGCGCATGGCAGCACGTTCCTTTTGTGGCGTGTCGCCCGTGCGCACGGCTGTGGTGATGTGTGGGGCGTTCAGGCCCTGGTCTGTGAGGGCCAGGCTGATGCCTTCGAGCGGGGCCTGGAGGTTCAGGCGAATATCATTCGACAGGGCCTTCAGCGGTGAAACGTAGATCACCTGGGTTTGCGCGGGCAGCTCACCTTGGTGCTCCAGGCCTTCACGGAACAGCTCGTCGAGCACCGCCAGGAAAGCACTGAGGGTTTTGCCCGAACCGGTCGGCGCGGCCAGTAACATCGACTGGCCCGCATGGATCAGCGGCCAGGCCTGTGCCTGGGCTTCAGTGACCGTGGCGAAATGGCGACGGAACCAGGTGCGCACGGCAGGGTGGAACAGCGCGAGCACCGGGTGGTGTTTGGCGGGCAGGTTCATGTGTTGGTTATGGAGTGTACGCGGCGGGTTGGCAAGGGGCCGTTCGTCGCGGATGCTATGTTGCCTGCGCTGGCCCTATCGCCGGCCAGCGCAGGCGATACCTTCTTTGATTTCTTGAGTGAGCTGATCCATGCCGAACATAATCCGCATCGCCGCCGCCCTGCTGATCGACCCTCAGGGCCGAACCCTGCTGGTGCGCAAGCGCGGCACCGGGGCTTTCATGCAGCCAGGCGGCAAGATCGATGCCGGTGAAACGCCGGTGCAGGCACTGGTGCGCGAGTTGAACGAGGAGCTGGGCTTGCACATCGACCCGGCCCAGGCCGTGCACCTGGGCCAGTTCAGTGCCCCAGCCGCCAACGAGCCTGGCTTCGAAGTGCAGGCCGAGTTGTTTCGTGTCGACAGCGCCGCAGCCGTGGTCCCGGCTGCGGAGATCGAAGAGGTTGTCTGGCTGGCCGCTGACCAGGCGCCCGTCATGCCACTGGCGCCGCTGACCCGCGACCTGATCCTGCCGCTGTACCGCCAGGCGCTCAACGCACCGCGCTGACCCCATCGAGGGTGGCGAACGAGGTGTCTTTGGCGGTCAGCAAAAAGTCGCGCATGTAAGGCGCATCGAGCATGTCGGTGCGCACGGCCGCATAAAGGGTGGCGAACAGGCCTTTCTCACCCAGGCGTTTGCCCTTCACATAGCCGCGCGAGCTGTACTCGTGCAGTGCCCAGTGCGGCATGCCGCATACCCCGCGGCCGCTGGCTACCAGCTGCATCATCATTACCGTCAGCTCCGAGGTGCGTACGGCGGCCGGCTCGATGTCGGCCGGCTCCAGGAAGCGGGTGAAGATGTCCAGGCGGTCGCGCTCCACCGGGTAGGTGATCAGCGTCTGGTCGAGCAGATCTTGCGGCACCATGTAAGGCTTGCTGGCCAGCGGGTGCTGGTTGGCCACCGCCAGCATTGCCTCATAGGTGAACAGTGGCACATACGTGATGCCTGCCAGGTCCACCGGGTCGGAGGTCACCACCAGGTCCAGGTCGCCGCGGGCCAGGGCCGGCAATGGGGCGAAGGCAAAGCCGGAGGCCAGGTCCAGCTCCACCTCCGGCCAGGCGTCGCGGAACTGGTCGATGGTTGGCATCAGCCACTGGAAGCAGCTATGGCATTCGATGGCCATGTGCAGGCGCCCGGCAGTGCCGCCGGCCAGGCGCGCGATGTCGCGCTCGGCGCTGCGCAGCAGCGGCAGGGTGGCATCGGCCAGTTGCAGCAGGCGAAGCCCGGCACTGGTGAAGCGGATCGGCTTGGTCTTGCGCACGAACAGGGGCAGGCCCAGGCGTTCTTCCAGTTCCTTGAACTGGTGCGACAGCGCCGACTGGGTCAGGTGCAGGCGCTCGGCGGCCTCCACCAGGCTGTCGGCTTCGCGCAGGGCATGAAGGGTTTTCAGGTGGCGGATCTCCAGCACTGCTGACTCCGGGGTTGAAATTTAAAGAAACAGGGGGTGAGTTGAGTTTCCCTCATGTTGGCACGGCTGTCGACTGGGCATTTGGATGCACCGCCTGGCGGGAGTCATGAAACTGTCACCGAACTGTGGCAGCGCGATCGAACAGAATTCATCAGACTCGCGCTCTACTGGGGATCTGCATTCTGGTGTTTCTTTCATGCGGGCTTTTTGGCTTTTTCTTTTCTTCATGTTCAGCGTACCGGCGAGTTTCGCCGAACAGCATTGTGACGCCCATGTGCCGGTGCAGCGTGCCGAGCTGGGCGCCGTCAGCCTGGTGTACCAGAGCGTCGGGGCGCAGCGTGACCCGGCCTTGCTGCTGGTGATGGGCCTGGGCGGGCAGCTGATTCATTGGCCGGACGATGTGGTCGAGGCCCTGTGCCGCCAAGGCTTTCGGGTGATCCGCTATGACAACCGCGATGTCGGCCTGTCACGCTGGAACCAGGTGCCACCGTCGGCCAACCTGACGGTCGAGCTGTTGCGTTACAAGCTGGGCCTGCCGGTGGCGGCGCCCTATACGCTGACGGATATGGCCGATGACGGCTTGCGCCTGATGGACGCATTGGGTGTACGCCAGTTTCATGTCTTGGGCGTGAGCATGGGCGGCATGATCGCCCAGCATCTGGCAGCCATGGCCCCCGAGCGCGTGCGCAGCCTGACATTGGTCATGTCCAGTTCAGGGGCAGCGGGGCTGCCTGCGCCGGCCCCGGCGCTGGTGCAACTGCTGGCCCGGCGTAGCGCGCCGAACCGCGAAGTGGCCATCGAGCAGCAGGCCGACCTGCTGGCGGCTTTAGGCAGCCCCGAGGTGCGGGACGACCGCGCGGTATTGCTGCGCCAGGCGGCGGTCGCCTATGACCGGGCGTTCAATCCGGACGGGGCCAAGCGCCAGATCATGGCGATACTGGCCGAGCCCAGCCGCGTCGAGCTTTTGAACCAGCTTCGTGTGCCGACGCTGGTGGTGCATGGCACGGCCGACCCGTTGTTGCCGGTGATGCACGGCGTGCACCTGGCGGCGCATATCCAGGGCAGCCAGTTGCGCCTGATACCTGGGTTGGCGCACCGCTTTCAGGAGCCGTTCAAGGCGCCGCTGCTGGGGGCGGTATTGCCTTATTTGCAGGCGCACAGGCAAGAGGTCACGCACATCGCCGGGCTCTGACTCCGCGAAGCAGTCAGCGCGCATTTTGATCAGTGCATCCGCACCCACAAGGTCACCAGCACGGTCGCGGCCATCAGCCACGCTACCGTGGCCAGGGCCATCGACGTCTCCAGGCGCAGGCGGTCGACCAGCACATACAGGGTTGCCAGGTACACGAAATAGGGAATGATCGACCACATGCCGAACAGGATGGTGGCCTTCAAGTCGGCAATGCCGCGCCCCTTGCCAACGATGTAGTGGGCAATCAGGGCAAAGGTGGGAAACAGCGGCACCAGCCCTGCGATGTAGTAGTTGCGCGTTTTCGACAGCACCGCCAGCAGCAGCACCACGCCAGCACCGAGCGCAGCTTTGAATACCAGGTCCACGTTTTCTTTCCAGGTTGGGTTGAGGTCAGCCGAGGCCGTACTTTTTCACTTTGTCGAACAGCGTGGTCTTGGCCATGCCCAGCTCCTGGCTGGCCTGGCTCAGGTTGCCGCCCGTGCGTTGCAGTGCATCGCTGAGCAGGTTGCGCTCGAACGCTTCCACTGCCTCGGCAAAGCCCAGGCCCTGGCTGGCGCCGCCGCTGGGGCCCTTTTTGAACGCCGGCAGGCCCAGGGCATAGCGTTCGGCCACGTTGCGCAACTCGCGCACGTTGCCCGGCCAGTCGTGGGCCATCAGGCGTGACAGGATCTGGCTGTCCAGCATCGGTGCTTCACGGTCGAAGCGCAGGGCTGACTGCTGGAGGAAGTGTTCGAACAACTGCGTGATGTCTTCACGGCGCTCGCGCAGGGGAGGCAGCTCCAGGGTTACCACGTTCAGCCGGTAGTACAGGTCGCTGCGGAACTGGCCGCTCTGGCCCATGCTATCGAGGTCGGCCTTGGTCGCTGCAATCACCCGGCAGTCCACCGGGATGCTCTGGTTCGAGCCCAGCCGCTCCAGCGTGCGTTCCTGCAGTACGCGCAGCAGCTTGATCTGCAGGTTGATCGGCATGCTTTCCACTTCATCGAGGAACAGCGTGCCTCCGTTGGCGTGTTCGATCTTGCCGATACGGCGTTTGCCGGCGCCAGTGAAGGCGTTGGCCTCGTGGCCGAAAATCTCGCTCTCGAACAGGTTTTCCGGCAGGCCGCCACAGTTCAGCGCTACAAAGGGCTGGCCCTGGCGCCGGCTGAAATCGTGCAGGCAGCGGGCGACCAGCTCCTTGCCGGTACCGGTCTCGCCTTCGATCAGCACGTTGGCCGAGGTATCGGCGACGTTGGCGATCAGTTCGCGCAAGTGTTCCATGGCCGGCGAACGACCAATGATGCGTCCCTCCAGGCTGCTCTGCTCGGCCAGTTGACGGCGCAGGGCCACCACCTCGCGTGACAGCCCGCGATGTTCGAGGGCGCGGCGCACCACGTCGACCAGGCGTTCGGGGGAGAACGGTTTTTCCATGAAGTCGTAGGCGCCATTGCGCATGGCACCGACCGCCATGTCGATGTCACCGTGACCGGTAATCAACACCACCGGCAGGCTGCGGTCACGGGCCTTCAGGCGGTTGAGCAGTTCCAGGCCATCGATGCCCGGCAGGCGGATATCGCTGACGACGATGCCGGCGAAATCGTCGCCGATGCGTTCCAGCGCTTGCTCGGCGCTGCCCACGCCCTCGCAGGCGATGTCCTCCAGGGCCAGTGCCTGCTGGCAGCCGAGCAGCACATGCGGGTCGTCTTCAACGATCAGGACGGTAAGTGGCGCTTGGTTCATGGTTGCTCTGCCGGTTCGCTAGGAGGGGTGACCAGGGGCAGGGCCAGGACGAAGGCCGTGCCGCCAGTGGCGGGGTGCTCGACATTGAGGCTGCCCTTGGCGGCGGCGGCAAGGCTCGCCGACAGGGTCAGACCCAGGCCCAGGCCATGTTCGCCCGGTTTGGTGGTGAAGAAAGGTTCGAACAGGTGCTTGCGCGCCTCAGCGTCGATGCCGTGGCCATTGTCGCGCACCTGCAAGCGGTACTTGTCACCCTGCAGCTCGCCTTCCAGCCACAGCTCGGGCAACGGTTGTGCGGCCATGGCATCGAGGGCGTTGCCGATCAGGTTGACCAGAATCTGCTCCAGGCGGGTCTGGTCGATGGCCAGTTGCTGGTCCTCGAACTGGTGGTGCAACTGCAAATGGCAGGCGCTGATGCGGTTGGCCAACACCTGCAAGGTGGCCTCTACCGCCTTGGCCAGTGAGGCCTGGCCGCTGTCGTCACTGCGCCGGGCGAACGAGCGCAGGCTGGCGGTGATGCGCCCCATGCGGTCGATCAGGTCGTTCATGGTACGCAGGTTGGTACTGGCCGTTTCCAGCGCCCCGCGTTCGAGGAAGCGCACGGTGTTGCCAGACAACGTGCGCAGCGCGGCCAGCGGCTGGTTCAGTTCATGGGCAATGCTGGTGGACATCTGCCCGATGGCGGCCAGCTTGCCAGCCTGCACCAGCTCATCCTGGGCGTGGCGCAGGGTCTGCTCGGCATGCCTGCGCTCGCGAATCTGGCCTTTCAGGCGTTCGTTGCTGGCGCGCAGGTCTGCCGTGCGTTCGGCAATGCGTCGCTCCAGCTGGTTGTTGGCTGCCTCAAGTGCTTCGCGGGCCGCCAGGCGGGTGGCAATGACCTTGCGCCGCTCGTTCCAGGCGATGCCGAGTATGGCCAGCAAGGCAAAGGCTACGCCCACCAGGACGCCCTGCACCATGGATTCGCGGCGCAGGTCCTGCAGCGGGGTCAGCAGGGTGAAGTGCCAGGGTGTATCGGCCAGGCGCCGGGTCTGGGCCAGGTAGGCCACTTCGTGCTGCTTGCCGTGCGCGGTTTCACTGTTGGCCGGAAAGGTCAGCTTTTCCACGCCATCGGCCAGGGTTTCCCGGGCCAGTGGCTGCAGTTCGTTGAGCGGCCACCAGTAGTATTGCAGGCTGCGCGCCAGGCGCTCCTTGATTTGCGGGGTCAGCGGGCGCACCGACTTCAGGCGTCGGGCCGGGTCACTGGAGAGGATGATGATGCCGTTCTCGTCGCTGACGAATGCCTCCAGGCGGGCACGCTGCCAGCGCTCCTCGAGCGTATCCAGACGCACCTTGATCACCGCCACGCCAATGATCTTGCCGTGTTCTTCAAGCCCATGGGCCAGGTAATAGCCGGCTTCGCCCGTGGTACTGCCGATGCCGTAGAAACGCCCGGGTTCGCCGCGCACAGCCGTCTGAAAGTAGGCGCGGAACGACAGGTCTTCACCGAGAAACGAGTCGGCGTCGCGCCAGTTGCTGGTGGCCTGTACCCGGCCATTGGTGTCGAGGACGAAGATGGCGCGGCTGCGGCTGCGCCGATTTAGCCCCTCAAGGTATTCATTGACCGTTTGGCGCGAGCCGCCGTCCGGCTCGGTGAGCAGGTGTGAAACGCTGTCTTCCAGCTCGAGCAGGCTGGGCAGGTAGGTATATTTGCTGATTTCGCTTTCGACCGTACGCGCGTGCAGCTCCAGCTGGCGCTCGCCGTTTTCGCTGAGGGTGCGGATGCCGTTGCTCTCGCTGATCAGGTAGCCAGCCATTCCCAGGCCGACCATCAGCAGAATGATCAGTGGCGGTAACAGCAATTGTCGGATCAGGCGGGAATTCACGGCAGGCTTGGCAGGGAGCAGTAGCGAGGGGTCGCATTTCATCACAGTGGCCTTGTCACGACCAGCATCCGCTGCCCGGTGGGTCCCGTGGCAGCGGATGGAGTGGCCGGATTAGTGCTGCAGGATCTTGCTGAGGAAGTGCTGGGTGCGCTGGTCGCGGGCACTCTGATCGCCGAAGAACTCTTCCTTGGTGCAGTCTTCGATGATGCTGCCCTTGTCCATGAAGATGACCCGGTTGGCGACCTTGCGGGCAAAGCCCATCTCGTGGGTCACGCACATCATGGTCATGCCTTCGTGGGCCAGTTGCACCATCACGTCCAGCACCTCGCTGACCATTTCCGGGTCCAGTGCCGAGGTGGGTTCGTCGAACAGCATGACGACCGGGTCCATTGCCAAGGCGCGGGCGATGGCCACGCGTTGCTGCTGCCCGCCGGAGAGTTGGCCGGGGTGCTTCTTGGCGTGGGCGCTGAGCCCTACACGGTCGAGCAGGGCCAGGCCCTTTTGGGTGGCTTCTGCCTCGCTGCGGCCCAGCACCTTGCGCTGCGCAATGGTCAGGTTCTCGGTGATGGTCAGGTGCGGGAACAGTTCGAAGTGCTGGAACACCATGCCCACCCGCGAACGCAGCTTCGGCAGGTTGGTCTTCGGGTCGGAGATCGACGTGCCGTCGACCACGATGTCGCCCTTCTGGAACGGCTCCAGCGCGTTGACGCACTTGATCAGGGTGGACTTGCCCGAGCCCGACGGGCCGCAGACTACCACCACCTCACCTTTCTTGACCTCGGTGCTGCAATCGGTCAGTACCTGGAAGTCGCCGTACCACTTGTTGACGTTCTTGATGGAAATCATACGGTGATCCTTTTTTGCAGGCGCTTGACCAGCCACGAAGCGGAGAAGCTGATGATGAAGTAGACGACGCCGGCGAAGATCAGGAACTCATGGGAGCGCCCGATGATATCGCCGTTGGAACGTGCCGAGTTGAGGAAGTCCACCAGGCCCACGGTGTATACCAGCGAGGTGTCCTGGAAGAGGATGATGCTCTGTTGCAGCAGCAACGGGGTCATCTTGCGGAAGGCCTGGGGCAGGATGATCAGGCGCATGGTCTGCGCGTAGTTCATGCCCAGCGCTTGCGCGGCGCCCATCTGGCCTTTGGAAATCGACTGCACGCCGGCACGCACGATCTCGCAGAAGTACGCCGCCTCGAACATCATGAAGGCTACCACGCAAGAGGTGAACGCACCCACTGGCGTGTCTTCGCCGGTAATCCACCGCAGCACGAACGGCACCGCCAGGTAGAACCAGGTGATCACCAGCAGCAGCGGGATCGAGCGGAAGTAGTTGACGTAGGCACCTGCCACACGTGACAGCAGCTTGCTCGACGACAGGCGCATCAGCGCCAGGATGGTGCCCAGTGCGATACCGCCGACAACGCCCATGACCATCAGCTGCAGGGTCATGACCATACCTTCCCAGAGGGCTGGCAGGGCCGGGATGATTTCGCTGAAATCCATGTCCATTTACTTGCCTCCCACGGAAATCAGGCCAGGCACGGCGACTTTCTTCTCGACCATGCGCATCAGCAGCATCAGGCCCATGTTCAGGGTGAAGTAGATCAGCGTGGCCAGGGTGAACGCCTCGAACAGGTTGGCGGAGAACTCGGCGGTCTGCTTGGTTTGCGCCAGCAGTTCCATCAGGCCGATCAGCGATGCCACCGAGGAGTTCTTGAAGACGTTGAGGAACTCGGAGGTGAGCGGCGGAATGATGATCCGGTAAGCCTGCGGCAGCAGCACATTGTTGTAGATCTGCGGGAGGCTGAAGCCCATGGCGCGTGCGGCGGCTTCCTGGCCTTTGGGCAGCGCCTGGATACCGGTACGTACCTGTTCACAGACGCGGGCGGCGGTGAAGAGGCCCAGGCAGACGACCACGCTGATCAGCGCCGAGGTAGTCGGGTTGAGGTCCTGCTTGAACCATTCCTGCAAGCCTTCCGGCAGCAGGTCCGGCACCAGGAAGTACCAGATGAACAGCTGCACCAGCAGTGGCACGTTGCGGAACAGTTCCACATAGGCGGTAGCGATGCCCGATACCAGACGGTTCGGCACGGTACGCATGACACCGAGGAGTGACCCCAGCAGCAGCGCAATGATCCAGGCGGTGATGGCGATGGCGATGGTCCAGCCCAGGCCGGTGATGTACCAGTCCAGATAGGTTTCGCTGCCCACGCCGGTGGACTTGAAGAACACGCCCCAGTCCCAGTTGTAATTCATCGGGATTTCCCCTCAGACGGTTGTTTCACGGGCACCTTCGAGCATCCGGGGGCGCTTGGCGCCCTCGGATGAAAGGTTAGACACTAATGAGTGGCCTGCAGAATTGATTCGTGCTGTTGAGCACCAGGCCACTATCTGAGGATCAGGACTTCTTCTCGTCCGCAGCCTTGTCGGTCGGCTCGGCGATCAGCTTTTTCAGCTCGTCGCTCATCGGGAACTGCAGGTTCAGGCCTTTAGGCGGGATCGGCTGATTGAACCACTTGTCGTAGCTCTTGTTGACTTCGCCCGATTTGAAGTAGCCCACGATGGCGTCGTCGACCGCTTTCTTGAACGCAGCATCTTCCTTGCGCACCATGCAGCCGTAAATTTCGTACGACTGCGGGGTACCGGTGATGACCCAGTCGGATGGCTTGCGTGCCTTGGCCATTTCACCGGCCAGCAGCGCATCGTCCATCATGAAGGCCACGGCGCGGCCGCTTTCGAGCATGTTGAAGGCTTCACCGTGGTCCTTGGCGGAAATCACGTTCATCTTCATTTGCTTGTCGGCGTTCATCGCCTTGAGGATGCGCTCGGAGGTGGTACCGGCGGTGGTCACCACGTTCTTGCCGGCCAGGTCCGGGAAGTCTTTGTATGCAGGTTGACCGTCCTTGACCTTGGTCAACAGGCGGGTACCGACTTCGAAGATGCCGACCGAGAAGCCGACTTGTTGCTGGCGCTCGACGTTGTTGGTGGTGGAGCCGCACTCAAGGTCGACGGTGCCGTTCTGCACCAGCGGGATGCGGGTCTGGGAGGTGACCAGGTTGTAACGGACCTTGATGTCCGTACCCAGTTGCTTCTTCAGGGCGTCGACGACAGCCAGCTGGATGTCATGCGAGTAGCCCACGGGCTCGGGTTTGCCGGCCAGGTAGGAAAACGGGATGGAGGAGTCGCGGTGGCCCAGGGTGATGGTGCCCGATTCCTTGATCTTCTTCAGGGTGCCAGTCAGTTCTTCGGCCATGGCCGGCGAAGCGATCACAGCGGCCGCGATGGCGGCGCCCAGCAATTGACGAACGATACGCATCAAATTTTCCTCGACGTGTTTGTTTTTTTTATGGAGCCGTTGGCGGACTCTTTCGTTCAACGAATACAGCAAGAAGCGAGTGCATTCGGCTACCAAGTGTAGAGCATGAGTCGTGCCAAGCCCTGCCAATGATCATAGCCCCGCGCAAAGCCTGGGCATGAACCCTGTATGAAGGTTTTTGAGCATTCTTCTGTTGTCGGATTACCGAACGAGGGGCGGTATCGCGTTCGGCTATCCGAACGAATGCCGGCGCTCTGACCGCGGTGCGCCAGCATTAAGTAACACCCGCCACTTAAGGCGAGCTGTTGAGCTTGCAGCTTCATCTTGTGGAGCTCCTGCCGTGTCCGTGATCCCGATACCTTCTGATTCCGTCGACGCCTTCATTGCCCGCCAGATGGCGGATTGGTTGAAAACGGCCGATGCCGACCTTCTGTTGACCTTGCACCGGGCGCTGCGCACTCAGCAGGCAGCAGCCGAACGTGTAAAGGAAACGCTGGCCAGCATACCCAGCCTGGAGGCCTTTGCCACACAGGTGCTCGAGCCGGCATTGCGCGCCGAGGGGCTGGCCGACGTCGATGTGCGCAGCATGCGGGTGTACATCGAGGATGATGTGCCGATGCCCAGCGCTGCGCCACGCCTGCATACGCCTTGGCGCACGCTCTACAGCGTGCAACCTTTACTCACGGCCGCGCTGCACAACTTCCACGAAGCCGATACCGTGCCGTCATTCATGCGGCGTGCCCACCTGCAGGACGCGCAGGGGAGCAAGCTGGCGCTGACCTATGAGGCGTTTGCCCGCTGCTGCCGGAAACTCGATATCGGTGGGCAGTACCAGCAAAAGTTGCGCGCCCAGCTGTTCCCGAAAAGCCGGCCGCCAGCGCCTGAAAACCTGGCCCGGGAAGCGGTGCAGCGCATGCTTGAAGAGAGCTTGCGGGCGAAGATGGATGTTGCGGTGCGCATGGCCCGCATCAAGTCCGAGCTGGACGAGGTCGACTACCTGCGCTTGTTGCCTGTGTTCGCCGCCAAACCTGTCGTGCCTGCGGTCACTGGCGTTGTCACACCGCGTCAGTTGTACCTGCTGGGCAAGCGTATCCATGGGGTGGTCACGCTGGAGTTGCGCGAACACGCCGACGGGCCGCTGGAAGGCATCGTCAGCTGGATCCCCCTGGACCCGCAGCGAGCGGTGGCCAAGCACGCTTCCTGGGAGGCTTTTTACCTGTGGCTGGCCAAGCGCATGCGCGCGCCCCACTACCGCTGGTTTTTCAGTCGCTTCATCAGCGAACGGGACAGGCCGACCTTCACGGCAACCCTTGAGCGCTTGATCGCGGCGAGCAGTGCGCAGGCACCCGCGGTTCTGGATGGACGGCATTTCGCCATCGAGACACCGCTTTTTGCCTACCTGCGTGGCTTGCAGGTAGACAAGATGCTCGATGATGCAAGAATCCTGGCGGTGCCGACCGCTGACGAGGCCGCTATCGAGCGCCATGAGCGCCTGGAGGTCCTCAAGAGTGCAGGGCTCGATACACTGAATCTGGCGGCACTGTTCATTCCGGTACTGGGCGAGGTGATGTTCGCCGTGGCAGCGGTGGATGTGGTCAGCGAGGTGTACAAAGGCTATGAGGACTGGCGCCTCGGCGACCGTCAGGGGGCGCTCGATCACCTCATGGGCGTGGCGCAGAACCTGGCGGCCGGCGCCGTGGTGGGCGCTGTGCATGTGGGCGTAAGCCGTGTGCTCGAACGTGTGCCCTTTGTCGATGCGTTGAGGCCCCTACACGAGGGCGAGGGCCGGGCCAGGCTGGCGCACTGGCCGCCTTCTGCTCATTACCTGGAGGGTGGTGGTGCGCTGATGCGCAGGTTTGACGGCGCCCTGGCGCAAATCCCTGACCAACAGGCTGAAACGCTCCTGCGTATCACCGGCCTGGATCACGAGCAGTTGCGCCATTTGCACCTGCAAGGTGAGCCCGGCCCTGCGCGCCTGCGCGATGCCCATGAACGCTACGAGCTCCATGCGTCGGAGCCTCATCTGCAGGGGCGCGCATTCGAACGAGAGCTGGCCGCCGGGCAAGATAAGGCATCGGTTGCGGGGGCTTCGCTGATCAAGGTCTTCCCCGGCTTGTCGGTGCGTGGCGCCGAAGAGATCCTTGCCTTGGCCAGTGGGGCACAGATCAAGGCATTGCTGGACAGTGGCCGGGTGCCGCTGGTCTTGGCCGAGCGTGCCCGCTGGTTCTTGCGCGAGAGCCGGGTGGACCGTGCGTTGATGGGATTCGAGCACGAAGGAGCGGTAAATGCCGATACCCAGCGTGTGATACTGGGATGGATTGCTCATCGGGCCCCTTGGCCGGCTTCGATGCGTATCGAGTTGCGCCTGGGTGAGGCGGGGGGGCGTCTGGTAACCGCCAGCGGGGACGTCAACGCAACTGATATCAGAACCATCATCCACACCGAACAGGGTTATCAATTGGCCGATGCCCGCGCCCCGGTACTGGGCCAGGGCTTTCTGCCATGCCTGATCCACACGCTGGACGCGGGGCAGCAGGCCATGCTTGGCGCAAGCCAGCTCACGGCGCATGAACTCGGCGACCGGATTGCGCGTCTGGCCAGTGCGGATCGGGAAAGAACGGCGAAGTTGATGGGGCTGACGCCTATTGCAGAACGCTATCGTCCGCCGCTGCGAATCGACAGCCGCGTCGGTTATGCACTCAGTGGAGGGGGCGAAAGCAGCCGGCGGGCAATCCGTAGCGGCATCCATGACATTTTCCCGACCTTGACTGACGCACAGCTGGACGCTTATCTGCGCAATCTTGCGGACCGCGGGGTTGGCCTGTGGGACCACCTCAGCCAGCTTCAGCGGCAGCTGCACAGTTTGCGCGAGGCGCTGGACACCTGGCAACGCCAGCGCGTGAGCTTCATGGACGGGCTGCGCAGGCAACGTGTGGCCAACCAGATACGGCGGACCTGGCGGCGCAAGACCGCTGGCCTCGCCGGTGACGATTTTTCACTGCATATCGACGGCGAAGAAGTGGGCAGCCTGCCGAGCTTGCCGGCGGACATCGACTTTGGCCATGTTCGGCGCCTGACGTTGCGCAATATGGCCCTTGAGCAGATCGAAGAGGATTTTCTGCGCAGGTTCACTCACCTTCGCGAACTCGACTTGCGCAACAACCAGTTGACCCGTTTGCCGGTTGGCCTGGAGCAGTTTACCGGCCTGCGCAGCCTGCATCTGGCGGGTAACCAGATCATCGTCGATACCCCAGGCAGCCAAAGGCTGGCCAGCCTCACGTCACTCCAGGTGCTCGACCTGAACTACAACCCGTTGGGTCAGGTGCCTGACCTTTCAAGCTTGCGCCACTTGCGTGAGGTATCGCTGCGCGCAACCGGGCTGCAAACCTTGCCCGATGAAGCTGCGATGCCGTGGCGTGGCCTGGTGGACATGCGGGAAAACCAGATCCGCCAGGTCACCGGGCATCTGCGTACACTGGGCGCCCGTCTGCAACGCCTGTCGCTGCATGACAACCCTCTGGACGAAGCGAGCGAGGCGTCGATTGCCAGTAGCCTCAGCGATTCGCCGGTCAACCGCAGCAGCTCCTATCATCATGCCATTGCCGATGTCGGCACGTTTGAGGAATGGCTGGGAAGTGCAAGCGAGGCGGTACGCACCCGGCGCATGCAGATCTGGACCCAGCTGGCCGAGGAGCCGCAGTCGGCAGACCTGTTTCGTTTTCTGGCAGATTTCGCCGGCTCTGACGACTTCATCGAACACCCGCGCTATTACCGAGCAAGGGTATGGCGGATTCTGGAGCTGTGTACCGACAACACCGACGTACGCGAAGCCGTGTTCTGGCAGACCCAAGGGCGCCGGACCTGTGAGGACCGGCTGCTGCTGATTCTCAGTCAGCTGGAAGTCAGGGCCCACATTGCCCTAAGTTCGCCCGGTAACGGTTCTGCCATCCAGGCCGAACAGGCATTGCTGCCCCTGGGGCGTTCCCTGTATCGCCTGGATCAGGTGGACAGCATCGCCGCCCGGCATATTCAGGAGCTGCGCCGTGACCCTTACGCTGCCGTGGATGATATCGAGGTTTACCTCGCCTACCGCGTCAACCTGGCTGAGCGGCTTGGGCTGCCAGCGCAACCTGGGCACATGAATTACCCCGAACACAGCCGTGTGACGGCAACCCAGGTACGGCGTGCGGGCGCTGAAGTGCTGGCGGGAGAGAACATCGAGGTGCTCAGCCGCGCACTGGCGGAGCGCGATTTCTGGCAAGAGCATGTGCGTACCCGTTACCTGGAGCGCTTCGAAGCGCTGGCTGCTCCCTTTCATGAACAGTTGGAGCAGGCCGAGCGCGAGGTCGCAGAAGCGGGCGAGCAGCGCTATCTGGAGCGCGCCGCTGCGTTGATGGAGTCGCTCAATGCCCAAGAGCGCGAACTGTACCTGGAATTGGCCCGTGAGGCGTACCAGCGGGAAGCCTAAGGGGAGGGGGCGACCGGCTGGCGGTCGCCCGGGCGGTTCAGGCGGCGTTGCTGCGGGCGTCGCCTTGAGCCAGGTAATCGGCCAGTGCCCGCTGCTCGCTGGGGCTGGTGAACAGGCCAAGTTTGCTGCGCCGCCACAGGATGTCCTGGGCGGTGACGGCCCACTCGGTCGCACGCAGGTAGTCGACTTCGCGGGTGAACAAGCCACCCCCCATGGCCTGGCCCAGGTCTTCCGGGCCCTGTGCGCCGTCCAGCAGTTGCCAGGTGCGGCTGCCATAAGTCACCGCCCAGCGTTTGGCGATGTCCACTGCCAGCCATTGATGCCGTGCCAGCAGCGCTTCGACCAATGCCTGGGGCGTGCTCATGTCTTCACCGCCGGGCAATGGTGCGTCGGCAGTCCAGCTTTTGCCCATCTGGCTGAAGAACGGCTTGAGTTCGCTCATGGCCGATTCCGCCAGCTTGCGATAGGTGGTCAGCTTGCCGCCAAACACCGACAGCAATGGCGCCTCGCCAGACGCTGCGCTAAGCGCGAGGGTGTAGTCACGTGTGACGGCAGACGGGTTGTCGGATTCATCGTTGCACAGCGGGCGCACGCCGGAGTAGGTGTGCAGGATATCACCGTGGCTGAGTTGATGATTGAAGTGCGCGTTGACCACTTTCAACAGGTAGTCGGTTTCCTGTTCGGTGATCGCCACCTTGGCAGGGTCGCCGCTGTACTCGCGGTCCGTGGTGCCTATCAGGGTGAACCGGTCCAGGTAAGGGATACAGAAGACAATGCGCTGGTCTTCGTTCTGCAGGATGAAGGCATGTTCCCCTTCGTACAGGCGCGGCACGATGATGTGGCTGCCCTGAATCAGGCGGATGCCGTACGGCGCATCGAGCTTGAGGTCGTCCTTGATGAAACTGGCGACCCATGGGCCGGCGGCGTTGACCAGGGCGCGAGCACGAATGCTCTGCAGGGTGCCATCGGCATGCTGCAATTCGACCTGCCATACGCCGTCTACGCGCTCTGCGCGCAGGCAGCGGGTGCGGGTATGGATGTGCGCGCCATGCTCACGGGCGGCCATGGCATTGAGCACCACCAGCCGCGCGTCGTCCACTGCACAGTCGGCGTATTCGAAGCCGCGGGTGATCGCCGGCTTGAGCGGGTAACCCGGGCCAAAGCGCAGGCTGCGCGAGGCCCCCAGGCGCTTGCGTTTGCCCAGGTGGTCATACAGGAACAGGCCGGCGCGAATCATCCAGGCCGGGCGCAGGTGTGGGCGATGTGGCAGAACGAAACGCATCGGTTTGACGATGTGCGGTGCCTTGGCCAGCAGCACTTCGCGTTCAGCCAAGGCTTCGCGCACAAGGCGGAACTCGTAGTGCTCCAAGTAGCGCAAGCCACCGTGAATCAGCTTGCTGCTGGCCGACGAGGTGTGCTGCGCCAGATCGTCCTTTTCGCAAAGGAACACCTTCAAGCCGCGCCCGGCGGCGTCGGCAGCGATGCCCACGCCATTGATGCCACCGCCGATCACGGCGAGGTCATAGCAGTCAGCGAGTGGTGGCTGGGACGAAACGGGCTGGGACACGGGCAAGCCTCCTGAGGCTGTTCACATCGAATATGAACATTGATGTTCGTTTCCGAAAATACTAGCGCAACAGAAAGCCCGTCGCCAGTCAGTCTTTATAGAAAAAACTGATTGGATGACAATAAAGTGAACATTTTCGAAAATTTCGGCTGTATGGTTTGAGGTTGGCGGGTGCATGCCGGAATAGTTGTGACGCCTGTGAGATCGAGCGCCGGCCGCGCGGCGCACGATCTCGCAGGCACCAAAAATGTTGCGACAAGCACCCGTCAGCCCTCAAACCACCTCGAGGCGGATCTTGTACTGGTTCAGCAACTGAGTGAGGGTAGGGGTAGGCGCCTGGTCAGTCACCAGGCAGTCGACCAAGCTGATCGAGCCCAGACGCACCATGGCGTTGCGTCCGAATTTGCTGGAGTCTGCGGCAAGGATCACTTGCCGGGCATTGGCGATGATCGCCTGGGATACCCGCACTTCCTGGTAGTCGAAGTCGAGCAGGCTGCCGTCCTCGTCGATGCCGCTGATACCCACCAGGGCGAAATCCACCTTGAACTGGTTGATGAAGTCGACACTGGCCTGGCCGACCACACCGCCGTCGCGGCGCACCGTGCCACCCGCCACCAGCACTTCGAAATCGTCTTTGGCAGCCAGGATCGCCGCCACGTGCAAGTTGTTGGTGATGACCTTCAGGTGATTGTGGTTGAGCAGTGCGCGGGCGATGGATTCGGTGGTGGTGCCGATGTTGATGAACACCGAGGCATGGTCAGGAATCTGCCGGGCCACGGCGTCGGCAATACGCTGCTTTTCATCGCGCATCTGGTCGGCACGCATGGCGTAGGCCGTGTTCTCGATACTGGAGTCATACGCCGCGCCACCGTGGTAACGGCGAAGCAGGTTGAGTTCGGCAAGCTGGTTGATATCACGACGGATGGTCTGGGGTGTCACGACGAACAGCTGCGCCATTTCTTCGATACTGACGTAACCGCGCTCGCGCACCAGTTCGAGGATTTGTTGTTGGCGGGGTGGCAGATTCATGGGCGGTCCTTTGGGGCAGCCGGACAAATTCTGCAATGATGCCGTAGGAAGGGGATGACGGCCAGTAGACGATGGGGGCCGCATGGCGGCCCCCATGTGCTTTACGCCTCGTGATCTTCCCAGTCACGGGTGCGTTCGACGGCCTTCTTCCAGCCGGCGTACAGCTTCTCTTTCTGCGTTTCATCCAGCTGCGGGCTGAACTCGCGCTCGATGATCGCCTTGTCGCGCAGTTCGTCCAGGCCGCTCCAGAAGCCGCAGGCCAGGCCGGCCAGGTAGGCAGCGCCCAAGGCCGTGGTTTCGCGCATTTGCGGGCGTTCTACGCACGTTCCGAGAATATCGGCCTGGAACTGCATGAGGAAGTTGTTGGCCACCGCGCCACCGTCCACACGCAGCTCGGACAGGCGCTGGCCGCAGTCCTGTTGCATGGCATCGAGCACATCGCGGGTCTGGTAGGCGATCGACTCCAGTGCAGCGCGGATGATGTGGTCCACCTTCACGCCGCGGGTCAGGCCGAACAGCGCACCACGGGCATAGGGGTCCCAGTACGGTGCACCCAGGCCAGTGAAGGCCGGCACCAGGTAGACGCCGTTGCTGTCCTTGACCTTGCTGGCGAAGTACTCGGTATCCAGGGCGTCGTTGACGATCTTCAGCTCATCACGCAGCCACTGCACGGTGGAACCACCGTTGAACACCGCGCCTTCCAGCGCATAGGCCACCTCGCCGCGCGGGCCGCAGGCGATGGTGGTGAGCAGGCCGTGGGACGATTTGACCGCCTGTTCGCCGGTGTTCATCAGCAGGAAGCAGCCAGTGCCGTAGGTGTTCTTGGCCTGGCCCGGCTCCACGCACATCTGGCCGAACAGTGCCGACTGCTGGTCACCCGCAATGCCGGCAATGGCAATCCCGCTTTTGGTATGGCCATACACTTCGGAAGAAGAACGAACCTCGGGCAGCATCTGCCGCGGGATGCCGAGGATTTCCAGCAGCTTGTCGTCCCACTGCAGGCTATGGATGTTGAACATCAAGGTGCGCGAGGCATTGGTGTAGTCGGTGACGTGCACCTTGCCGCCCGAGAACTTCCAGATAAGCCAGGTATCGATGGTGCCGAACAACAGTTCGCCACGCTCGGCGCGTTCGCGGGCGCCCTCGACATTGTCAAGGATCCACTTCAGCTTGGTGCCGGAGAAGTATGGGTCGGTGACCAGGCCGGTGGTTTCGCGAATGTAGTCTTCATGGCCGTCACGCTTGAGCTGGGCGCAGATCTCGGTGCTGCGGCGGCACTGCCAGACGATGGCGTTGTAAACCGGGCGGCCGGTTTCCTTGTCCCATACCACGGTGGTTTCGCGTTGGTTGGTGATGCCGATTGCGGCGACCTGGGCATGACTGATGCCTGCCTGTGCCAAGGCCTCGACCATGGTCGCGCTCTGCGTGGCGAAGATTTCCATCGGGTCGTGCTCGACCCAGCCCGCCTGCGGATAGTGCTGGGCGAACTCGCGCTGGGAGGTGCCCACCACATTGGCGTCGCGGTCGAAAATGATGGCACGCGAACTGGTGGTGCCCTGGTCCAGGGCGATGATGTAGTTCTTGTCCTGGGTGTCTGTCATGGTCGTAGGCCTTGCAAGAATAGGAGGTCAGGGCTGTGCGTGTTGCCGGCATCAATTGGCTTGAGTATCGCCCTGGCGATTGTCATTTGTCTCAGGGTTCGCGGCAGGTGCCATTGGCAAGTTGCGGGCAATCAGGCCGCGATAGGTCGCGGCACCCAGGCAGGCGCCAAGGATCGGTGCGAACACCGGAACCAGGAAATACGGTATGTCCCGACCGCCAGTGAAGGCGATTTCACCCCAACCGGCCAGGAAAGTCATGAGTTTTGGCCCGAAATCGCGGGCAGGGTTCATGGCAAAACCGGTCAGCGGGCCCATGGCGCTGCCGATCACCGCGATCAGCAGGCCGATCAGCAGCGGAGCCATGGCGCCACGTGGCAGGCCGTTGTTGTCGTCAGTCAGGGCCATGATGACGGCCATCAGGATAGCAGTGATGACTACTTCAACCAGGAACGCCTGGCCGGTGGACAGCGACGGGTGCGGGTAGGTGGAGAACACCGAGGCCAGCTCCAGGCTGGCTTCGCTACCGCGCAACATCGCATGGGCCTGTTCGAAATCGAAGAACAGATTGCTGTACAGGGTGTAGACCAGCGCCGCGCCACAGAACGCGCCGCATACCTGGGCCAGCATGTAGAAGGGCAGCTTGCGCTTGTCGAAACCGGCGAACAGGGTGAGGGCGATGCTCACCGCCGGGTTCAGGTGCGCGCCGGAAATGCCGGCCGTGAGATAGATCGCCATGCTTACGCCGACGCCCCAGATGATGCTGATCTCCCAAAGGCCGAAACTGGCGCCGGCGACCTTGAGCGCGGCAACACAGCCGGTGCCGAAGAAGATGAGCAGGGCAGTGCCGAGAAACTCGGCCAGGCACTGGCTGGACAGCGTGGGTTGGCGTAGAGCAGTCGTCATGTATGACCTCGTTTTTTTTGTTGTGAGGCGCGTGGCGCTCGACAGCAAAGCCCGGTGTCGATCCCCATTGACCCCGGGCAGATACAGGAAACGCACCTTAAAAGTGCGCCATTTGTTCAGATGCGAAAAAATATAGACAAGAAACGCTGATGTCAAAGGTCGAAAGTGAACGACCAGTCACGAAATGGCCCGTAAAATCAGTCGCGGATGCCCGTACTAGAGGCGCGCGATTGTGGTGCGCTGGCTGGGATGTGGGATTTGTCCTAAAGTAGCCGCCGAGCCGTCCCAGACCGGAGCCTTTGCATGACCCCCGCCCTAGACCTGTTGAAGAAGCATCGCGCCGAACACCGTGTGCACAGTTACGAGCATGACCCCAAGTCGGCTTCTTACGGTCTGGAGGCAGCGGAAAAGCTTGGCCTGGACCCGCAGCAAGTGTTCAAGACCTTGTTGGCGAGCAGCGAGAAGGGGGAGTTACTGGTAGCGGTGGTGCCTGTGGTGGGTACCCTGGACCTCAAAGCCCTGGCCCACGCTGCCGGGGTAAAGAAATGCGAGATGGCAGACCCGGCGGCGGCGCAGCGGGCTACGGGTTATCTGGTAGGTGGGATCAGCCCGTTGGGGCAGAAGAAGCGCCTGCGCACCTTTATTGATGACTCGGCGCAAAATTTTGCAACTATCCATGTCAGCGCCGGTAGGCGCGGGTTGGAAGTGGAGTTGGCGGCGGCGGTGCTGGCCGAGCATACCCAGGGCAAGTTTGCCGGGATCGGCAGAGGCTGAGATCTGGGCCGCAAAGCGGCCCAGGAATCTGCAATCAGGTCGCGGAACTGTACCGACGCACGCCATTCTCCTGCTGCGGCAACTGCGCCGCAACGCTGCCAGGCACCGGGAACAGCACCAGGTGATCAGCTTGCACCTCAATCCCCACATCCTCACCGACCTCATGGTCGTTATGGCTAGGGAAGATTGCTTCCAGCTGGCTGCCGGTCGGCAATTGCAGGCGGTACAGGGTCGATGCCCCCAGGAAGCTCTTGCCGATGATGTTCGCCTGCAGCGCGCTGCCGGGTGCATGCACGATATCGTCGGGGCGCAGCAGCACGTCCACCGAACTGCCGGGCGCCATGATGTAGGCACGGTTGCCGCGCAGTTCACCCAGCTCGGTATTGACGGCCTCGTGGCTGCTCATCTGGCCACGGATGAAGTAGCCCTGGCCAATGAAGCTGGCCACGAACGGCGTCTGTGGTTCGTGGTAAAGGTTGTAGGGCGTGTCCCACTGCTCCAGGCGCCCCTCCTTGAACACACCGACCTGATCGCTGACGGCAAAGGCTTCTTCCTGGTCATGGGTAACCAGGATGGCGCTGGTGCCACGGCTTTTGAGGATATCGCGAACCTCATGGCTCAGGCGCCGACGCAACTCCACGTCAAGGTTGGAGAACGGCTCGTCGAGCAGCAGCAACTGCGGTTCAGGCGCCAGCGCGCGGGCCAGGGCGACCCGTTGCTGCTGGCCACCAGACAGCTCATGCGGGTAACGCCCGCCCAGGCCCCCCAGCTTGACCAGTTCGAGCATCTCTTCGATGACGGCGGCCTGGCGTGGGTGCTTGGCGATGCCAAAGGCAATGTTCTGCGCCACGGTCAGGTGCGGGAACAGCGCGTAGTCCTGGAACACCATGCCGATGCGGCGCTTTTCCGGGGCCAGTGTGAAGCCAGCGCGGGAAATGACCTCGCCGGCCAACTGGATCTCGCCTTCATGCACCGGTTCGAAACCTGCAATGGCACGTAGCGTGGTGGTTTTCCCGCAACCGGATGAACCCAGCAGGCAACCGATGTCGCCTGCGTTCAGGTGCAGGTTGAGGTTCTGGACGATGCGCTGGTCGCCGTAGCCGCAGGCGAGGTTGCGCAGGTTGAGCAGTAGGGGTTGACTCATGCGTGGTGGTAAGCCGGTTCTACAAGAAATTCGAGAAGCGCCTTCTGTGCATGCAGGCGGTTTTCAGCCTCGTCCCAGGCGACCGAACGTGGGTCGTCGAGCAGGTCCTGGCTGATTTCCTCGCCACGGTGGGCGGGCAGGCAGTGCATGAAGAGGACATCGGGTGCCGCCAGGTCGAGCAGTTCGCGGGTGACCTGGTAAGGCGCGAAATGCGCCAGGCGCCGTGCAGTTTCCTCCTCCTGCCCCATGGAAGTCCAGACATCGGTAACCACAAGGTGTGCGCCACGCACGGCTTCCTTGGCATCACGGATGATCTGTACGCGGTCACCGCCCAGCGCCATGAAGCGCTGATCCGGCTCGTAGCCTTCTGGGCAGGCGATGCGCAGCTGGAAATCGAACTGCCTGGCGGCCTCGATGTAGGAGTTGCACATGTTGAAGCCATCGCCGATCCAGGTCACGGTCTTGCCCTGGATCGAGCCGCGGTGCTCGAGGAAGGTCTGCATGTCGGCCAGCAGTTGGCACGGGTGCGACTCGTCGGACAGGCCGTTGATCACCGGTACGCGCGATTTGGCGGCGAACTCGGTCAGGGTGCTGTGGGCGTGGGTACGAATCATCACCACATCGACCATGCTCGACAGCACGATGGCGCTGTCACCGATCGGCTCGCCACGGCCCAGCTGGGTGTCGCGTGGCGACAGGAAGATGGCCTGGCCGCCCAGCTGGATCATGCCAGCCTCGAACGACACGCGGGTACGGGTCGAGGATTTCTCGAAGATCATGCCCAGCACGCGGTTCTTCAGGGGCTCGAACAGCACGCCTCGTTTGCGCAGGTCCTTCAGCTCGATGCCGCGGCGGATCACCCCGAGCAATTCGTCGGTGGTGAAGTCCAGCAGGGAGAGAAAGTGCCTAGCGCTCATGATTGACTACCTTATCTGCAACGGTATGCAGGTCGACCGTATGGTTTTTTTTGACAACGGGATTGACCTGCGGCGTAAGCCGCACGGGGCGGACGAAAATAGGGAAAGGCGCAATACTATAAGTAAATGTCGCCTGAGGCCAAGGGGGAACAGCGGCCTGATTGCAAAGGGTGTTGCAAAGGGTGTCTTCACCCGGCGGCCTGTGCTGTTTTTTATTTGCTACACGAGGTTGTACAGGGCTTGCTGGCAATTTGGCAAATGGCTGTCGCAAATCGTGTGCCTGATGTCGGTGGATTCACGCGGCGAAGGGCGCTGGCGGGGGGCTGGGACCGGGCGCATAGTCACTGTTCGACAACAACAAGGCAGAGGCGGCCATGACCAAGACCCTGCATCACCGTGCCTGTCACCTGTGCGAAGCAATCTGCGGGTTGAACATCGAAGTCAGCCATGAAGCTGACGGGCAGGCGCTAATCAGCTCGATCAAGGGCGACCCCCAGGACCCGTTCAGCCGTGGCCACGTCTGCCCCAAGGCCGTCGCCTTGCAGGACATCCAGAACGACCCTGACCGCCTGCGCCAGCCCCACAAGCGGGTAGGGGAGCGTTGGCAGGCCATCGGCTGGGACGAGGCCTTTGCCCTGGCCGCCGAAAAGTTGTGGGCGGTCCAGCAGGCTCACGGGCGCAATGCCGTGGCGGTCTACCAGGGCAACCCAAGCGTGCACAACTACGGTTTGATGACCCACAGCAACTACTTCCTCGGCCTGCTCAAGACACGCAACCGTTTCTCGGCCACCTCGGTGGACCAGCTGCCACAACACCTGGTCAGCCACCTGATGTATGGCCATGGCCTGCTGCTGCCGATTCCGGATATCGACCACGCCGACTTCATGCTGATTCTTGGCGGCAACCCGCTGGCCTCCAACGGCAGCATCATGACCGTGCCCGATGTGGAAAAGCGCCTCAAGGCCCTGCTTGGCCGGGGCGGGCGCCTGGTGGTGGTGGACCCTCGGCGCAGCGAAACGGCGGCCATGGCCGATACCCACCTGTTTATCCGCCCGGGCGGAGATGCGGCCTTGTTGTGCGGCCTGCTCAACACCCTGTTCGAGGAAGGCCTGGCGCAAGGTTCGCACTTGCCGATCAACGGCCTGCAGCAGGTGCGCGAAGCGCTTGCACCGTTCAGCGCCGAAGCCATGAGCACGCACTGCGGTATTGCCGCCACGCAGATTCGCCAGCTGGCACGGGACTTCGCCGCGGCAGAAAAAGCCGTTTGCTATGGCCGCATGGGCGTTTCGACCCAAGCCTTCGGCACCCTCTGCCACTGGCTGGTGCAACTGATCAACCTGGTAACCGGCAACCTCGACCGTGAAGGCGGCGCTTTGTGCACCGAGCCCGCTGTCGACCTGGTAGCTGCCACCTCCGGCGGCCATTTCAACGCCTGGCAGAGCCGGGTGTCGGGCTTGCCCGAGTACGGCGGCGAGCTGCCTGTGGCGGCCCTGGCCGAAGAGCTGCTTACACCGGGCGAAGGGCAGGTTCGCGCCTTGGTGACAGTGGCTGGCAACCCGGTGCTGTCCACGCCTAACGGCCGTCAGCTGGATGCGGCACTGCAAGGCCTGGAGTTCATGCTCAGCATCGACCTCTACATCAACGAAACCACGCGCCATGCCGACCTGATCCTGCCGTCCACGTCGTCGCTGGAAAACGACCACTATGACAGCACCTTCAATTTGCTGGCCGTGCGCAACGTCACCCGCTTCAACCGGGCGATTCTGGCCAAGCCGGACGGGGCGTTGCACGACTGGGAGATCTTCGTCGGCCTGGCCCAGGCGTTTGCCAGGCGTGCCGGGCTTGAATTGAAGCCGACCTTGGCGCCTGCGCAGATGATCGATCTGGCCTTGCGCAAGGGGCGCTATGGCCAAGCAACACCTTGGCGCCTTTCCCTCGCAACACTGGACGATCATCCGCACGGCCTGGACCTGGGCCCTTTACGCAGCAACCTTGCTGCACGCCTGGCGACTGCCAGTCAGGCTGTCGAAGCCGCACCCCAGGTGTTGCTGGACGACCTGCGCCGGCTGACGCAACTGGCACCTCCTGTACCGGGTGAACTGCTGTTGATCGGCCGCCGCCATGTGCGTAGCAACAACTCGTGGATGCACAATTTCCACCGTCTGGTGAAAGGCAAACCACGGCATCAGCTGTTGATGCACCCGCAAGACTTGCAGCAACGGCAACTACAGGACGGCCAGCGGGTGCGTATCCGCTCGCGTACGGGTGATCTCGAAGTCGAGGTGCAAGCCTGCGAGGACATGATGCCCGGTGTGGTCAGCCTGCCCCATGGCTACGGTCATGCTCGTCAGGGTGTGCACCTGCAGATCGCCCAGGCGCAAGCCGGCGTGAGTGCCAACGACCTGACCGACGAGCGCTTTCGCGACCCGGTGTCCGGCAACGCTGCGCTCAATGGCGTACCTGTGCAGGTGGAGGCCGCGTAAGGAACAGTAAGGCCGAGCACGCTGCTCGGCTTTCCGTTACAATGCGCCACCGTGCCGACAACAGCGTCGCAAAGTTAAGCCGAGGTGCTACATGGATATCATCGAAACGATCAAAGAGCAGATTGCCAACAACACCATTCTGCTTTACATGAAAGGCTCGCCGAATGCCCCGCAGTGCGGGTTCTCGGCCAAGGCATCGCAAGCTGTGATGGGTTGTGGCGAGAAGTTCGCCTACGTCGACATCCTGCAGAACCCGGAAATCCGTGCCAACCTGCCCAAATATGCCAACTGGCCGACCTTCCCGCAGCTGTGGGTAGCCGGCGAGCTGGTTGGCGGTAGCGATATCATGCTGGAAATGTTCCAGAACGGCGAGCTGCAGACCCTGATCAAGGACGCTGCTGCCAAAGCCAAGGCTTCCGAAGCCTGATTTTCCGGCAAGCATAAAAAAACCCGCTGATCGCGGGTTTTTTTATGGGGCGAATATTTACTCTTCGCCCATCTGCGACTGCAGATAATTTTCGATGCCGATCTTGTCGATCAGACCCAGTTGGGTTTCCAGCCAGTCGATATGCTCTTCCTCGGATTCGAGGATATCTTCGAGCATGTCACGCGAGCCGAAGTCGCCAGCGGTTTCGCAATGGGCAATGGCTGCCTTCAGGTCGGCCAGGCCTTTCTTTTCGAGCTTCAGGTCGCACTCGAGCATTTCCTTGGTGTGCTCGCCGATCAGCAGCTTGCCCAGGTCCTGAACGTTGGGGATGCCTTCGAGGAAGAGAATACGCTTGATCAATTTGTCAGCGTGCTTCATCTCATCGATGGACTCCTTGTACTCGTGCTTGCCGAGTTTGTTCAGGCCCCAATCTTCATACATGCGTGCGTGCAGGAAGTACTGGTTGATCGCGACCAGCTCGTTTCCGAGGATCTTGTTGAGATGCTGGATGACGCTTACGTCGCCTTTCATTTCGGGTTCCTGCCCTGTAGAAGTGTGCCAATACAGTGAAGTTTGAGCCCGATACTTAAGAGTGTCAAACCTAAGTTATTGAATAATAAGTGAAAATTAATAGGAATAAGAATGTTTGTGAACCGCGTTGGAGCGCTAACTTATTGAATTTAAGGCATAAAAAAACCGGACACAGGGTCCGGTTCTTGGAATCAGGGGCTTTCAGGCTGCGGTAAATTCCACGGGGTAGGGCAGGGCTGCCTGGCTGACCTGCAGCTCGGTCAGGGTCTCGCGGACCACTTCCTTGGCCAGGCAGGCGCATTTGCCACACTGGCTTGCGACATTGGTCGCGGCTCGCACTTCCTTGTAACTGCAGCATCCTTCATAGATCGCATCGCGGATCTGTCCGTCGGTGACGCCGACACAAAGACACACATACATAAGGGCTGACCATCGCGGGTTGAGTCGATGGATGGGAGCTTAATGTGAATGAGAATGCTTGTCAAAGTGCTTTCTAAAAAGGCCGTGCTTGAGCGACCGGTGGTTGTCTGCCTGATGGATTCGGCCTGTCATCAGAAGCCGTGTATGATGGTCGGCCTTTGTTGGATGTCGGGCAAGCCCGTCTGGCCCGGCAAACGGTTTTTCACCCTCATCAGGAGATTACAATGAGCGTACTCGTTGGTAAGAAAGCCCCCGATTTCACCGTTCCAGCCGTGCTGGGCAATGGCGAGATCGTCGACAGCTTCAACCTGGCTTCGGCCATCAAGGGCAAGTACGGCCTGGTGTTCTTCTACCCGCTGGACTTCACCTTCGTCTGCCCGTCCGAGCTGATCGCCCTGGACAACCGCATCCCTGACTTCCAGGCGCGCAATGTCGAAGTGATCGGCGTGTCGATCGACTCGCACTTCACTCACAACGCCTGGCGTAACACCCCGGTCAACAACGGCGGCATCGGTCAGGTGAAGTACACCCTGGCTGCCGACATGACCCACGAAATCTGCAAAG
The DNA here is from genome assembly GCF_059423245.1 of Pseudomonas sp. GW460-LB5. Taxonomy (NCBI): domain Bacteria; kingdom Pseudomonadati; phylum Pseudomonadota; class Gammaproteobacteria; order Pseudomonadales; family Pseudomonadaceae; genus Pseudomonas; species Pseudomonas sp. GW460-LB5. Next base: position 375,474 of record NZ_JBWKXT010000001.1, read on the forward strand.
CCTACGACGTAGAGTCCGAAGGCGGCGTGGCCTTCCGTGGCGCCTTCCTGATCGACACCAACGGTGTTGTACGCTCGCAGATCATCAACGACCTGCCACTGGGCCGTAACATGGACGAGCTGCTGCGCTTGGTCGACGCCCTGCAGTTCCACGAAGAGCACGGCGAAGTCTGCCCTGCCAACTGGAAAAAAGGCGACAAAGGCATGAACGCTTCGCCAGAAGGCGTTGCTGCCTACCTGAGCGAGAACGCCGGCAAGCTGTAATTGCCGCTCGCATAAAAAAACCGGCCCTCGTTGGCCGGTTTTTTTATGCCGTTCTGTGCCGGCCTCTTCGCGGGCGCGCCCGCTCCCTCCGATTCTCTGCATGCCTGACGGCAAAGGTGAACCTGTGGGAGCGGGCATGCCCGCGAATGCTTTTGCAGCTCAATCGTTGAAGTCGCGCCAGCCGCCCATCTCTTTCCAGCGGTTGACGATGCCGCAGAACAGCTCGGCCGTCTTCTCGGTGTCATAACGCGCCGAGTGCGCCTCACGCCCGTCGAAGTCGATGTCCGCGCTCTGGCAGGCACGCGCCAGCACGGTCTGGCCATACGCCAAGCCCGCGAGGGTAGCGGTGTCGAAGCTCGAAAACGGGTGGAACGGATTGCGCTTCAGGTCGTTGCGCGCCACCGCCGCATTGAGGAAGCCCAGGTCGAAGCTGCTGTTGTGGCCGACCAGGATCGCCCGCTTGCAGCCATTGGCCTTGAGTGCCTTGCGTACACCGCGGAAGATATCGGTCAGCGCGCTTTCCTCGCTAACAGCCATGCGCAGCGGGTGGTCCAGCTTGATGCCGGTGAACTCCAGCGCGGCGGCTTCGATATTGGCGCCCTCGAACGGTTCCACTCGGTGGAAGTAGGTGTGCTCGGGGAACAGGAAGCCTTTCTCGTCCATGCCGATCGTGACGGCGGCAATTTCCAGCAGCGCATCGGTGGCGCTGTTGAAACCACCAGTCTCCACATCCACCACCACCGGCAGGTAGCCGCGGAAGCGCTCGGCCATCGGGTGGCGCGAACCGCTGCTGCCCTGGGTGTCCATGTCGTCTTCGTAGAGGTCTTCGCTCACGCGTTTTCCTCCAGCAGGCGCCAACGTAGTTTTTCACCGGCGCGCAGCGGGATCACGGTCTGCTCGCCAAACGGCAGGCTGTCCGGGGCGGTCCATTCTTCACGCACCAGGGTAATGGTGTCGGTGTTCGCTGGCAGGCCGTAGAAGGCAGGACCGTGCAAGCTGGCAAAGCCTTCGAGCTTGTCCAGCGCGTTACGCTGTTCGAACGCTTCGGCGTACATTTCGATGGCCGCGTATGCGGTGTAGCAACCGGCGCACCCGCAGGCGGCTTCCTTGGCGTGACGGGCGTGCGGTGCCGAGTCGGTGCCCAGGAAGAACTTCGGGTTGCCGCTGGTGGCCGCGTCCAGCAGCGCCACCTGATGGGTGTTGCGCTTGAGGATCGGCAGGCAGTAGAAGTGCGGGCGAATGCCGCCAACCAGCATGTGGTTGCGGTTGTACAGCAGGTGCTGTGCAGTGATGGTCGCGCCGACGTTGGCCGGGGCCTCGGTGACGAACTGAGCGGCATCGCCGGTGGTGATGTGTTCGAACACCACTTTCAGCGTCGGGAAGCGCTCGACCAGACGACGCATGTGCTCGTCAATGAAGCGCTTCTCGCGGTCGAACACGTCGATCTCGCTGCGGGTTACTTCGCCATGCACCAACAGTGGCATGCCGACTTCCGCCAGCGCCTCGATGGCCGGGAAGATGTTGTCGATGCTGGTCACGCCCGAGTCGGAGTTGGTAGTGGCGCCGGCCGGGTACAGTTTGGCGGCGTACACGATGCCGCTGGCCTTGGCCGCGCGGACATCCTCGGGGCTGGTGCGGTCGGTGAGGTACAGCACCATCAGCGGCTCGAAGCGGCTGCCGGCAGGGCGGGCGGCCAGGATGCGCTCACGGTAGGCACTGGCCTCGTCGGCATTACGCACCGGAGGAACCAGGTTTGGCATGATGATGGCACGGGCAAAAGTGCGCGCCACGTCGCCAACGGTGTGGGGCAGGACGGCACCATCGCGCAGATGGATGTGCCAGTCGTCGGGGCGCAGGAGGGTCAGGCGATCGGACATTGGGGATTCCAGGCGGGTCGAACTCAAGCCCCAATGCTACCGGAAAAGCCTGGGGCGAGCACGGCTATCAAGTTTTCCGGCCGGCGTCCGATAGCCTGCAGGTAAGCCGTCAGAATTTGTGGAGCCGCCCGTGCGCCAGCGTTACCTCACCCTGTTGACCCTGTTCGCCAGCCTGCCGGCCGGCGCACTGACTTTTCAGACGCGCATGGAAAATATTGCCTGGAAGGTCGAGGGCGACCCGTTCGAGTGCCGTCTGATCCAGCCGATAGAAGGTTTTGGTAGCGGTGAGTTCGTGCGTCGGGCAGGTGAACAGCCCGTTTTTCAGCTACGTTCGGACAACAATGTACTGGGTGCAGGTACAGCCAGCCTGCTGGCGGCGGCGGCGCCGTGGCAGCCTGGGCGGGGTGATATCAACCTGGGCAACGTGCGGATGGCCCGCACCGGTGTGCTGTTCAGTTCTTCCCAAGGCCAGGCCAGCCGCCTGATCAACGGCTTGCTCGACGGGCGTAGCACAGTGGTGCGCAACTACACCGGTGAGGCCGGAAGGCCAATGGAGGTACGCGTTCTGCCGGTCAGCTTCGCCAAGGCCTACAGCGACTATCTGGTCTGTGCCGGCAAGCTGCTGCCTATGAATTATGATCAGGTGCGCCAGACCCAGGTGGGTTTCCCCGGGGGCGGCACCGAGCTGGACGCGTCGGCGCGTGCACGGCTGGATGTGATCCTGGATTACATCAAAGCTGACCCGACGGTGAACCACATCGAGCTCGACGGCCACTCCGACAACAGTGGCAACCGCCTGACCAACCGAGACCTGTCGCGCCGTCGTGCGCTGGCTGTGGCTGATTACTTCAAGGCCCATGGATTGACTGAAGAACAGATCACGGTGCGCTTCCATGGCGAGCAGTACCCGTTGGTGAAGAACAACAGTGCGGCCAACCGGGCACGCAATCGCCGGGTAAACATCGAGCTGGATCGGATTTCGGTGGTTGAGAAACCTGTGGAAAAACCGGCTGAGCCAGCGGCGCCTGCCGCCCCAGCACCAGCCAACCCGGCTGCTGCCGCGCCGGGGGCGAAGGCACCCTGAGATCGGGGGGGGGGCCTTCAGGTGTTTGCCACGACATTTCCAGCGCCTGTGAGATGGTCATGCATACCCCCGTCGCCCTTCCGACAGTTCTTGTCGCTTTGTCGTCAGAAGCTGTCGCCCCACTGTAAATTTTTCCGTAAGGCCGTTAGAATCGACCCCTTTCCGTACAACCCCGTGGAGTGATGGCATGGCGGACGTAAAAAAGGTCGTACTGGCGTATTCCGGCGGCCTTGATACTTCGGTGATTCTCAAGTGGCTGCAGGATACCTATAACTGCGAAGTGGTGACCTTCACCGCTGACCTGGGTCAGGGCGAAGAGGTCGAGCCGGCCCGTGCCAAGGCCCAGGCAATGGGTGTTAAAGAGATTTACATCGACGATCTGCGCGAAGAGTTCGTGCGTGATTTCGTGTTCCCGATGTTCCGCGCCAACACCGTCTACGAAGGTGAGTACCTGCTGGGTACTTCCATTGCCCGCCCGCTGATCGCCAAGCGCCTGATCGAAATCGCCAACGAAACCGGCGCTGACGCCATTTCCCATGGCGCTACTGGCAAAGGCAACGACCAGGTTCGTTTCGAACTGGGTGCATACGCCCTGAAACCAGGCGTCAAGGTTATCGCCCCGTGGCGTGAGTGGGACCTGCTGTCCCGCGAAAAACTGATGGACTACGCCGAAAAGCATGGCATTCCGATCGAGCGCCACGGCAAGAAGAAGTCGCCGTACTCGATGGACGCCAACCTGCTGCACATCTCCTACGAAGGCGGTGTCCTGGAAGATACCTGGACCGAGCACGAAGAAGACATGTGGCGCTGGAGCGTCTCGCCTGAGAATGCCCCGGACCAGGCCACCTACATCGAGCTGACCTACCGTAACGGTGACATCGTTGCCATCGACGGCGTCGACAAGAGCCCAGCCACCGTTCTGGCCGATCTGAACCGTATCGGTGGTGCCAACGGCATCGGCCGCCTGGACATCGTCGAGAACCGTTACGTCGGCATGAAGTCGCGTGGCTGCTACGAGACCCCTGGCGGTACCATCATGCTCAAGGCCCACCGTGCCATCGAGTCGATCACCCTGGACCGCGAAGTCGCTCACCTGAAAGATGAGCTGATGCCGAAGTACGCCAGCCTGATCTACACCGGTTACTGGTGGAGCCCGGAGCGTCTGATGCTGCAGCAGATGATCGACGCCTCCCAGGTCAACGTGAATGGCGTAGTGCGCCTGAAGCTGTACAAGGGCAACGTCACCGTGGTCGGCCGCAAGTCGGACGACTCGCTGTTCGATGCCAACATCGCCACCTTCGAAGAAGATGGCGGCGCGTACAACCAGGCGGACGCTGCCGGCTTTATCAAGCTGAACGCTTTGCGCATGCGCATTGCTGCCAACAAGGGCCGTTCGCTGCTCTGATTGCTGGCGCGTGTCTTGAAAACCCCGGCTTAGGCCGGGTTTTTTTATGTCCTCAGAAAAGTTTGGGCATTCAGTGCTCGTCGTTCACGACGTGGCCATCAAGTGCACTGATGGACAGCTGCGCACATTGACGTCTGTCCAGGTTGCAAAAGCGCCAGGTTCGCGCCGGTAGGGGAGGTTGGGCAAGTGCAGAAAGCAGTTGCTGCTCCATCATGCGATTGGCGTCGGGGCCGGAAAACATGAATGTGACAGGCTCCCCTTGAACTGCTTCGCGGGCACCGTCGGCCATTGCAGGCGTGGCCACGCTATTTTCAGCCAGCGTGGTGCCGTTCGCCGCCCTGTCGGATGATGGACTGTAGAACGACTTGTAGTTGAAATTGAGCGTCAGGAAGAACAGCGCAGTCAGAAAGAATGGGAAACCCACCAGAAACCAGGTGTAGAGCTTCTGGCTAGACTCGCTAAGAAACGGAAGTGTGGCAAGGGCAGAGGCTTCGATTATCCCCGCGAAGATGGCAATGATCGTCAGCGGGGCGACAGGTTGTGCTTGGGTCATTTGGGCCGTCTCCAGCAGTTTTAGCCATCTTTACCTACCGTTGCGCTCAACTAAATACCGGATTGATTTCCGGGCGAGGAATAATCGCCAATTAGCCTGATAGCTCCGACTTTTCACCTTTTTCGAATTGGCTCTTTCTTCAATTGAGCGTCAGTTTTCAACTGGTGCGCACCTGCAGCCCAATGCTACCGTCAGTTTGGGAATAAAGATTTTAGTTGTTACAACTATCGCCGTTATTTGTAGGAAATTTCTCTAACTTATGTAGGTTTCATCTGCTCATGAGTTTCGCCGAGAATTCGCCGCGCCATCGGGCGCCCTGTCGGTTATCGTGGCGTGCCAAAGCAAAAATAATGAATCAATGGATATCGCATGAATAAAGTGCTTATCGTGGATGATCATCCGGTCATACGCCTGGCCGTGCGCATGCTGATGGAGCGGCATGGGTACGACGTCGTGGCGGAGACCGACAATGGGGTGGCTGCACTGCAACTCACTCGGCAACACTTGCCGGATATCGTGGTGCTCGACATTGGAATCCCCAGGCTGGATGGCCTGGAGGTTATTGCGCGCATGGCCACTTTCAGCCCAGGCAGCAAGGTGCTGGTGCTGACGTCGCAGGCTCCCGGCAACTTCTCGATGCGCTGCATGCAGGCGGGGGCATCGGGTTACGTCTGCAAGCAGCAGGAACTCACCGAGCTCCTGAGCGCTATCAAGGCCGTGTTGTCGGGTTACAGCTACTTCCCCAATCAGGCCCTCCATGCGTCGCGTGGCAGGGGAGGGGGGAGCGAGACGGATATGGTAAACCGTCTCTCGGCGCGCGAGATGACGGTGTTGCAACAGCTGGCGCGGGGGCGCTCGAACAAGGAAATTGCCGACAGCATGTTCCTCAGCAACAAGACGGTCAGCACCTACAAGTCCCGCCTGTTGCTAAAGCTCAATGCGCGGTCACTGGTTGACCTGATCGAGCTGGCGCAGCGGCAAGGGCTCAACTGACTGCCGGCCCGCAAAGCCTCCATTCAGGAGGCTTTGCCAGTGCTCCGCAGCCGCACTACAGGTCGTAGTCGAAATCGGCCAGCTGCTTTTGCAGGCGCCGTTCTTCCAGCATGTTGTCGATGGTGCGGCGTTTGCTCAGGTTGGTCTTGGCGATCTCCACCTGGGGTTCCGCTTCATCTTCTGTGGCAACAAAATCATCTTCGATCGACAGTTCGTCTTTATCGGTGCTCATGAGTCGCTCCAAGCCAAGGGGCCATTGGCCGTCCTTATAACCATAAAGCAGACGCCGGTAAAAAAGATTTTTTCAATCGCTCGAGTGGTTTCAAGCTATCGGCTCAATCGTCGCTGGTCTTATGCTTGTATTCGCACAAGTCCTCGATCCGGCAACTGCCACACCTTGGCTTGCGTGCCTGGCAGACATAGCGCCCGTGCAGGATCAACCAGTGATGGGCATCGAGCAGGTAATCCTTTGGCACGAACTTGACCAGTTTCTTCTCTACCTCCAGCACCGTCTTGCCTGGCGCAATGCCTGTGCGGTTGCTGACCCGGAAGATATGGGTATCCACGGCCATGGTTGGTTGGCGGAATGCAGTATTGAGCACCACGTTGGCGGTCTTGCGGCCAACGCCGGGCAGTGCCTCCAGGGCTTCGCGGGTCTGCGGCACCTGGCTGCCGTGCTGCTCTATCAGCATGCGGCAGGCTTCGATGACGTTCTTGGCCTTGCTGTTGTAAAGCCCGATGGTCTTGATGTATTCGCTCAGGCCCTCAACGCCCAGGGCATAGATGGCCTCCGGGGTGTTGGCGACAGGGAACAGGCGGGCGGTGGCCTTGTTGACGCCGACGTCGGTGGATTGCGCGGACAGCGTCACGGCGACCAGCAGTTCGAACGGCGTGGTGTAGGCCAGTTCGGTCTTCGGGTCGGGGTTGTCTTCGTGCAGCCTGCGAAAGATCTCCAGGCGTTTGGCGGCATTCATGAAATCAGCGCTTTCCTTGACGACGTGGGTGGGCGGGGCCCGGACGCAGGCGATTGTACAAGGCCAGCAGCAGTCCGAGCAGTAGCAGTGCGCCGGGGGCCAGGCTGGCCAGGTGCAGGCCGGCCAACTGGGCCAACCCTTGGCGGCTGGCACCGAGCAGCAGGCAGATGGCAAGCATGGCACCAAGGTGCCTGACCAGCAGGCGCCAGCGCCCCTGGCTGGGTAGCAGGTGGTCGTAAACCAGGCATTGCAGGCAAAGCAGCGCAGGATAGTGGCCCAGGGCAATGGCCAGTGGCAGTAGCCACGCACGCAGGGCCAGTTGCAGGCAACTGGCCAGGGCGGCCAACAGCAGCAGGCTTGCCAGCATGTACGCCCAGGTGGCCAGCCGCTGGCGCAAGGGTGCCAGCAGTAATTGGTGCAGCGTGCTCATCAGTATCGCGCACACGCCAATGGCGGCGCCCTCTCGCAGTGTGCCGGTGGCGCCAAGCACGGGCACAAGGCTTGCGGCCAGCCAGTAGACGCTATTCATGCGTGGGGGCCTCCAGCAGCAAGTTGCGCTGCTCATCGAAATAGCTCAGGCCTTCCTGCAACGCTGTGATCACTGCCCGTGAAGTCACGGTTGCGCCGGCCAGTTGGTCAAAGTCACCGTGGTCCCGCTTCAGCGCCCAGTGGTCGCCCAGCTGACGGTTGGCAAACTGCCCCAACCAGTGCACCTGCGGGTCTCCCAGGCGTGCGCCCAACCCTGGGGTTTCCTGCTGCTCGACCACTTGGCTACCGATCAGGCGGCCGTCTGTGCCGATGGCAATGCTCAGCACGATCGGCCCGGCATACCCTTGGGCTTGGGTGATCAGGATGATGGCGGTTGGCTCGCCTGCTCGCGTTGCGCGGTAAGCTGCCAGGATACGACTGTTTGGCCGCTGTGCGGCGGGCATGGCCAGGGGGGTGTCCAGTGGCTGGTTGTCGTAACTGCCTTCAGGCAGCACCGCCAGCCGCTGGCGGCTTTGCAGTTGCTTCTCGGCGCTGGCGACGGCAGTACTGGTCCATTGTCGCCATGCCAGTGTGACAGACACAGCCAGTGCCACGGTTAGCAGCAGCAGGCCTGCATCCCGCGCCAGGCGGCTCATCGGGTGGCCTGCTGATGCAGCAGGGCCAGGCGCTCAAGGCTCGGTGCCATGAGGTTCATCAGCAGGATGGCGAAAGCTGTGCCATCCGGGTAGCTGCCCCAAGTGCGAATCAGGTAGATCAGCAGCCCTGCTCCTAAGCCGAAGCCCAGCTTGGCCCACTCATTTTTTGGGCCGGAGACGGGCTCGGTGGCAATGAAGAACGCCGCCAGCATGGTCGACCCGGAGAACAGGTGCAGCAAAGGTGAGCCATTGGAATCCGACCCCGAACCGTTCCAGCCCAACAAACTGAACACGAACAGCCCTGCCAGCAAGCCCGCGGGCGCATGCCAGCTGATCACCTTGCGCTGCAGCAGGAACAGGCCGCCGAGCAGGAACGCCAGGTTGGCCCATTCGCTTTCCCTCCCGCCAATACTGCCAAAACCTGGGTGACTGGCGAATAGCTCATCAATGGTGAGGCTGCGGTTGTGGCGCAGGCCATCGAGCAGCGTAGGGCTGGCCCAGGCATCAATGTGCTCGCTACCCGCAAATGCCTGCTGCAGGCTTTCCATCAGGCCCGGTGCAGGCCCCGGCCAATGGTTCATGTGCAACGGGAAGCTCAGCAGTACAAAGGCATAACCGACCATGGCCGGGTTGAACAGGTTGCGGCCGACACCGCCAAAGGCCTGTTTGCCGATACCGATGGCAACGCTTGTGGCGACCACCGGCAACCACCATGGCGCCAGGGTAGGAAGTGCGCACGCCAGCAACACAGCGGTCACCAGAGCGCTGCAGTCGTCTAACGCCGGCTTCAGTGCTTGCCCGCGCATTGCCAGCAGCAGGGTTTCGCACAGCAAGGCGGCGCTGGTGCAGAGCAACAGGTTCACCAGAAAACCCCAGCCATGGAGCCACAGCAGCGTCAGCAGGCCAGGTACGCAGGCCAGCAAGACCAGGCCCATGCTGGTGCGTAGTCGCGGGTCAGGGCTGGTATTCATTGCGCAAACAACCCATTGAAACCGGAAAACGCCATGGCCATTACCCCGGCACCGATCAATTCGATGGGCAGGCCGCGCAGTACGCCGGGGATATCGGCATGGGCACTGCGCTGGCGCAGGTCGGCGAGCAAGGCCAGCGCCAGCCAGAAGCCGCCACCGCCCAGCAGGCCTAGCAGCAGTGTGGCTGGCCAGGTGCTGTCGTCGCTGGCCAGCCGCAGCGCCAGCCCCAGCGCTGCGCTGTTACTCAAGAGCAGTGCTGGCAACCCCGTTACGGGCCAGTTCGGGCGCCATTTGGCCAGCAGCCATGGCACGCCCCAGGCGAGCAGCGCCAGCCAGGGCAACAATACGAAAAGGGCAAGGTCGTGGATGTGCAATGGAGCAAGCACCCCTCGCACCAGCAACTGAGCACCGATCACGCCCAGCGCAATGCATAGCGCGCAGGCCAGGCCATGCACATGCAGGTGCAGCCTGGAGACTGATGGTTGCAGCAGGCACAGGTGATTGACCAGCGCGGCGCTGATCAGGACCAGGATGTAGTCGCTCATGAGATGACGATAGCCGGGAATCATGGTGATTGTCCGGCAATCAAGGCGCAGAGGGAACTGCCCCGGCACAAAGGCCGGGGCAGGGCTGTTACTTGATGCGCTGGCCTGGCTTGGCGCCGCTGTCCGGGCTCAGCAGGTAGATTTCTTCACCGCCAGGGCCGGCCGCCATGACCATGCCTTCGGACACGCCAAAGCGCATCTTCCGTGGCTTGAGGTTGGCTACCATCATGGTCAGGCGGCCTTCCAGCTTGGACGGGTCAGGGTAAGCCGACTTGATACCGGAGAACACGTTACGGCGCTCGTCACCGATGTCCAGGGTCAGTTGCAGCAGCTTGTCGGCACCTGCCACCGCTTCGGCCTTGACGATCAGTGCCACGCGCAGGTCAACGGCAGCGAAGGTGTCGAATTCGATTTCTGCCGACAGTGGGTCCTTGCTCAGCTCGCCGTTACCCGCCGGGGCCTTGGCTTCGGCGGCCAGCAGGTCCTCCTTGCTGGCTGCGACCATGGCTTCGACCTTGGCCGGTTCGATGCGGCTCATCAGTGCCTTGAACGGGTTCAGCTGGTGGTTTTCCAGGCGCGACTGGTGGTCGTTCCAGGCCAGCGGGGCAACGTTGAGGAAGGCCTCGGCGTCGGCGGCCAGCACGGGCAGCACGGGCTTGAGGAAGATCACCAACTGACGGAACAGGTTGATGCCCTGGGCGCAGATGGCCTGTACTTCATCCTGCTTGCCTTCCTGCTTGGCCAGCGACCACGGTGCTTTGTCGGCGATCCAGGCGTTGGCGCGGTCGGCCAGCGCCATGATCTCGCGCATGGCGCGGCCAAAATCGCGGCCTTCGTAGGCTTCGGCAATCGACGGGGCAGCGGCCAGGAAGGCCTCGGTCAGCTCCGGTGCGGCATCGCCGGCCACCATCACGCCTTCATTGCCTTTGTGGATGAACCCGGCGCAGCGGCTGGCGATGTTGACCACCTTGCCCACCAGGTCGGAGTTGACCTTCTGCACGAAGTCTTCCAGGTTCAGGTCCAGGTCGTCGACGCCACGGCCCAGCTTGGCCGCGTAGTAGTAACGCAGGTATTCCGGCTGCAGGTGGTCAAGGTAGGTGCGGGCCTTGATGAAGGTGCCGCGGGACTTGGACATCTTGGCGCCGTTTACGGTCAGGTAGCCGTGCACGTTGACCGCAGTCGGCTTGCGGAAACCGGCGCCTTCGAGCATGGCAGGCCAGAACAGGGCGTGGAAGTTGACGATGTCCTTGCCGATGAAATGGTACAGCTCGGCCTTGGAGTCTTCTTTCCAGAAGGCGTCGAAGTCCAGCTCGGGGCGGCGTGCGCACAGGTTCTTGAAGCTGGCCATGTAGCCGATTGGCGCGTCCAGCCATACGTAGAAGTACTTGCCTGGTTCGCCCGGGATTTCGAAGCCGAAGTACGGCGCGTCACGGGAGATATCCCACTCCTGCAGGCCGGAGTCCAGCCATTCGGCGAGTTTGTTGGCCACGGCGTCCTGCAGGGTGCCGCTGCGGGTCCACTGCTGCAGCATCGCCTGGAAGTCTGGCAGCTTGAAGAAGAAGTGCTGTGAATCACGCAGTACCGGGGTGGCCCCGGAAATCGCCGACTTGGGGTTCTTCAGCTCGGTGGGCGCGTAGGTCGCGCCGCATTTTTCACAGTTGTCGCCGTACTGGTCTTCGGCCGCGCACTTGGGGCAGGTGCCCTTGATGAAGCGGTCGGCCAGGAACATGCCCTTTTCCGGGTCGAAGTACTGGGTTACCGAACGGGTGGCGATGTGCCCGGCTTCACGCAGGCGCGTGTAGATCAGGCTCGACAGTTCGCGGTTTTCTTCGCTGTGGGTGGAGTGGAAGTTGTCGAACTCCACCAAAAAGTCGGCGAAGTCGCCGCTGTGCTCGGCCTGGACGTTGGCGATCAGCTGTTCCGGGGTGATGCCTTCTTTTTCGGCGCGCAGCATGATGGCCGAGCCATGGGCGTCGTCGGCGCACACGTAGATGCACTGGTTGCCGCGCATTTTCTGGAAGCGTACCCACATGTCTGTCTGGATGTACTCGAGCATATGGCCAAGATGGATGGATCCATTGGCATAGGGCAAGGCGCTGGTGACGAGAATCTGACGTGGCTCGGACATGGTGGCTCGGCTACTTATCTGGCGACGGGGTAAAAATAAGGATGATCGGCCACTATAAAGGGCTGGCGAAGATATTTCACCCCGCATGCGCATCTGCTGACGATTGACGGGTTAGGATAGGCGCCTGTTCTACATCAAGTTTGCCAATGGGAGTCTCCATGAGTGCCGTCACCCGTGCCGCCGTTGAAGGCGTGCTTCGCCAGTACACCGACCCCTATCTGAACCAGGACCCGGTCAGCGCCGGTTGCGTGCGCGCCATCGATATCCAGGGCGGTCAGGTCAGCGTGCAGTTGCAGTTGGGGTATGCCGCCGGGCTGTTCAAGAACGGCTGGGCCCAGGTGCTGCAGACCGCCATCGGCAACCTCGAGGGCGTCAGCAGCGCCCAGGTGTCGATCGATTGCCAGGTGGCCGCGCACAAGGCCCAGGCCCAGGTACCGGCCATGGCCAACGTCAAGAACATCGTCGCCGTGGCCTCGGGCAAGGGTGGGGTGGGCAAGTCGACCACCGCGGCCAACCTGGCCTTGGCCTTGGCCCGCGAAGGCGCGCGGGTGGGTATTCTCGATGCCGACATCTACGGCCCAAGCCAGGGCGTGATGTTCGGTATTGCTGAAGGCACCCGCCCACAGATCCGTGACCAGAAGTGGTTTGTGCCGATCAAGGCCCATGGTGTGGAAGTCATGTCCATGGCGTTCCTCACCGACGACAACACGCCGATGGTCTGGCGAGGCCCGATGGTCTCCGGTGCGCTGCTGCAACTGGTGACCCAAACCGCCTGGGACGACCTGGATTACCTGGTGATCGACATGCCGCCGGGTACCGGCGATATCCAGCTGACGCTGGCGCAGAAAGTGCCGGTGGCCGGCTCTGTGATCGTCACCACTCCGCAGGACCTGGCGTTGCTGGATGCCAAGAAGGGCGTGGAGATGTTCCGCAAGGTCAACATCCCGGTGCTCGGCGTGGTCGAGAACATGGCCGTGCATATCTGTTCAAACTGTGGTCATGCCGAGCATCTGTTCGGCGAAGGCGGTGGTGAGAAGCTGGCGAGCCAGTATGGCGTCGACCTGCTGGCCTCGCTGCCGTTGTCGATGCTGATCCGCGAGCAGGCCGACAGCGGTAAGCCCACGGCGATTGCCGAGCCGGAAAGCCAGATTGCCATGGTCTATCAGGAACTGGCCCGCCAGGTGGGTGCACGCATCGTACTGCAGGAAGCAGCCGCACCGGCGATGCCGAGCATTACCATCAGCGAAGACTGACGCATTTCCTGTGGGAGCGGCCTTGTGCCGCGAAAGGGCCGCAAAGCGGCCCCGGCAATATGTGGTTGGATCACCTATCTTGGGGGTGCTTCGCACCCCTTTCGCGACACAAGGCCGCTCCTGCACAGGCATAAAAAAACCCGCCAGAAGGCGGGTTTTTTTGAAAGCTAGGAAGCGAGATCGACTTAGGCGATCTGAACTTCTTCAGCCTGCATGCCTTTCTGGCCGCGGGTAGCGACGAAAGTAACAGCCTGGCCTTCTTTCAGGGTTTTGAAGCCGTCAGCTTGGATGGCTTTGAAGTGCACGAACAGGTCGTCACCCGACTGAGGGGTGATGAAGCCGTAGCCTTTCTCATCGTTGAACCACTTAACGGTACCGGATTGGCGATTGGACATTTTTCTGTCTCCTTGGACAATTTAATAACGGTCAGGAAAAACCCTGCCCGGGACTGAGCGCAAAGAGAGCAGAAAATTCAGCGATGGGCCGATCAGGATCGTGCATCAAACTAGAGATTCTCGGTGTCACGTGCAGCACAGTGGCGTCACCTTACCCCACTTTCCGCAACCTGCCAATGGTCTGGAGAAGCTTTAGGCAAATTCGGATCGACGGCGGCTGCAGCCTCCGCCCGGCGCGGGATGCGGCATAGAACTTTAACCTGCGCGCCGGGACCGGTAAGATGCGCCTCACGATTTTTACCACGCAACTCTTCAGGACACCCCCGCCATGAGCATCAAATCGGACAAGTGGATTCGCCGCATGGCGCAGGAACACGGCATGATCGAACCGTTCGTCGAGCGCCAGGTGCGCGGCGAACAGGACAGCCGGGTCATTTCCTTCGGTGTTTCCAGCTACGGCTACGACGTGCGCTGCGCCGACGAATTCAAGGTTTTCACCAATATCAACTCGGCCACCGTCGACCCCAAAAACTTCGACGCCGGCAGCTTTGTCGATATCAAGAGCGACGTGTGCATCATCCCGCCGAACTCCTTCGCCCTGGCCCGCACTGTCGAGTATTTCCGCATTCCGCGTGACGTGCTGACCATCTGCCTGGGCAAGAGCACCTACGCCCGTTGCGGCATCATCGTCAACGTCACCCCGCTCGAGCCCGAGTGGGAGGGCCACGTGACGCTGGAGTTCTCCAACACCACCACGCTGCCGGCGAAAATCTACGCCAACGAAGGCGTGGCACAGATGCTGTTCCTGCAGTCGGACGAAGAGTGTGAAGTGTCCTACAAGGACCGTGGCGGCAAATACCAAGGCCAGCGCGGCGTTACCCTGCCACGTACCTGAACCGACAAACGCGGGGAATTACCCGTGGCTTTGGCACTCCAACGCTGTAATGCCGATGCGCATGATGCGCATCGGCTTACGTCAGGAGCAGCCAATGAAACTCCATCCCGCAATCAGTGCCAAGCTGGCAGGCCTGCAGCCCAACCACGTCGGGTTGTTGCCCTGGTCACTGCTGGCGCACCCGCTGCCGATGCAGGCGGGGGGCGTGCCGCACCAGCCTGGTCCCGATACGCCACAGCCCCCGCAGCCAGGCGATACACCTCCTATGGAGCCAGGTGAACCCACCTTGCCTGACGAGCCGCCTCCGGCGCCTGTCGCCTGAGCGCATTTACACCGGCCAGACGCGCCCCGCGCCAGACAGGTAGATCTTGCTGGCGTCGGCTGGCGTAATTTCCCAGCCACCGGTGAATTCACCAAATGCCGGCAGCAGGCTCACGCGGGCATCGATCAGGAAGCAAGGCAGGCGCAGTCGTTGGCGAGCCTTGCCGCGCAGGACGAAGACCGGGTGAACATGGCCTGCCAGCACCGGATGGGTGGGGTGTGGTTGAGGTTCGTGCTGTAGCGCGAACGGTTCCAGTAGCCAAGGTTCATCTTGCACTTCAATGCGCAGCGAAGCGGGGGGATCGCCTGCGTTGCGATCATGGTTGCCGCGTATCAGGACTATTTGCAGATTTGCATGCCGTTCCCGCCAATCATGCACCTTGGCCAGTGTCGCCGGGGCGCGTGCCGTTCGGGCATGCAGAAAATCGCCCAGAATGATCAGCAGCTCACAGTCATAAGCCCCCAGCAGGCTATCAAGCCGCGCGAGTGTGGCCTGTGTGGTGCCGCGTGGTACCGGCTGATGGAGGGCGCGGTAGCTGGCGGCCTTGCCGATGTGCACGTCTGCTACCAGCAGAGCGCGGCGGGCAGGCCAGTAGATGGCTTTGTCGGGGAGCAGCCAGAGCGTTTGGCCACAGTGGGTGATGGGCTGATGATTCATGGTTCAGTCGGGCCCATTGACGCAGCGCTTTCCAGCTCAGCCACCATTCGCGCAATCCGGTCCGCCAGTTTTTCGGTGCTCAGCGTCTCGCGCATGCCTTCCACGAGCAACGCAAATGCCAACGGTCCCGGCCGCTTCAACATACGCAGGTCCAAGCGCAGGCTGCCCATTTTCAGCAATTGCTGATGCAGCCGGTCAATTTCCAGCTCCTCTCTCAGCACCTCGTCCCGCGCCTGGCCCAGTAGCAGGTTGTCAGCGTCATGCTTGCGGAAAACCTCGTAGAACAGCCCACTGGATGCCTGGATCTGCCGGGTACTTTTCTGTGCTGCCGGGTACCCGCCAAAAACCAGCCCGGCGATCTGGGCGATCTCACGAAAACGCCGCAACGCCATTTCTCCCGCATTCAGGCTGGCCAATACATCCTCCAGCAGGTGTTCGGTAGCAAGCGCCTGCGGCAAGTACGCTGCCCAGTCCACGGTGCCAGGGCTGAGCAGCTCGAACCCATAATCGTTGACGGCAATCGATACCGACAGCGGCTGCACGCGGCTGACCCGCCACGCAATCAGGTTGGCCAGGCCCAGATTGGCCATGCGCCCGGCAAACGGGTAAAGGAACAGGTGCCAACCCTGGCGGGATTTGAACGTCTCGGCCAGCAGCGTGCCTGTCGTGGGCAACGCCGACCATTGAGCCTGTAGCGCCAGCAGCGGGCGCACCGCGCGCATCTCTGGGCCCTCGAAGCGCTCATGGGCTGCGGCATCGAGTTGTTCAACCAGCGCGTCGGCCAGTTCGCTGGAGAGCGGCATGCGCCCGCCATTCCAGCGCGCCACCGCAGCCTTGCGCGCAGTACTGCGACGCACATAGGCCGTCATGTTTTCCACCCGTACCAGTTCCAGCACTCGCCCGCCAAATACCAGCGTATCGCCCGGGCGCAGGCGGGCGATGAACGCTTCTTCGACACTGCCCAGCGTTTTGCCCCCGCCGCCCTTGCTCCAGTATTTCAACTGCAGGTGGGCATCACTGACAATGGTGCCGATGCCCATGCGGTGACGGCGCGCCAGGCGTTCACTGGCCACGCGATAGGTGCCGTCCTCCTGGCGTTCAACACGCTGGTAATCAGGGTAGGCGCTGAGTGAGCCTCCGCCGTGGCAGACGAAGTCCAATGCCCATTGCCACTGGTTGTCGCGCAACTCGGCGAACGCCCAGGTGCTGCGCACTTCGGACAGCAATTGTTCTGCGCGAAAACCACTGCCCAAGGCCATGCTGACCAGGTGCTGCACCAGGACGTCCATGCACAGGCGTGGCGAGAAGCGCGCTTCAATGTGCCCGGCTGCCAGTGCCTGGCGGGCTGCTGCTGCTTCCACCAGTTCCAGGCTGTGAGTAGGCACCAGGGTTATTCGCGAGCGACGCCCCGGTGCATGACCGGAGCGACCGACCCGCTGCATCAGGCGGGCAATACCCTTGGCCGAGCCGATCTGCAGCACCCGCTCCACCGGTAAAAAGTCCACGCCAAGGTCCAGGCTGGACGTACAGACCACTGCCTTCAGGCTGCCCTGCTTGAGGCTGCGCTCGACCCAGTCACGGGTGTCCCGGGCGAGCGAGGCATGGTGCAGGGCAATCAGCCCGGCCCAATCGGGGCGGGCGTCAAGCAGGGCCTGGTACCACAGTTCGGCCTGGGCACGGGTGTTGGTAAATACCAGGCAACTGGCACTGGCGTCGATCTCATGGCTGACCTGCTCGAGCATCTTGAGGCCCATGTGCCCGGCCCAGGGGAAGCGGTCAATCGCCGCCGGCAGCAGGGTATCAACCTGCAGCGCCTTGTCCTGGCGGCCCTGCACCAGCAGGCCACCTTGTGGCAGGAGTACCTCCAACGCGTGTTGCAGGTTGCCCAGCGTGGCAGAGAGACCCCAGGTGGGCAGCCCGGGGTGCCACCGGCGCAGGCGGGCGAGGGCCAGTTGCAGTTGTACCCCGCGCTTGTTGCCCAGCAGTTCGTGCCATTCATCCACCACCACCAGGCGCAGCGTGGCGAAGTCTTCGCGGGCCTGTGCCCGGGTCAATAGCAAGGTGAGGCTTTCGGGGGTGGTCACCAGTACACTGGGCAGGCGCCGTGCTTGCCGGGCGCGTTCGGCGCTGCCAGTGTCGCCGCTGCGCACCCCTATGCTCCAGGGCAGCTCGAGCTCATCAACGGGCGCTTGCAAGGCACGGGCAGTGTCGGCGGCCAGGGCTCGCATGGGTGTCACCCATACCACCTGCAGAGGTACAGGTTGGCGGCCCTGTGGCAGGGCCTTGAACGCACGTAGCGCGGCGAGCCATACCGCGTAGGTCTTGCCTGCGCCGGTACTGGCATG
Organism: Pseudomonas sp. GW460-LB5; assembly: GCF_059423245.1. NCBI lineage: Bacteria > Pseudomonadati > Pseudomonadota > Gammaproteobacteria > Pseudomonadales > Pseudomonadaceae > Pseudomonas > Pseudomonas sp. GW460-LB5. Next base: position 393,258 of record NZ_JBWKXT010000001.1, read on the forward strand.
TAACAGGCCAGACTCGCCACGTTCCACGGCTGCCCAGACACGTCGCTGGAAAGCGAACGGCTTCCAGCCGCGTTTGGCGAACCAGGCATTGGCAAGGTCAGTGGCGGTGGGCATGAGGCAGTGGTCCGTCCAAGGTTGTGCTTCTACAGACCAGCCGCCAGTGGCAATGGTTTTACCGAATCAGTTGCCCAGCAGATAGCCGCTGCGGCATACCTGCTCGCCGGCCACATGGGCGATGACCATGCCCGCGGTTGCCATGCGCCGCACGCTGCGGGCGTACAACAGGCCTGGCTGGCTGTTGCGTACGGCGGTCACCCGGTCGCTGAGCGGGTCGATGATTTCTGCGATCAACTGACCGGCTTCCAGGTGCTGCCCTGGTTTGGCGTGATACACCAGCAAACCGCCCAGTGGCGTCGACACCGGCTCGACAGCAGCCAGCGCAGTGGCGGGGTTGAGCAAGGCCGGCAAGGCGGGGCTGGTGCCCTCGATAACACCCGCGTGGGTCAGGAAGTCGATTATCGCCTGGCAATCCTGGCTGGCCAGGTCATGGCTGACATCGGCCTGGCCACGCAGTTCGACAGTCACCGAGCAGCAGCCCAGCGGGATAGGGAAGCGCTTGCCGAAGCGTTGCTGCAACTGCCACCAGACCAGGCTGAAGCATTCGTCGAACGACTGCCCGCCTGAGTCGGTGGCCAGCAGGCTGGCCTGGGCGCCCAGGTAGCGGGCCAGCGGCTCGATCTGCTGCCAGGCGTCGGGCGTGGTGTACAGGTGCTCGACCGCCTCGAAATCGCAATGCAGGTCCAGCACCATGTCGGCGTCGCAGGCCAGGCGCTGCAGGATCAGGCGCTGGGCCTGCAGGGGCGTGCGGGCCGGGTGTGCCTCCAGCCCTCGGCGCAGGTATTCGCGAATCAGCGCAACGTTATGCACCGGGTCCTGAGTCAGGTGTGTTTCGATCTGGTCGCCAATGGTGTCCGACAGGTCGACGAAGTTGCGGTTGAAGTTTTCGCCGCTTTGCAGTTCGAAGCGCCCCAGTGGCGCATCCAGCAGCACTTGTTCCAGGCCGACCGGGTTGGCCACCGGTACCAGGACGATTTCACGCTGCAGGCGGCCCTGTTGTTCAAGTGCCATCAAGCGGTGTTTGAGGTGCCAGGCCACCAGCATGCCTGGCAGCTCGTCGGCGTGCAGCGAGGCCTGGATATAGACCTTGCCGCCACCACGGGGGCCGAAGTGAAAGCTGTGCAGTTGGCGGGTGATGCCCGGAACGGGTGAGAGCAGGTCGTGGGTTGAATGGTGCATGGCGGTCCTGGATGCGTGGCGAATACGGTCTGCGACACGGGTCGGCTCAAAGATAGAAGCATAATTTTTGGCCTTGCGCCTGCATCGCTTTCGCTCCGTTGATCGCGCTGGCTTCTTCGCGGGCCAGAATTGCCTCAGGCCAGCAATGCCTGCAAGGTTGCCAGGTCATCCGCCTCTTCCACCGGCTTGTCCAGCCGCCAACGCAGCATGCGTGGAAAGCGCACGGCGATGCCGCTTTTGTGGCGCTTCGATAAAGCGATGCCTTCAAAGCCCAGTTCGAACACCAGCGTCGGCGTCACGCTGCGCACCGGGCCGAAGGTTTCCACCGTGGTCTTGCGAATAATGGCGTCGACCTTGCGCATTTCTTCGTCACTGAGGCCGGAGTAGGCCTTGGCAAAGGGCACCAGTGCGCGGCCCGGTGTGCCGGCCGGTGCATCCCATACGGCAAAGGTATAGTCGCTGTACAGGCTGGCCCGCCGACCGTGGCCGCGCTGGGCGTAGATCAGCACGGCATCGACGCTGAACGGGTCGATCTTCCACTTCCACCAGGTGCCCATGTCCTTGGTGCGCCCCACGCCGTACAGGGCTTCACGCTGCTTGAGCATCAGGCCCTCGACACCCAGGCTGCGTGATTGCTCGCGCTGGCGGGCGAGGTCAGCCCAGTCGGGGCCTTCGAGCAGGGGCGAAAGCAGCACCGGGGCCAGTGGGTGGTCTTGTACCAACTGTTCCAGCTGCCGGCGGCGTTCGTGCTGCGGCCGGTTGCGCCAGTCCTCGCCTTGCCACTCCAGCAGGTCGTAGGCTTGCAGTACCACCGGTGCATCGCTCAGCAATTTCTTGCCCAGTGTCTTGCGGCCGATGCGCTGCTGTAGCAAAGCAAAGGGCTGTACCGCCAGTTCAGCGGGGGTATCGCCTGGCTTCCATACCAGGATTTCACCATCCAGCACGACGCCATCGGGTAACGTCTGCGCCAGGCTGTGCAGCTCGGGGAAGCGATCGGTGACCAGCTCCTCACCACGCGACCAGACCCACAGCTGGCCTTCTCGTTTGACCACCTGGGCGCGGATACCGTCCCATTTCCACTCGATTTGCCAGGCGCTAGGTGGCCCGAGCAGTGCGTCGAACTGTTCGGTTGGCGCTTGCAGCGGGTGCGCCAGGAAGAACGGGTAGGGCAGGCCGCCGCGCTGGCTGTGTTCATCGGCCGACTCGGCGGCAATCAGCTTTTCATAGCTGGCGGGCGTGGGGCGGTGACTGATATCGGTGTAGCCGACCATCCGCTGGGCGACGCGTTTGGCGTCCAGCCCGGCCAGTTGCGCCAGGGCACGGGTGACCAGCAGCTTGGACACGCCTACGCGAAAACTGCCAGTGATCAGTTTCAGGCACAGCATCAGGCTGGGGCGGTCCAGCTGCGCCCACAGCGGCTGCAGGCGCTGTTGAGCCTGCTCTGGTGGTAGCCCGCGCAGGGGCAGCAAGTACTGCTCCACCCAGGTGGCAAGGCCTTCATCGCTGCCCTCGGCATGGATGGGCAACAACAGCGAAATGGTTTCGGCCAGGTCACCCACTGCCTGATAACTTTCTTCGAAGAGCCAGTCCGGTAACCCGGCCCTGGCCATTGCCTGTTCGCGCAACAGGCGAGTGGGCACCAGCTGGCGTGGGCGTCCGCCGGCCAGAAAGTACACGGCCCAGGCCGCATCTGCGGCGGGAGCACTGGCGAAATACTCGCGCAGCGCCTCTAGCTTGGCGTTGCTGGAAGTGGTCGCATCCAGGCGCAGGTACAACGTGGCGAAGGCTTTCATAGTGTGGGTTCGGTAGTGATAACGTCGTCCTCGTCGCCGTATTCGGTGGCGAAGGCGCGGGCATCAAGGCCTTGCTCGTTGAGGTAGCGCACCAGCACGTTGACCGAGCCGTGGGTGACCATCACCCGTTCGGCGCCCGTCTGGCCGATGGCCCACAGCAGGCCGGGCCAATCGGCATGGTCCGAGAGCACGAAGCCCCGGTCTACGCCGCGGCGCCGGCGGGTGCCGCGCAGCAGCATCCAGCCACTGGCGAACGCATCGCTGTAGTCGCCGAAGCGGCGCATCCAGCTGCTGCCGCTGGCCGAGGGGGGCGCCAGGACCAGCGCCTGGCGCAGCAAAGGGTCGTTGCGCGGTATATCGCCGGCATAGCGCGTTTCCGGCAGGTGTACGCCGGCGTCCCGGTATACCCGGTTGAGGGGTTCGACGGCGCCATGAACGAGGATCGGGCCGAGGCTGGGGTCCAGCCCATGCAGAATCCGCTGGGCCTTGCCGAAGGCGTAGCAAAACAGCACGCTGGCCTTGCCCTGTTCGCTGTTGGCCCGCCACCAGGCATTGATGCCGGCGAAGATGTCGGCCTGGCTGGGCCAGCGGTAGATTGGCAGGCCAAAAGTGGATTCGGTGATGAAGGTGTGGCACGGCACCGGTTCGAAGGGTGTACAGGTGGCATCGGGCTCAACCTTATAGTCACCTGAGGCGACCCAGACTTGGCCCTGATGCTCCAGGCGCACCTGCGCCGAGCCCAGCACATGGCCGGCCGGGTGCAGGCTCAGGGTCACGCCATGGTGTACCAGGCGCTCGCCGTAAGGCAGGGTCTGCAAGTTGATGTCTTGGCCCAGGCGGCTACGCAGGATGCCGGCGCCGGGGCTGGCGGTCAGATAATGGCCATTGCCGGTGCGTGCATGGTCACCGTGGCCATGGGTGATCACAGCGCGGTCCACGGGCCGCCAAGGGTCTATGTAGAAATCACCGGGCGGGCAGTAGAGGCCTTCGGGGCGGGCGATGACGAGGTCCATGGCATGGGCGCCGGTTTGGAGTTACCAGTTAGGAGCCATGCTGGAGAGAGGAAGTTCGACCGAGAATGGTTGGGGCTGCCAAGCAGCCCCGAAAAAGGCGATGGCGTTTATTTGCCGGGCACCAACGTGAGCCGCGGGTTGCCATATGCCCTGCCAAAATTCTGCGGCTGTAGCGGCAGGTTCATGAAGCGCCCTTTGAACCACGCATCCAGCCCGTCACTGTAATGTGCGCTGGCCGGGTTGCCCGACTGCCCGCTGCTGGTCAGCACCTGCAAAGGTTCGGCCTGGCCGAAGTCGACGATCATCCGCGCCGAGGCCGGCAGGCGGGTGTCGAAGTCGCTGCCCCAGGCGTACGGCGTGAGTGCCAGGGTAGTGAGGTCGCCGCCTGCCGCCAGCGGCGAACGGCTGGTGGCATCGCCCAAACCATGATAGGCCGGTGCCGGCCAGCGGTATTGGTGCAGCTTGCCCCACTGCCAGGCGCGGCGGTCTGCGCCCAGTTGTGCGGTGCCGGCATCCACCGCGCCAGCCAGGCTGCGGGCGAGGATGGTGGGCTTGTCTTCTTTCTGCGGGGTGCTGCGGTCATCCCAGAACGGGCTGTCATCGCGACCGAGCAAGTGATCGGCCTGCGCCGAGAAGGACAACCGTGCATTGTTGACGAAGGCCTGCCAGGCCGGGCCGGACTCCGGGCCAAGGTCGTCGAGGAACGTCTGTCGTGCCACTTCCTGAAGGAACAGCTCATACAGCGCTGCATCAGCCGACACCGTGCTTAGACGGCCGTCGAACGCCTTGAGCCGGGCCAGCGCACCTTTGGCCTTGTCGCGCTGGGCGGCGGGCAGCGCATCGATCGCCTGCTTCAGTGGCTGGGCCATGCCGGGGGCATCGAACATCTGCTTGAGCTTGCCGGCCAGCAGGGTCACCTGGTCGTTCTGCATTGCCATCAGGCTGCGGCTGTCGTGGCGGCCATTGCCGGCCAGCTGGGCCAGGCGCTCAGCGCGTTCCGGGTAATACCAGGTGCTGGACAGCTGCATGCCATAGCCTCGCGGCAGGCTGCGCTGGTTGGCGTGGCCGATCCAGCCGGCAGGTGGGTCCTGGTCGTAGGGGTGCAGCATCGGGTCGGCATAGCCGTCCCAGTCATAGCGCCCGTCCCAGCCGGGCGAGGGCAGCAGGCCCTGGCCTTCACGGCGATTGGGGTAGCGGCCGCTGACCTGCCAGCCGATGTGTTCAGGTTCGGCGAAGACGAAATTGAGGGCAGCAGCAGTCACTTCACGGGTACTGTCGAAGGCGCGCTCCACGTTCTTGGCCCGGGTCAGGTCAAACAGCGCATCCAGGCTGCGGTCGCCCTTGAACTGCGGCAGGTTCAGCGCCAGGCCCAGGCCGGCGTTGTCGGGTTGGGCCAGCAGGGTGCCGTGGCGGGTGTCGTACATCACCTCGCGCAGCGGGCGCTGGCCACGGACAAAGAAGGTTTCGCTACGGGCGCGGGCCGGCAGCCAGTTGCCATCGGCCAGGTAACTCAGCTGGTTGCCCTGACGTCGCAGTTGCTCCAGGTACAAGTCCTGGTTGTCGGCCATCACGGCGCTGCTGCTCCAGGCCAGCTTGCCGTTGTAGCCGGCCAGCACGATTGGCAGGCCGGGTAACGACAGGCCGGCGACCTGGTACTTGCCAGTGTGGATTTGCACCGGGCTCAGGGCCCAGGCGGCACGGCTGTCGCTGGCCAGCAGGCTCTTGCCACTGCGGCTGCGCTGCGGCCCCAGCGCCAGGTTGGCCGAGCCCGGGCTGCCGAGCAGGCCAAGGTCGGCCAGTTTCTGGCTGGCGGCCGCCAGTGCGTGAAGGCCCGGCAGCTGGCTGGCCAGGTTCAGGCCCTTGAGCTTGTCCACTTCGCCTTGAGCCAGTGGCTCATCCGGGGCGCCGGGCAGCAGCCAGGCCAGTTTGTCACTGCCGGCCTTCTCTGCCAGGGTCAGGGCGCTCAGTTCTTCCTGCAGGTTCACCGACTGGCTGAACGCGTACAGGCAGAAGATCAGCGCCGAGTCCTCAGGCTTCCAGTATTCGGGGCGATAGCCACTGTTGGCCAGACCGGCCGGCAACTTGTCGCGGTAGCGGAACAGGTAGGCGTTGACCCCGCGTGCATACACTTCGAAGAAGCGCTTGAGCCGTGGCGATGCGTCGGCGTATTGCTGGGCGGCGCTCTGCTTGAGGTTGGCAGCGCGCATCAGGCGGTCGATGTCCAGCGCGTCGCTGCCGGCCAGTTCGGCCAGGCGACCCTGGGCGAGCAGGCGCATGGCAACCATCTGTTCGATGCGGTCGCCGGCGTGCACATAGCCCAGACTGAACAGCGCATCATGGAAGCTGCTGCTTTCGATCAGCGGCGTGCCCATGGCGTTGCGGCGCACCGAGACGTTTTGCGCCAGGCCCTTGAGTGGCTGCACGCCGCTGGTCGGTGGCACGCTGTCCTGGTGGCCGCCCGTCTGGCAGCCGGCCAGCCCGAGCATACCGAGCAGCGTTGCGGCGGTTGCAAACCGCAGGCGTAAGGGAGGAAAGGCGGGGGCGGCCATGACAAGGGCTCCTGCAAGGCGAGGCGGGTTTCGAAAGGCGCTAAGGTAGTAAGCGCGCAGGCGCCATGCAAGGTCCTATGTCGGTTTATTTACCTGCGCAGGCTCAAACGTTGAAGTGGTCTGCCAGCGTGTCGGAAAAATGCGTGCAGTTGATGCGCGCATAGCGCCGATAGTCACGGGTGACCGCGAACGCAGAGCCGGGCATCAGCAGGATCTTGTTCTGCTCCAGTTTGCGCACCAGAGGTTGCAGGTCTGGCAGGTCCGGGTGATAGACCCAGAGGAACATGCCCCCTTGCGGCGCGATCTCGAACTGCCAACCGCGCTCAAGCAACAAGCGTTGGGTCTGAACTTGTTGCCGTATCAGGCGCTGCTGCACATCCTTCATATGCCGGGCATAGGTGCCATCCGACAATATGGTGTTGACGAATCGCTCGCAAAACGCAGGCACGGCTACGCAGGTCAGCAGTTTCAGGCGGGTGAGGGGTTCTATCAGGTCTTGCGAGCAGGCGATGAAGCCCACGCGTAACGAGGCGGACAGGCATTTGGAAAAACTGCCGATGTAGATGACCCGGTCAAGGTTGTCCAGTTCGGCGAATGTCTGGCGCACGGCAGGGCTGAAGTCGCCATATACATCATCCTCGACCACGTAGAACTCGTGCTCCACTGCCAGGCGCAGCACGCTGAAGGCGTTGTGCGGGCTGATGTTGCTGCCGGTGGGGTTGTGGAAGGTGCTGTTGCAGAAAAACGCCTTGACCTTGTGCCTGGCCAGGTGGCTTCTCATTTCCTCCACGTCCGGCCCGTCCTGGGTCCGCCGAATGCCGACAACGTGCCCGCCCGCCAGCTGGATCAGCTTGATCAGGTTGCCGTTGCCCGGCTCATCGACGAAAACGTGGTCGCCTGGCTTGATCAGCAAGCGGGCGACCAGGTCCAGGCCTTGGGTAGCGCCTAGCGTCGTCAGCAACTGGTTGGGGCGGGCTTCGACACGGGTCAGCCGTTTCATGTGCACACACAGCTGTTTGCGCATGGGCAGGTAACCCTGGATATCGCCATATTCTGCCAGCGAACTTTGCTCCAGCCGCGCCGTGCGCCGAATCGCCTTGGCCAGCAGTTCGGTGTCCCGCCATGCGGGGGGCAACCAACCGCTGCCCAGTTTGGTGTAGTGCTGGCCGCCTTGCAGCAGACGGAACAGCGGGTCTCCGGCCATGCACTCGGGCTCGTGGATCACGCTGGTTTGCCGGGTGCGGTTTGCGACGAAGTAACCGCGGCCGGGCGAGGCCGTCAATACACCTTCGCTGACCAGCTGGGCATAGGCCGATACCACGTCGTGGTAACTGAAGTCGACCGCTGCTGTCAGCTTGCGAATGGAGGGCATGCGTTGCCCGGGCAACCATTCGCCTGCATCCAGGCGTTGTTTTAACAGGTGATGAAGGCTGCAGGGGTTCATGGCAGGTCCGAAACCGTTAGAAAAAAAAGCCTAACAGTTAACGGAAATGCTTGTCGACTGTTCGTTTGCTAATGGCCAGTACATGCCACTATCCCCTTGTCGGAACTTTCGGCTGCCAGCAACGGCGGCACTTTTAACGTCTGTGCAGACCAGATAACTGGATATCAAGCCCATGCAGATTATGGACATGCAATCAGCCGTCATTGCCAGGCTTCCTGTGCCTGACGAACTGGCCTCATTCAAAGTTGTGAAAAACCTTGTGACCTCGGCGTTATTGGAGTGCTGCTCAATCGATGAGTTCGAGGCACTTGTTCAAACATCAGTGATTGAAAGTGTTTCAGAACAGGCGCATGCCGATTTACAGGCCTTTGCCCAGAAAGACCCGGCTGCTGGCCGTGACCTGGTGTTCATTGCAAGGACCTATACCTCTTATTCTGCAGTTCTGCATTATCGGCTTGCCCATTGGATATATAACAATACTGCTTCTACCTACGGCGCTGGTGGCCAATGCCTGGCCGCGATGATCTCCAGGCGCGGGAAAATGCTCTCGGGTGCGGAAATCCATTTCCGCAGCCGTATCGGTGCGCGTTTCATCATCGATCACGGCATGGGCACCGTCATTGGTGAAACCTCGACCATTGGTGACGATTGCTACGTGCTGGGCGGCGTCACGCTGGGCGCTCGCGGCATCAGCGACAACCCTTCGAGCCCTCGCCATCCAACCCTCGGCAACCGGGTCCAGATCGGCGCTTTCGCCAGTGTACTCGGCGCTATCCATGTGGGTGACGGCGCCTTTATAGGGCCTGGCTGCATTGTTACAAAAGACGTACCTGCGGCTGCCCGGGTGCAGGTTAAAACATCATTGCAGGTGGTACTGGAATCATGAATGCTCTGAACTATGAAGTGCTACGCAATACTGAAAAGCTGTATTACAAAGACCAGTATCTGGCGGGCGCAAGTACGCAAGTAACGCGGGTGCACAGTGACGGTATCGAGTTGCAAAGTACCGTGGCCTATCCAGAAGGTGGTGGCCAGGAGGCAGACGTCGGCACCATTGAACTACCGATCGGTACCGTGCGCTTTGTCTGGGTAAAAAAACTCTATGGCAGCCCTATTCGCCTGGAAGGTTTCAAGGGCGGAAAACTGGGCGGCATCATTATTCACAGCCTGCACCCTGATGACTTGCATCTGCTGGACGAAGTCACCGTTGGCATGCCGGCCCGCGTCACTATCGATACTGAACGGCGCGAACGGTTGACGCTGTCTCACAGTGCCAGTCACTTCCTGTATGCCGCGGCGATCAGCCTGCGAGAAGAATTGAAACAGTGGACCATCGGCTGCCACATCAAGGAAGACTCTGCGCGGTTCGATTTTCTGGTTGAGGACGCCTTCACTGCCGAAGACGTGGTTGAGATAGAGCGGCGTGCAAATGAGCTGATCGCCTGCAATGCGCCCATCGAGCACTACGCGGTGCAGGGCCTGGAAGACGCGCGGTTGTGGACCTACAACGGCATCGAAATCCCGTGTGGCGGCACACACCTTGAGTCGCCTGGTCGCATCGGGCGCCTATCCGTGCGGCGCAAACGCCTGGGCAAGGGCAAAGAGCGGCTGATCTGTGTGTTCCCGGATGCCGAAATCGATCTGTCCACCTATCACGAGCCTGCACTATGAACAGCACACTCCCGCGGCGGACTTACCTGTACTTCAGCGCACAGTCGATCAACCTGACGACCGCCGTCATGTCCGTGACCATGGCCGCCATTGTCGGTGCGGCATTGGCACCCGCTGCTGCGTGGTCCACCGTGCCCTACGGGTTCCAGTTCCTGTGCCTGATGCTGGCGACCTACCCCGTCTCCAGGTTGATGAGCCGTATCGGTCGCAAGAAGGCCTTCATGCTGGGGGCGATCCCTTTGGCGGCTTCTGGTATCAGCGGTTATCTGGCTGTGGAGTACCAGCAGTTCCAGCTGCTGGTGTTGAGCCATTCGGCGTTGGGCGTGTATATCGCCTTTGCCAACTTCAACCGCTTCGCGGCCACTGACAATCTGGCCCAGAGCCTCAAGCCCAAAGCCCTTTCGCTGGTTGTGGCGGGGGGCGTGATTGCCGCAGTGGTGGGGCCGACACTGACCGAATGGCTCAGGGACGTTGGCGGGTACCCGCTGTTTTCGCTGTGTTATGCCTCGTTTGTTGGCCTGGCGGTGATTTCGCTGATGATTGCCGTTTGCCTGCCCAACGATGCCGGCACCGCCAAGGCTCGTCAGCACGCGGAAAAATCGGCCACTCCCCGCGCCGAACCGTTCAGCCCGGCCGTGAAAGTTGCCATGGCGGTGGCGGCACTGAGCTACGGGATCATGAACCTGCTCATGATTCAGGCATCGATGCACATGAAACACATGCATGAGGACTTCTCTGACGTGCGCCTGGCAATCCAGTGGCATGTGGTAGCCATGTTTGCACCGTCGTTTTTCACCGGCGCAATCATCCAGAAGCTGGGCATCAAGACCACTATCTGTGCCGGGTTGGCCCTGTTGATCGGATGCTCGGCGCTGAATATCTGGTCGCACAGCTACGCCATGATGACCCTGGCGCTGATTGCCCTCGGGCTGGGCTGGAACCTGACCTATGTGGGCGGCGGCGCATTGCTGGCCCAGGCGCTGCAGAACAGCCCGGCAGCGATGCAGATGCAGGGCAAGAACGACTTGGCCATTGCCATATTGGCAACCGTCGGAGCCTTCAGCCCCTCACTGTTGCTGAGCACGGTTGGCTGGGATGGCACCAACGCCATCTGCATGGCCCTTTGCATCGGTTTGCTTTTCGCCACTGCTGGCCTGCTGCAGAACAAGGCCTGCCTGCACACTTCCATGGAAGGTAGCCGCAAATGAGCGAACTCATCAGCGTCAGCGAACGCATCTACACCAAACTGGAAATGAACAACCCAGGCGGTAGCCACAAGTACCGGGCAGCCCGGCTCATCGTGGAACATGCCTTGCGCAATGGCGACATCATCCCAGGTGTGACGACGGTCATCGAAAAAACCGGTGGTAGTTTCGGTTTCGGCTTGCTGGCGGCCTGCCACAAATACCAGGTTGCCGTGGAGCTGGCGGTAGGGCTTGGCTTCAGCCAGACCAAACGGGACTTGCTGGAGTGTTTTGGTGCCAGGCTGATCGGCAAGGAAATGCTGGTGGCCGGTGCCACGCCCAAGGATGTCGTGATGCATCACCTGGATAACCAGGTCGCGCTGGGCAAGTCCTATTTCTATACCGATCAATTCAACAACCCGGTGGGCATTGAAGCCCATCGTTACCAGACGGCCAGCGAACTGGCCGTGCAATTGACCAACGTCGGGGCTGGGCGGGAAATCCTGTTTGTCGGCTGCGCCGGCACTGGCGCAAGTTTTACAGGTATTACCCTGGGGCTGAAGGACCACGGTTTCGAGGTGTCGACGGTGTTGGTCGACCCCAGCGGTTGTGATTCAAGGGCGGGTGTGTTCACCGACCATCGCTTTGAAGGCATGGCGGTGGGTGTTTGCCCACCCTTCATGGACTGGTCGCTGGTGGACGAACGGGCTCAGGTGCAGCACGCCGAAATGCTGGCCGCACAGCGCTGGTTCTACATGCAAAGTGGCATTTTCGTGGGGAATACCGCCGCAGCCTGCCTCGCTGTTGCCCAGCGCATGGCACAGCACCCGCGGTATGCCGCGACCACCCTGGTCACCATCGCCTATGACGCGGGGCTCTGGTACCAGGACTTGCTGGGGGCGACCCGGCGAAAGGCCGCGTAGCAGGTTTTTAATCGAGCCAGTCGATCAGGCGCCGTGGCACTTCTTGAACTTTTTCTCGCTACCGCACGGGCAAGGGTCGTTACGGCCAACGTCCTTCAGGGCGTTGCGTACCGGCTCCTGGTGGCCGTGGTTGCAGTGCGGGCCGTGTACATGGCCATGATCGTGGTGGTGGTCATGATCATGGTCGTGGTTGCAGTCAGGGCCATGAACGTGAGGTTGTTGGGACATTGCAGGGTTACTCCGGGATGTGATCGCCGGGGATTATCTCACCACTGCGCGATAAGTGCAGGTCCCGATGGATGAGCAGCCCGGTCGCCAGCTCGCCCTGCAGGGTGTAATGCAGCGGCTGCTTGCTTCTGAGCAGCTTGGCCAGTGGCTTGAGGTGCTGCCACAGGTTGGTTCGCGCGGTAATCTTGAAGGTGCGTCGGGCGTGCCCGCCCACGCTGCGCCATACGCTGGCTTCATCCTGTACCAGCAGCAGGTCGTTGAGGCGTATTGCATACGACAGGTTGCGGATGAACAGGCGGCTGTCATTGGGGTTGTCGACCCGCACGTGCAGCACGAACTCTTGCTCCAGCAACCTGGCCTTGACCGTTTCGACCTCGATCAGGTGCACTTCGGGTTCGCGCCAGTCGTCACCCCCCCAACTGGCGCAGCCCGCCAGCAACGCCAGGCATGCCATCAGGGTGCAGGGCATTAGCAGACCGGCGCGGGTCATCATGGTCAGCTCCCCACGTAACTGGCGCAGCATTTCTTGAACTTCTGCCCGCTGGCGCAAGGGCAAGGGTCGTTACGCCCGGCCTTCAGCCCGACCGTAGGGTCGATGAAGTACCAGCGCCCGGCATGCTGGACGAACGCCGAACGTTCACGGTGCTGGTGATCGCCATCCTGGTCGTGCCAGCGTGCGGTGAAGGTGACAAACCCGTGCTCCGGCTGGCCGCCCAGCACTTCGGCGCCTTCCACCTCCAGCCCCAGCCAGGTGCTCTGGGCGCTCCAGGCAGCCATGGCGGCTTTGTCCAGGTCGGCTTGCTGGGCCGGCAGGGTGGTGGCGACCAGGTAGTCGACCAGGCCCAGCACGTAGGCACTGTAGCGTGAGCGCATCAGCGCCTGGGCATCGGGTGCCGGGGTGCCGGCATGGTAATGCCCGCAACAGGCGTCGAGCAGGTTGCCACTGCCGCAAGGGCAGACCGAGACACTCATCATCACCACCAGTACTTGCCGAAGTTTTCAGGATTGGCCCAGAACCGGGCGTTGAGCCAGTCCGGGACCTGCTTGTAGTCATGTAGATCATAGGTGAACAGGCTCAATACCTGCTGGTCACGGCGGAATTTCTCGCTGGCCGACAGGGCCAGGGCAAAGAAGTCAGTATCTTGCCAGCCGCAGGCGGTCAGGTCGGTCAGCACCGCGACCCGGCTGGCATTGAGGTTGCGAATGCCGCCGAGCAGTTCCAGGCCGGTGCGCTTGGGCAGGTGTTCCAGGCAGTCCACCAGCACCGCCAGGTCAAAGCGTTGTGCCGCCAGTTCGGCCGGCAGCGGGCCCGGGGCTGCAGTGGCAATAGTCACCTGGGGGTGCGCCTGGGCGAAGGCGTCCAGCGCCGGAAAGCGCGTGCCGACCAGCAGCAGGCGTTGTGGAGTGAAGCGTTCGAGCAGGGCCGCGAGGGCCTGCTGCGGGGTGCGTTGGGAAAAACCGTCGGTCATTGCCAATCCTCGTTCAAGTCGTCCAAGACTAGCGGGCTGCGGCGTGCGGGCAAAGAGGCTTGTGACCATGTCGTGGCTTATTGCTGGCAGGGTTTGAATGCCCGGTCTTTACTCCCAGAGATCGGCCTTATGCCGATTCCCCCTAGGAGAAGCAATGAAATGAGCATAGTACGCACAGCGTTACCCCTGGTACTGCTCACCAGTGTGTTGACTGGTTGTGCAGGTTTGCAGAAAACCGACTGGCCGAAATGTGCCGCCGTCGGGGGTGTAGGTGGCGCCGCATTGGGCGCTATTGAAAGTTCCAGCTGGGCTGGCTGGGGTGCGTTGTTGGGCGGTGGCCTGGCGGCGGGCTATTGCTGGGCCCATGGCGATGGTGACGAGGATGGCGACGGCGTGCCGGACAGCCGTGACAAGTGCCCGGGCACACCCCGTGGTGTGCAGGTCGATGCCAACGGCTGCCCGCCTGAGCCGGTAGCAGTGGTGGAGGAAGTGGTGGTGCAGAAGGAAGAGGTCATCGTCATCCGCGATGTGCACTTCGAGTTCGATTCTGCACGCCTGACCGCCCGTGACAAAGAGCGCCTCAACACCATTGCCACGCGCCTGAAGCAGGAAGCGCCCTCCGCCCGCCTGAGCGTCAGCGGCCATACCGACAGCGTTGGCTCCGATAGCTACAACCAGAAACTGTCCGAGCGTCGGGCCCACTCGGTGACCGATTACCTGGTCGAGAGCGGTGTACCGCGCAGCAGCTTCGTTTCGGTGGTCGGCGCTGGTGAAACCCAGCCGGTGGCGGACAATGCCACGGCCGAGGGGCGTGCCATGAACCGCCGTACCGAAATCAAGATCCAGCGGTAGGCGGTGTGCGCCCGTGCCTTGAGCAGTGGCACGGGCGCGTCTTCATGCCGGTCAGCCGTTCGTGGCCAATGACACAGGAGCATTCAGCATGAGTGTGACGTCGAAGGCGGCGCTGCCGCTGTTGGTGGCTGCCAGCCTGCTCGCGGGCTGTGCAACCCACAGCGATGGTGGCGCGCCGCTCAACCAAAGGACCTGGCCCATCTGCAGCCTGCTGGGAGGCCTGGTCGGGGGCGGCCTGGGCGCTATTGAAAGCTCCACTTGGGCCGCAGGTGGCGGCGCTCTGGGCGCCATTGCCGGGGGGTTGATCTGTTACGCCCAGGACGGTGACGAAGATGGCGACGGCATTTTCGACCGCCGCGATCATTGCCCCGATACTCCCGCCAACACTGCAGTCGACCATATGGGTTGCCCGCTGAAGGAGTACCCCGCAGCGCCGCCTGCCACTGTACCTGAGCCCTCGCCGGAGGTGATCATCCTCGATGACAACGGCGCGGTGATGTTTGCCTTCGATTCCGCCGACCTGACCTCAGCGGCGCAGCAACGGCTGCAAGGCCTGGTGGCGAAACTCGACTCACCGACCATCGCCAAGGTGAGCGTGATCGGACACACCGACAACGTGGGTTCCGACAGCTACAACCAGGCGCTTTCCGAGCGCCGTGCCAGCAGCGTTGCCGAGTACCTTATCAGCCAGGGCCTGGAACCGGGCAAGGTCACCAGCCAGGGCCGTGGAGAAAGCGAGCCTGTCACTGATAACGAAAGCGAGGAGGGCCGCGCGCGCAACCGACGAGTGGAGCTGCACCTCAACTGAGCGGTGCTGGCGCCTGCCTTGGCATTGCAGTTAATGTTGGTCGCATGGCCCGCTCGAACGGGCTGTCTCGACAAAACAACAATTTATAGGGGCGGGGTATGAAGTTCATCCTGGGCCTGGGCAAGGTCCTGACGGTCGCTTTCTGGGGTGTGGTGTTGTTCAATCAATTGATGCCACAACCTTTGCCCTTCAATCTGTTGATCAATGCCGCCGGCATCGTCCTGTTCAGCTTGCACCTCCTCGAAGTGCTGTTCTTCAATGGCAGCTTGCGTGGGCGCAGCCACCGCTGGTTCGACCGTTTGCAGATCCTCTTGACGGGTATCTTCCATGTCATGTCCATTCCCCGTGCGCAGGAGGCGCCCCGAAATGCGTAATTTGATGTTGCTGGCCATGTTGGCCGCTCCCTTGGCCCAGGCTGAAAGCCTGGAGGTCGCCGCCAATTCCATGCTGCGCCTGCCCGACAAGTCGGCCAGCGTGCATTTCACGCACCTGCGTGTCGCCGATGCGGCAACCCTGCTGCTGCCAGCCTCGCTTGCGCAATTGACGGTCGATCACCTGGAACTGGGCCGTGATGCGCGTATCGCCATTGCACCCTCCGACAGCCCCCTGGTCATCGAGGCGCGTAGTGCGAGGTTGGGTGAAGGCAGTGAATTCAGTGCCCCCGGAGCGGCGGGTAGTTATCAGCGGGCAGCTCGGCCAGGCCGCAGCCTGGACCTGAAACTGGCTGAAGTGGATGCCGAGCGGGTGGCGATCGATGCCCGTGGTGGCGCGGGGGCGCCGGGTTATGTGGGCCTTGATGGTGGCAACGGGCAGGCGGGTGGTTGCACCTGGGGCCAGGCCAGCCGTGGTGCCAATGGCGATGACGGCGGCAACGGGCACGATGGTGCGCCGGGCGGGCGCATCCGCCTCAGCGTGCCGCAGGGGTTCGCGCAAGAGCGCGTTGTCGTGCGCCTGGAGGGTGGCGCCCCAGGCAAGCCCGGGGCGGCGGGCAAGGCGGGTAAAGGTGGGGCTAGCAAGGGTTGCCTGGTGTACAGCACCGATGCTGGCGCCAATGGCCGGCCAGGGCAGCCTGGGCAGCCCGGCCTGGCAGGCGCCGCAGGTGAGCTGATTCTGCAACACCTGTAAACCTTTTTGGCTGCGAAGTTCTCGCCAGGGAAATTGCAGCGCCTATGCGATCGAGCGCCGCCCGCGCGGCGCTCGATCTATCTCCAACGCATAACTCAGCTGTCAGATCATCAGGCGCGAGCTGGCCACAGCGACCACTGCCAGGCCCAGCAGCAGGTTGACCCCCACCATCCGCCGAATGCGCCCGAGCACCGCCGCCCCCGTCGGCCAGTCCTCGGCTTGGACCGCCGTCTTCAACTCCGGCAGCAGCAACGCCTGAATGCGCATGAACAAGGCAAACATGACGATGCCCCCACCGATCATCACCTGTACGTACTTCGGTGCAGTCTCGAAACCGCTGAAACGCAAGTGCAACATGCCGATACCACTTATCGCCAAGATCGCCACCGCCAGCCAGACCCAGCCAAAGAAGCGTCGGAAAACTTCCACCCACAGCCGCAGCCGCGCAGGCCCTTCAAGGGCCGCAACCGTTGCCGGGCGCAGCACCAGCCAGGCGAAGAACATGCCGCCGACCCATACCAGGGCAGCCAGAACATGCAGTGTGTAGGGCAGGGCAAAGGCGAGCATCCGGATCTCCATGCGGCATAAAGGGCAATAGCGGGGTATGATAGCCGCCCATGCGAAACACTGAAAATATATCCAGCCCTACGGGCGCCTGCAGACCATGATCAGCAACGAACTCAAAGCCACCATCCAGGGCGCCTACTCGCGTTTTCTCGAAGCCAAGAGCCTCAAGCCCCGCTATGGCCAGCGCCTGATGATCGCCGAAGTGGCCAAGGTACTGGGCGACATTGCCTGCGACGATGAAGGCCGCCGCGCCGGCGAGCCTGCCGTGGTTGCCGTCGAGGCGGGCACCGGTACCGGCAAGACGGTGGCCTATAGCCTCGCCGCCATCCCGGCCGCCAAGGCAGCCGGCAAGCGCCTGGTGATTGCCACCGCTACCGTGGCCCTTCAGGAGCAGATCGTCTTCAAGGACCTGCCCGACCTGATGCGCAACAGCGGGCTCAATTTCAGCTTCGCCCTGGCCAAAGGCCGTGGCCGCTATCTGTGCCTGTCCAAGCTCGACATCCTCCTGCAGGAGGGCCACGCCCAGTCGGCTACCGCTCAGCTGTTCGAGGAAGAAGGCTTCCGCATCGAAGTCGACGAGCGCAGCCAGAAGCTGTTCAACAGCATGATCGAGAAGCTTGCCGGCAACCGCTGGGACGGCGACCGTGACAGCTGGTCAGAAGCCCTGGAAGACCAGGACTGGGCCCGGCTGACCACCGACCATAGCCAGTGCACCGGCCGACACTGCCCGAATTTCCAGCAGTGCGTGTTCTACAAGGCCCGTGAAGGCATGGGCAAGGTCGACGTGATCGTTACCAACCATGACATGGTGCTGGCCGACCTGGCCCTGGGCGGCGGTGCGGTGCTGCCTGACCCGCGCGACACCGTGTATGTGTTCGACGAAGGCCATCACCTGCCAGACAAGGCCATCGGCCACTTCGCCCATTATTCCCGCCTGCGCTCCACCGCAGACTGGCTGGAGCAGACCGCCAAGAACCTGACCAAGCTGCTGGCCCAGCACCCGCTGCCCGGCGATCTGGGCAAGTACATCGAGCAGGTCCCAGAGCTGGCGCGGGAAGTGCGCACCCAGCAGCAGTTCATGTTCACCCTCTGCGAGCAGGTGGCCGACTTCCGTCCCAGTGAAGACACCGAGGGCCGTGAGCGCCCCCGCTATCGCTTCGAAGGCGGCGTCGTGCCGGAGCAGCTGCGCGAAGTGGGTATCGAGCTGAAGAAGGGTTTTGCCCGCCTCAACGATCTGTTCACCCGTCTGGCCGACCTGCTCAAGGAAGGCATGGACGGCGAGGTCAACATTGGCATCGCCAGCCACCAGGCCGAGGAGTGGTACCCGTTGTTCGGCAGCCTGGTCACCCGTGCCCAGGGCAACTGGGAACTGTGGACAGCCTTTACCGCCGAAGACCCGCAAGACAGCCCGCCCATGGCTCGCTGGCTGACGTTGGCCGAAAGCGGGGCGATGTTCGACATCGAAGTCAACGCCAGCCCCATCCTCGCTGCCGAAATGCTTCGCCGCAGCCTGTGGAGCGTTGCCCACGGCGCGTTGGTGACCTCGGCGACGTTGACCGCGCTGGGTAAATTCGACCGCTTCCGCATGCGCTCGGGTTTGCCGCGTGACGCGGTCACCTGTGTGGTGCCCAGCCCGTTCGTGCACGGCGACGCCGGTCTGTTGCGGGTGCCCGACCTCAAGGCCGACCCACGCGACGCAGCGGCGCACACCGCCGCCATCATCCGCGAGCTGCCGAACATCGTCGAAGATGCCCGCGGCGCACTGGTGCTGTTCTCCTCGCGCAAGCAGATGCAGGACGTGTTCGATGGCCTGGACCGTGACTGGCGCAAGCTGGTACTTATCCAGGGCAACCTGTCCAAGCAGGAAACCCTGAACAAGCACAAGGCGCGGGTCGACGATGGCCAGCACAGCGTGCTGTTCGGCCTGGCAAGCTTTGCCGAGGGTGTCGACCTGCCTGGCGCCTATTGCGAGCATGTGGTGATTGCCAAAATTCCGTTTGCCGTGCCCGATGACCCGGTCGAAGCCGCGCTGGCGGAGTGGATCGAGGCCCGTGGCGGCAACCCGTTCATGGAAATTGCCGTACCCGACGCCTCGCTGAAGCTGATCCAGGCCTGCGGTCGCCTGCTGCGTACCGAGCAGGATCGCGGTGTCATTACCTTGCTTGACCGGCGCCTGGTCACCCAGCGCTATGGCAAGGCTATTCTCAATGCGCTGCCGCCGTTCCGGCGGGAGATTTGCTGACCGCCGGGGCACTTGCTTCGGCGCGTCGTACATTACTCAGTCCAGGGCCCGTGAGTGGCCTGAAGGAGAGCCCCAGCCTTATGGTCCGCCTCACCCTGCCCGCCGTTTTCGCCCTGCTGTTCAGCTCGCCCTTGCTGGCTGGGCAGCAGACGCTGTTCAGCTTCGTGCGCCCGGCCTCGGTGGTCAATGTGGCAACCGAGGATGCCGGCATGCCCCAGTACAACGCCGAGCAGACGGCCGAAGGCGAGGTGTTGCGGCGTGTGGTGTTCAACCCGGCCGAGCGGCCGACCCTGCGGCTGAGCCCGCAAGGTGGGGCGTGGGACTGGTCCGCCGGGCAGTTCCTCACCTTGCGCCTGCAGAGTGGCATGGACTGGGCGCTGACAGTGGATGTCACGGTGCAAGGCAGCGATGGCGGCACATTGACCAGCCGGATTGACCTGCCGGCCGGTCCCGCGCAAACCGTGATGGTGCCGCTGACGGCCAGCTCGCCGCTGAGCCAGGGCATGCGCGCCGGGCCGCCCATGCCGTGGAGCCATGGCGGCCAGCGCTTGCTGCTGACCAGCAGCGCTGGCGCGGTGGACCTCAAACAGGTGGCCTCGGTCAGCCTGAGCATCCCCAACCCCAAGGTGGCGCAGAGCCTGCTGATCGAGCGGGTGGGGATCCAGGATGACGACCTGGCCTACAAGGCGGCGTACCAGGATCTGATCGATGCCTACGGCCAGTCCACTCGCGGCAATTGGCCCGAGAAGGTTGCCAATGACGAGCAGCTCAAGGCGGCCGATACGCGTGAACAGCAGCAGCTCAAGGGCTGGCTGGCTGAGCGGGGCAGGCAGCAACTGGACGGCTACGGCGGGCTGCTGGCCGGGCCGGCGTTCGAGGCCAAAGGTTTTTTTCGCACCGAAAAGCGTGATGGGCGCTGGTACCTGGTAACGCCGGAGGGCCACCCGTTCTATTCTTTGGGGGTGAATGCCGTCGCCGCAGACGGCGGGCGTACCTACGTCGCCGGCCGTGAAGGCATGTTCAAGGCGTTGCCGGGCGAGGGCGATGCGCTGGCCGCATTCTACGGCGAAGGCAACAACGACGATGGCAATGCCTCGTCTCAAGGGCGCAACTTCAAGCAAGGGCGTTGGTTCGATTTCTATGCCGCCAACCTGCAACGTACCTACGGCAAACCCTGCCCGCCGGCCGCTGAAGGGCAGCCCGTTAATTGCCCGCCACAGGTACTGGACGCCGCCCGCTGGCAAACGCATGCGCTCGACCGTTTGCAGGCCTGGGGTTTCAACACGGTCGGCAACTGGAGCGAGCCCGCTCTGGGCCAGGCCAAACGTATGCCCTACACCTTGCCGCTGTCGATCGTGGGTGATTACGCCAGCATCAGCACTGGCATGGACTGGTGGGGCAGCATGCCCGACCCGTTCGACCCGCGTTTTGCCATGGCCACCGAGCGCGCAGTGGCCATTGCTGCCCGAGATCACCGTGACGACCCTTGGCTGATCGGCTACTTCGCCGACAATGAACTGGCCTGGGCTGCCCCCGGCAGCGACCCTAAAGCACGGTATGGCCTGGCCTACGGCACTTTGCGCCTGACCACCGATGTACCGGCCAAGCGCGCCTTCCTCAAGCAGCTGCGCGACAAGTACCGTAACCAGCAAGGGCTGTCCAAGGCCTGGGGCATCGAACTGGCCGCCTGGGAACTCATGGAAGACCCGGGCTTCGAAGCACCGCTGCCCGACCCGGAACATCCGGAAATCGAGCGCGACTACCAGCACTTCCAGCAAGTGTTCGCCGAGACCTACTTCAAGACCATTGCCGACTCACTGAAGTGGCACGCCCCCAATCACCTGCTGCTCGGTGGTCGCTATGCGGTCAGCACGCCGGAGGCGGTCAAGGCCTGTGCCGAGTTCTGCGATGTACTCAGCTTCAACTTCTATACCCTCAAGCCACAGGACGGCTACGATTTCGCCCGCCTGGCCGAACTGGACAAGCCGGTGCTGGTGTCCGAGTTCCAGTTCGGCTCGCGTGATCGCGGGCCATTCTGGCCGGGGCCGCTGGAGCTGGCGCGGGAAGAAGACCGCGGTCCGGCCTATGGCAACTTCCTCAAGGCGGCCCTGGCGCAGCCGATGATCGTTGGCGCGCACTGGTTCCAGTACCTCGACCAGCCAGCCAGTGGTCGGCTACTTGACGGCGAGAACGGCCACCTTGGGCTGGTGGCGATCACCGATGTGCCGTACCCGGGTTTTGTCGACGCCGTACGCAAGGGCAACCTGCAGGCGATGGGCCAATTGCGCACCCAGCTGGAAAAACAGGCGCACTGAGCACAAGCTACCGTTCGTCGCGACCATTTGGCCCAAGCCAGTTTGCAAAACACCTAACTACTGAAACAATGCACACCTTTTTTGGACATGGTCGTACGGAGTACAGCGGGTGCAGATCCAGGGTCACTATGAGCTGAAGTTCGAAGCCGTGCGCGAAGCCTTTGCCGCGCTGTTCGAAGATCCCCAGGAGCGTGGCGCTGCGCTGTGCATCCAGGTCGGTGGCGAAACCGTCGTCGAGCTGTGGGCCGGCAGTGCCGACAAGGATGGCCAGCAGGCCTGGCACAGCGACACCATCGCCAACCTGTTCTCCTGTACCAAAACGTTCACCGCCGTCACCGCCCTGCAACTGGTGGGCGAGGGCAAGTTGGCCCTCGATGTCCCTGTGGCCAACTACTGGCCCGAGTTCGCCCAGGCTGGTAAACAGTCGATCACCTTGCGCCAGCTGCTCAGCCACCGCGCCGGGTTGCCGGCCATCCGTGAGTTGTTGCCGGCCGAAGCCCTGTATGACTGGGGGACCATGGTCAATGCCCTGGCGGCTGAAACGCCATGGTGGACGCCGGGTCGCGAGCACGGTTATGCCGCCATCACCTACGGCTGGCTGATCGGCGAGCTGATTCGCCGCGCCGATGGCCGGGGCCCTGGCGACTCGATCGTGGCCCGTACCGCTCGCCCGTTAGGGTTGGACTTTCATGTTGGCCTGGCAGATGAGGAGTTCTACCGCGTGGCGCATATCGCCCGTGGCAAAGGCAACCAAGGGGATGCCGCAGCGCAGCGCCTGCTGCAGGTGACGATGCGCGAACCCGAGGCGCTGTCGACCCGTGCTTTCACCAACCCGCCGGCGATCCTGACCAGCACCAACAAACCGGAATGGCGACGTATGCAACAGCCAGCGGCCAATGGCCATGGCAATGCCCGCAGCCTGGCGGGTTTCTATGCCGGGTTGCTGGACGGCAGCCTGCTCGAATCCGAACTGCTTGATGAACTGACCCGCGAGCACAGCCTCGGACAGGACCGCACCTTGCTCACCCAGACCCGCTTTGGCCTGGGCTGCATGCTCGACCAGCCCGACGTATCCAATGCCACCTTTGGCCTGGGTGCCCGTGCCTTCGGCCACCCAGGGGCCGGTGGCTCGGTTGGTTTTGCCGACCCGGAGCATGACGTGGCCTTCGGTTTCGTGGTCAATACCCTCGGCCCGTATGTGCTCATGGATCCCCGAGCACAGAATCTGGTACGTGTCCTTGCCGACTGCCTTTGATCGGGTAATGCGGGTATTGCCCCACCCCTTTGACTATCCTCAATGCCGACGCCTCAAGTGTGTTGGCAAAATATCTTTCAATTTCATGGTGTATCGCTGATGTCTTCACATAAAACCTTAGCACTCGCCCTGTGCCTGACCGCCGTTACCGGCTGCGCCAGTCATTCCCCGGACGGCTCCAAGGAAGGTGGCTCCAGCTGGTGGCCTTTTGGTTCGGACAAGGTCGCCGAGCAGGAAGTGAAGGCAGCCGTCACTGAAAACGTGGCCAAGGCTGATGCCAAGTCCGATAGTGCCAGCCGCTGGTGGTGGCCGTTCGGCGGTGATGACAAGCAAGCCAAAGGGCCGGTTGTGCCGAAGATCGACCAGAAGGCCACCCAGGCCTGGCTGGACGAGTACGAGCCCAAGCTGCGCGAAGCCATCAAGGACAGCAAGCTGGAACTGGAGCGCCGCGACAATGTGCTGGCGGTCACCCTGCCGGTGGACAGCTCGTATAACCCCGATCGCCCGAACATGCTGCTGCCAATGACCCTCGGCCCGATCACCCGCGTGGCCAAGACTGTCGAAGGTGACCCCAAGACTGCCGTGCTGGTACTGGGCCATGCCGACACCAGCGGTGCTAGCGCTGCCAACCAGAAACTCAGCCTGGAGCGCGCCGCCTCGGTGTCGGCCATCTTCCGCCTCAGCGGCTTGCAGCGTGACCGCCTGACCCTCAAGGGCATGGGCTCGGTCATGCCACGTGCCGCCAACGACAGCCCCGAGGGCCGTGCCCTGAACCGCCGCGTGGAAATGCTGCTGACCCCGCAGAACACCATGGTCGCGCTGCTGGCCAAGTACCAGCAGGCCACTCCGGCACCTGCACCTGCCTCAATGGTTGCGGTGCAAGATGCCAAGGCTCCTGCCGCCAAGGCCGTCGACAGCAAGCCAGCAGCAAAGAAGCCCGCGCCGAAGAAACCCGTCGCCAAGGCCAAGGCCCCTGCCAAGACCACGGCCAAGAAGAAAGCCGCGCCGGCCAAGCCAGTCGCCAAGAAAGCTACCGCTGACAAGAAAGTAGCTGCCAACAGCCCTGCGAAGACCAACTGATCGTCAAGGAACGCAGCAATGACCCAATCCCTGGCCGATATGCGCCGCGACTACACCCGTGATGGCCTGGCCGAAGCCCAGGCACCGGGGGAGCCGTTTGCCCTGTTCCACCAGTGGTTTGCCGATGCGGTGAAAACCGAGCAGGTACCCGTGGAAGCCAACGCCATGACCCTGGCCACTGTGGACGGCGAAGGCCGCCCGCATTGCCGTGTACTGCTGCTGAAGGGGCTCGACGAGCAGGGTTTCACTTTCTTCACCAACTACGAAAGCGCCAAGGGCCAGCAACTGCAAGCCAACCCCTTTGCCGCCATGACGTTCTTCTGGCCGGCGCTGGAGCGCCAGGTGCGTATCGAAGGGCGAGTGGAAAAGGTCACCGCCAAGGAGTCGGACGACTACTACCAGGTGCGCCCGCTGGGCAGCCGCCTGGGGGCCTGGGCTTCGCCGCAAAGCCGGGTGATTGCCGGTCGTGAAGAGCTGGAAGGTTTGGTCAAGGCCACTGAAGCGCGCTTCTCCGACACCCAGCCGCACTGCCCTGAACATTGGGGTGGGTATCGCCTGTTGCCTGAGCGCATCGAGTTCTGGCAGGGGCGGGCGAGCCGCCTGCATGACCGGTTGAACTACCGGCTGGTGGATGGGCAATGGCTGCGCGAGCGGCTGGCACCCTGAGGATTTGGGGCCGCAAAGCGGCCCCAGTGATCCATCAGACTACCCCGGATACCCCGCCGCCTCCCGCTCCAACCACTCTGCCAGTTGCTTGCGCCCCACCTTCTCCTGCCGCGCCTACGCCAACCTTTCCAGCATGTACTCACGCTTTTCAGGGTCAGCCCCCGCCAGCGACAACGCCAGGTCACGGTCCATCCAGCGGCGCATACGCACGTATAGCCACCCGTGGAAATAAAGCCCCGCAACGGTGGTGACCACGACGATGAAGTAATCCATGGCTATCCTTGGTCTCAATTGAAGAGCCTATGGCACAACCGCCCAGGCTGTACCCCGGCTGAATGAAACCAATTTTATTACGTTTGTACCGTGACAGCCGTCAACGTGCAGCGTCTAATGAGCACCTGAATTATGGAGACTTTACCCATGCGTAAATCCGCTTTGCTGGTGGCGACTTTTACCACCATGTCGTTGCTGCTGGGGGGCTGTGCCTCGAGCCTGACCGGTGACAGCTACTCCCGTGATGAAGCCCGCCGCGTGCAAACCGTGCGCATGGGCACCATCGAATCCCTACGCCCGGTCAAGATCGAGGGTACCAAGACCCCGATCGGCGGTGGCGCTGGCGCCATCGTCGGTGGCGTGGCCGGCAGCGCCGTGGGCGGCGGCCGTGGCAGCATCGTTGCTGCCGTGATCGGTGCCGTGGCCGGTGGCCTGGCGGGTTCCGCTGCCGAGGAAGGCCTGACCCGTACCCAAGGCGTCGAAATCACCGTGCGTGAGGACGATGGCAGCATGCGTGCCTATGTGCAGGCCGTGCAGGAGAATGAAATCTTCCGCGTCGGCGACCGTGTGCGCATCATGACAGTTGACGGTACCAGCCGCGTCTCGCACTGACCGTAGCGCAGCAAAAGAAAACCCCGACATGGCGGCTGCCAGTCGGGGTTTTTTTATGCCTCAGCCAAGTCAACCAGCACTGGTTTTTCGGCTGGCCAGGGCGGTAACGGCGTAGCCGATCACTGCGGCGAAGAACGAGCCGGTAAGGATCCCCATGCGATCCATGCCCGCGTAATCACTGCTGCCTGGTGCAAAGGCGAGTGAGCCAACAAACAGGCTCATGGTGAAGCCAATACCGCAGAGTATCGCCACCCCCAGTATCTGCCCCCAGCCAGCACCCGCAGGCAGCGCTGCCAGGCGCAGCTTGACCGCTACCCAAGTCAGGCCGAAAACGCCCACGGTCTTGCCCATCAGCAGGCCAATCGCAATGCCCATCGGCACCGGGTGGGTGAAGCTTTCCACGGTCATGCCTGCCAGTGAGACGCCAGCATTGGCGAAGGCAAACAGCGGCAGGATCGCATAGGCAACCCAAGGGTGCAGGGCATGCTCAAGGGACAATAGCGGCGAAGTCTCGGCGTTGCGTGTACGCAGCGGGATACACAAGGCCAGGGCGACACCGGCCAGCGTGGCGTGCACGCCGCTCTTGAGTACGCAGACCCACAGGATCAGGCCAACGATCATGTACGGCCCAAGCTTGACCACCCCAAGCCGGTTCATCGCGATCAGCACCACCAGGCAGGCCGCTGCCAGCAGCAGCGATACGCTCGACAAGGTGCCTGAGTAGAAAAGGGCGATGACGATGATTGCACCAAGGTCGTCAATGATCGCCAGGGTCATCAGGAACAGCTTGAGCGAAACCGGTACGCGTTTGCCCAACAGGGCCAGCACGCCGAGGGCGAAGGCGATGTCGGTGGCGGTGGGGATCGCCCAGCCGGCCACGGCCGCCGGGTTGTCACGGTTGATGAACCAGTAGATGAGCGCCGGCACCACCATGCCGCCCACAGCAGCAGTGGCGGGCAGGATCACCTGGGAGGGCTTGGACAGGTGACCATCGACCACCTCGCGTTTGACCTCCAGGCCAATGAGCAGGAAGAACAGGGCCATCAGGCCGTCATTGATCCACAGCAACAAAGGCTTGGCGATATTCAGCGCGCCGACCTGGACGGCGACGGGGACGTCGAGCAGGCCGCTGTACAGATAGGACAGGGGTGAGTTGTTGATGATCAGGGCCAGAACGGCGGCGGCGATCAGCAGCAGACCGCTGGCGGCTTCAAGCTGGAAGAATCGGGTAAACAGGCTACGCACGGGCTATAGGCTCTCCATGAGCAGTTTACGAAGGGTACGGGCGTACACCCTAGCCTGTGACGATATGCTTTCAAACAAAAACTATATTCGTTTTTGTTATATGGTGTTGCTGTCTGGGCTGAGTGAAGCCTAGATGCAGATGGGAGGAAAGGGGGGAGGGAAAGGCTGGTGTTTGGGTCGGATATTTCTGATCCCTGTCAGGGCCTCTTCGCGGGCTGGCCCGCTCCCACAGGTACTGCACAGTTTTCAAATACTGTGCAGTATCTGTGGGAGCGGGCCAGCCCGCGAAAGGGCCCTTGCAGGCGATACAAAATTACAGGCCGAGCATGTCCCGCGCTACCGCCTCGGCGATACGAATACCGTCCACACCCGCCGACAGGATGCCGCCCGCATACCCGGCCCCCTCACCCGCCGGGAACAGGCCTTTCAGGTTCAGGCTCTGGTAGTCCTCACCCCGGGTAATCCGCAGGGGCGACGAGGTACGCGTCTCGATCCCGGTCAACACTGCATCATGCAGGTTGTAGCCTTTGATCTGCCGGTCGAACGCTGGCAGGGCCTCTCGGATCGCTTCGATGGCGAAGTCCGGCAGGCTTGGTGCCAGGTCACCCAGGGTCACGCCCGGTTTGTAGGATGGCTCGACACTGCCCAGTGCGGTCGATGGCCGGCCGGCGACAAAGTCACCCACCAGCTGCGCCGGGGCCTGGTAGTTGCTGCCGCCCATTACGTAGGCGTGGGCTTCCAGACGCTCTTGCAGTTCAATACCGGCCAGCGGGCCGCCCGGGTAGTCGCGCTCGGGGTCAATGCCGACGACGATACCGGAGTTGGCGTTGCGCTCGTTACGTGAGTACTGGCTCATGCCGTTGGTCACCACGCGGCCCGGCTCGCTGGTAGCGGCGACCACGGTGCCACCCGGGCACATGCAGAAACTGTACACCGAGCGGCCATTCTTGGCGTGGTACACCAGCTTGTAGTCGGCGGCGCCGAGTTTCGGGTGGCCGGCGTATTTGCCAAGACGCGCCTTGTCGATCAGCGTTTGCGGGTGCTCGATACGGAAGCCGACCGAGAACGGCTTGGCTTCCATGTAGACGCCTTTGGCATGCAGCATACGGAAAGTGTCGCGGGCACTGTGGCCAAGGGCCAGGACTACATGGCGCGAGTGCAGTTGTTCGCCACTCTCCAGCACCACACCGGTCAGCTGACCGTCTTCGACCAGCAGGTCGGTGACCTTCTGCTGGAAGCGCACTTCTGCGCCGAGGGCGATCATGTCCTGGCGCATCTGCTCGACCATGCCGGTGAGGCGGAAGGTGCCGATGTGCGGTTTGTTGATGTACAGGATCTCGTCCGGCGCACCGGCCTTGACGAACTCTTCCAGCACTTTGCGGCCGTGGTGCTGCGGGTCCTTGATCTGGCTGTACAGCTTGCCGTCAGAGAAGGTGCCGGCGCCGCCTTCGCCGAACTGCACGTTGGACTCGGGGTTGAGCACGCTTTTGCGCCACAGGCCCCAGGTGTCCTTGGTGCGCTGGCGCACTTCCTTGCCACGTTCGAGGATGATCGGCTTGAAGCCCATCTGCGCCAGCAAAAGGCCGGCAAAGATGCCGCAGGGGCCGAAGCCGACCACGATAGGGCGTTCCTGGATGTCGGCCGGGGCGTGGCCGACGTATTTGTAAGTCACGTCCGGTGCCGGGCCGATGTTGTGATCGTCGGCGAACTTGCTGAGCAGTTCGGCTTCGTTGCTGGCTTCGAGGTCGATGGTGTAGATGAACAGCAACTCGCTGTTCTTCTTGCGCGCATCGTAGCTGCGCTTGAACAGGTTGAAGCTGAGCAGTTGCTCGTCGCGGATGCCCAGGCGCTGGACGATGGCTTCACGCAGTGCTTCGTCGGGATGGTCCAGGGGCAGCTTGAGTTCGGTGATTCGTAGCATGGCAGGGTCCAGTATCCCGGCCATGGGCGGCCGGCGGCTTTACACAAACCGCCAAGTATAAGCTGTTAGCCGCCCCGACTGGCAGGTTAAAAGTGCCCGACGATCAGTTGTCGCGTGCGCCGCCGTAGTAGCCGCAGCCCTGCAGGGTCTTGCCGTCGATGCGCAGTTCGGCACGCAGGTGGTGGACCGCGCCAGTGGCGCTGTCTACGCAGCGCTGCGGCGCGACCCACAGTTCCACGTGCTGGCCGTTGGCTTCGCTGGTGAGGGTCAAGCCGCCACCGGGTACTTCCTCTTCAAGGAACGGCAAGGGCAGGGGCTCCTGCCCGACTCGGCTGAGGACCATGCCCTTGCCGCTGGCCTTGATGTCCCAGTCCGGCTCGTGGCCATTGGCGCGCAGGGTCAACTGCTTGAAGTTGGGGTCTTCGCAGGCGCGGGTGGAAGGTTCCAGGCGGTACAGGCGGCGTACTTCCAGCTGGCCATCATTGTTGGCCTGCTTGCTGCCGGTAAGGCGCCCACGGACGTCGGCGAACAGCTTGTCGTTGGCGTCCTTGGCGAGGTTGGCGGCCTCCTGCAGGATGCCGGTAGCGCCGACGTCGTTGATCACGAACGTGCGGTTTTCGCTGCACGGCTTGAACAGCAGCTGGCCACCGGCCGCCCGCAGTTCGCCCTGCATGCGCGTGGTGCCGATGTTCGGGTCGCTTGGCGCTTCAGCCATGAGCTGGCAGCCGGCGAACAGGGGCAGCAGGGCAGTGAGCAGCAGGGTGGGGGTGAGGCGCATCGGGCGAACTCCGGGAATCTTTGGTAAAGAGCTGGCCACGTTACTCAGGCCGGCGGTGGATCTCAAGTTAATGGTTACCCGCGAAAGGGCCGGCACTGGCAATGCATTTCTGGCAGGCATAAAAAAGGGCCCGAAGGCCCTTTCCCATTTAACCGCCGAGGTACGCGTCGCGCACCTTCGGGTCGGTCAGCAGTGCTTCACCCGTCCCTTGCATCACCACCCGACCGTTCTCCAGTACATACGCGCGGTCGGCGATCTTCAGCGCCTGGTTGGCATTCTGCTCCACCAGGAACACCGTCACGCCATCACGGCGCAGCTGTTCGATGATGTCGAAGATCTGCTGGATGATGATCGGCGCCAGGCCCAGTGAAGGTTCGTCGAGCAGCAGCAGCTTGGGCTTGCTCATCAGCGCACGGCCAATGGCAAGCATTTGTTGCTCGCCACCGGACATGGTGCCGCCGCGCTGGATGTAACGTTCCTTCAGGCGCGGGAACAGTTGCAACACCTTGTCCAGCTGCTCCTGGTAGTCGCCCTTGTCGGTGAAGAAACCGCCCATGGCCAGGTTTTCCTCGACGGTCAGGCGGGCGAACACGCGCCGCCCTTCCGGCACCACGGCAATGCTCTTGCGCATGATGTGCGAGGACGGCTGCCCGACCAGCTCTTCGCCCAGGTACTTGATGCTGCCACTGTGCGCCTGCGGCGAGCCGCACAGGGTCATCAGCAAGGTCGACTTGCCGGCGCCGTTGGCGCCGATCAGGGTGACGATCTCGCCCTGGTTGATCTCCACGTTGACGCTGTGCAGCGCCTGGATCTTGCCGTAGAAGGTGGAAACGTTTTCGAACTTCAGCATTTTACGCTTCCCCCAGGTAGGCTTTGATCACATCAGGGTTGTCGCGGATCTCTTCCGGTGTGCCGTGGGCCAGGGGGGTGCCCTGGTTGATCACCACGATATGGTCGGAAATGCTCATCACCAGCTTCATGTCGTGCTCGATCAGCAGCACGGTGACGTTGTGCGACTCACGCAGGTAGGCGATCAGTGCCTTGAGGTCTTCGGTTTCCTTCGGGTTCAGGCCCGCCGCAGGTTCGTCGAGCATGATGATGCGCGGCTGGGTCATCATGCAGCGGGCGATTTCCAGGCGGCGTTGCTGGCCGTAGGCGAGGGTGCCGGCGGTACGGTTGGCGAATTCGGTCAGGTTGACCTTTTCCAGCCAGTACTGCGCGCGTTCCATGGCCTCCTTCTCGCTGCGGCGGAAGCTCGGGGTCTTGAACAGGCCGGCGAAGAAGTTGGTGTTCAGGTGACGGTGCTGGGCGATCAGCAGGTTTTCCAGCGCGGTCATGTCCTTGAACAGGCGCACGTTCTGGAAGGTGCGCACCACGCCCTTGCGGGCGATCTGGTGGCCGGCCAGGCCCTGGATCGGCTGGCCATCGAGCAGGATGGTGCCGCCGCTGGGTTTGTAGAACCCGGTCAGGCAGTTGAACACCGTGGTCTTGCCGGCGCCGTTCGGGCCGATCAGCGCCACCACCTGTTTTTCCTTGACGGTCAGGGCCACGCCGTTGACCGCCAACAAGCCGCCGAAGCGCATGCTCAGGCCGCTGACTTGCAGAATTTCGCGGCTCATCGACGCAGCTCCATGTGTGGACGTTGCATAGGCAGCAGGCCTTGCGGACGCCAGATCATCATCAACACCATCAGCGCACCGAACATCAGCATCCGGTATTCGCTGAACTCACGCATCAGCTCGGGCAGCAGGATCATCACGATGGCCGCGAGGATCACGCCCAGTTGTGAGCCCATGCCGCCAAGCACGACGATGGCGAGGATGATTGCCGACTCGATGAAGGTGAACGACTCCGGCGTCACCAGACCTTGGCGCGCTGCGAAGAAGCTGCCGGCGAAACCGGCGAAGCAGGCACCCAGGGTAAACGCCGAGAGCTTGATCACGGTCGGGTTCAGGCCCAGCGCACGGCAGGCGATCTCGTCTTCACGCAGGGCTTCCCAGGCGCGGCCGATTGGCATGCGCAGCAGGCGGTTGATGACGAACAGTGCCAGCAAGGCCAGCAGCAGTGCCACCAGGTAGAGGAAGATGACCTTGTTGATCGAGTTGTATTCCAGCCCGAAGAACTCGTGGAAGGTCTGCATGCCCTCGGCGGCACGGCGTTCGAAGGTCAGGCCGAAGAACTCTGGCTTGGGGATGTTGCTGATGCCGTTGGGGCCGCCGGTCCAGTCGGTGAGGTTGCGCAGGAACAGGCGGATGATCTCGCCGAAGCCGAGGGTCACGATCGCCAGGTAGTCACCGCGCAGGCGCAGCACCGGGAAGCCAAGCAGGAAGCCGAAGGTGGCGGCCATCAGGCCGGCAATCGGCAGACATACCCAGAAACTCCAGCCCAGGTAGTGCGAGAGCATGGCGTAGCTGTAGGCGCCGACGGCGTAGAAGCCGACGTAACCGAGGTCGAGCAGGCCCGCCAGGCCGACCACGATGTTCAGGCCCAGGCCCAGCAACACGTAGATCAGGATCAGCGTGGCGATGTCGACCGCACCGCGCGAGCCGAAGAACGGCCACACCAGTGCCGCAA
The DNA here is from genome assembly GCF_059423245.1 of Pseudomonas sp. GW460-LB5. Lineage (NCBI taxonomy): Bacteria > Pseudomonadati > Pseudomonadota > Gammaproteobacteria > Pseudomonadales > Pseudomonadaceae > Pseudomonas > Pseudomonas sp. GW460-LB5. Next base: position 425,141 of record NZ_JBWKXT010000001.1, read on the forward strand.
CGATCAGACCAACGATCACATAGCGCTGGGTCTTGGGCAGGGTCAGGTAATTGCTGACGGCCGGCGGGATCAGCTTGCGATCCGAGCGGCGGTTCATCACCGAACTCCACTGCTTGTCGAACAGCACGCGCAGGAACATCAGCACCGAGCACACGGCGATGATGCTGATGGTGAACGAGCCCTGGCTGTGCACGACCAGGCTGATGCCGTCGATGCTCAGTTTCAGGCCCAGCACCGGGAAGGCCACCGCCCAGACCAGCAAGGCGCTGAAGAACGCCTGTTTGAGATTTTTGTTCATACTTTTTCAACCTCCGGGCGGCCCAGGATGCCGGTCGGCCGGAATAGCAGGACAAGCACCAACAAGCCGAATGCCACCACGTCCTTGTACTGGTCGCCGAAGATGTCGGCGCCAAACGCTTCGGCCACGCCCAGCACCAGCCCGCCGAGCATCGCGCCCGGAATGCTGCCGATGCCACCCAGCACCGCCGCGGTGAAGGCCTTGAGGCCTACCAGGAAACCGGCGTTGGGGTTGATCACTCCGTACTGCATGCTCAGCAGCACGGCCGCTACGGCGGCCAGGGCGGCACCGATGACGAAGGTGAGGGCGATGATGTTGTTGGTGTTGATGCCCAGCAGGTTGGCCATCTTGATGTCCTCGGCGCAGGCACGGCAGGCGCGGCCCAGACGGGAGCGAGAGATGAACAGGGTGAGCAGGGTCATGGCTACCAGAGTGACCACGAACACCAGGATCTGCATGTAGCTGATCAGAACTTCCTCCGCGCCGCCCGGCCCGAACGAGAAGCTTCCGGGGATCAGGTTGGGGATGGACTTGTCCTTGGAGTCTTGCGAAAGCAAGACGGTGTTCTGCAGGAAAATCGACATGCCGATGGCGGAAATCAGCGGGATCAGACGGTTGCTGTTGCGCAAGGGGCGGTAGGCAACCCGTTCGATACTGTAGCCATAGGCACTGGTGACGAAGATCGTCGCGACGAAGGCAACGGTCATCAGGATCGGCAGCGAATGGATACCCATCATGGCCAGGCCCGCGAGGGCGATGAAGGCCACATAGGAACCGATCATGTACACCTCGCCGTGAGCGAAGTTGATCATGCCAATGATGCCGTACACCATCGTGTAGCCGATGGCGATCAAGGCATAGGTGCTGCCGATGGTCAATCCATTAACCAGTTGTTGGAAGAAATGGTAGATCTCAGGCATTACAGCGCTCCTAAAAACCTGATTTGCATTTCGCTGGCGGGGGTATGCCAGGAAACCGCGGGTGACGGTTTTAAGATTTTCAGGTGGGCTAGCCCCCGGATCGCGGGGATCGGGCCCATGAACCTCATAAAACAAAGCCCACTGCTCGCACAGTGGGCTCGTAAGTCAGCTATTTAGTCACGCAGTTACTGAGGGGAGACTTCGGTCTTCGGCTTGCCGAAGTGCCATTCGTAGACCACGAACTTGAAGTCTTTCAGGTCGCCTTTCTCGTCATACGACAGGGTGCCGGTAGGGGTCTTGAAGGAGCCGGCATGGATGGCCGCTGCCACTTTGTCGGTATCTTCGGACTTGGCCGCCTTGATGCCTTGTGCGATCAGCTCGACAGCCGAGTAGGCAGGGAACACGAACGGACCGCTTGGGTCCTTGCCGTCAGCCTTGATGGCGTCGACGATCTTCTTGTTCTCCGGGTCGGCATCGAACGACTTCGGCAGGGTGACCAGCAGGCCTTCGGAGGCGTTCTGGGCGATCTGCGAGATCGAGTCGTTACCCACGCCCTCTGGGCCCATGAACTTGGCTTTCAGGCCTTTTTCCTGTGCCTGGCGCAGGATCAGACCCAGCTCTGGGTGGTAGCCGCCGTAGTACACGAAGTCGACATTGTTCTGCTTGAGCTTCTGGATGATCGAGGAGAAGTCCTTGTCACCCGCGTTCAGGCCTTCGAATACGGCAACCTTGGTACCCTTGCTTTCCAGGGTCTGCTTGACGGCGGTGGCGATGCCTTCACCGTACTGTTGCTTGTCGTGCAGGACGGCAACGACCTTCGGCTTGACGTGGTCGGCGATGTAGTTGCCGGCGGCCGGGCCCTGGGCGCTGTCCAGGCCAATGGTGCGGAAGATCAGCTTGTAGCCACGGGCGGTGATTTCCGGCGAGGTGGCGGCCGGGGTGATCATGATCACGCCTTCGTCTTCGTAGATGTCGGATGCAGGCTGGGTAGAGCTGGAGCACAGGTGGCCGATGACGAACTTGACGCCGTCGTTGACCACTTTGTTGGCGATTGCCACGGCCTGTTTAGGGTCGCATGCGTCGTCGTATTCCTTGGCTTCGAGCATCTTGCCATCGACGCCGCCCGCAGCGTTGATATCCTTGATGGCTTGATTGGCGCCGATGAACTGCATGTCGCCGTACTGGGTCACAGGACCCGTCTTGGGACCGGCGATGCCGATCTTGATGGTATCGGCGGCAAACGAATGGCTGGCTACCCCGGCCAGTACCATTGCGGCGAACAGCTTGGAAATCTTGATCATAGTGCTCCACTCATTCTGTTGTAATTCTTATAGTCCTGGCGGCCAGGGCTACAGACCGGGCGGGATTTGCGGCGTGGCCATGCCAACGCGCAAGCCCACCTTCCCCCGGAACATGTCCCGGAACTGTACCGGTACAGTGTAGAGCGCTGTTCGAGCGCTTGAAAAGCGTTCAAAAAGTGCCTGTTTCCTGGGTTGTCGCTTGTTCGACAGAAAGATACAAAAAGGCGCCATCAAATTGCCTGTATCTGCGACCCCGCCCCACAAGTTCGGGGTCAATCGACCAAATTACATATTTGAAACCGGGTTTTTCTGCAAAAATGCCGACCTTTTTTATTGGCCGATTTTTGCGGATATCACCCATGACTGATCAAACAAGCACCCTCTATGCCAAATTGCTTGGCGAGACAGCAATCATCGAGTGGAAAGCGCTGGAGCGTTTCTGGGCCAAGGGTGACCTGATTTGGGTCGACCCCAGCTTGGACCTGATCACCGTTGCCGAGGCAATGGCCGAGAATCGCGGCGAAATCTTCGCCAAGTGGCGTAGTGATGGCACCGTTGGGCCGGTGTCGGCCGAGCAGGCGCTGGACCTGCAAAGCCGCGATCCAGAGATCTGGGCGGTGGTGGTTTCGCCGTTCATCGTGATCCAGGTGAAGCGTCCGGTTGAGGCGTGATCTTTTTTGGTGCGCAAAAATGCGCAACAGCTCCGTTTTGGTGCTCGAAGGCGTTCAAGGCGGGTAGAGGTAAGTAACAATTCGGCGTGGCGGTAACAGTTTACGGGATGCGTAATATGCCCACCGTTCTGGCCAGCCTGGAAAACAATTCGAATAGTCAGGAGTCATTCATGAGCACTGCATTGCCTTCGCTTGGATTTGCCGGCATCGGCCTGATGGGCCTGCCCATGTGTCGACGCCTGTTAGCGGCTGGCTACCCGCTGACCGTGTGGAACCGCAGCCCGGACAAGTGCGCCGCGCTGGTCGCCGCCGGCGCGCGCCTGGCCAACAGCCCTGCCGAACTGTGCCAGGGCAGCGATATGGTATTGCTGTGCCTGGCCGATACGGCCGTGGTGCGTGAGGTGGTGTTCGGCGAGCAAGGGATTGCCCAGGGTGGGCGCAGCGGCCAGTTGCTGATCGATTTCTCCAGCCTGGAACCCACCGCCACCCGTGAAATGGCCGCCGAGCTCGCGGTACTGTGTGGCATGGCCTGGCTGGATGCTCCGGTGTCCGGCGGCACGCCAGGTGCCGAGGCCGGTACCCTGGCGATCATGGTTGGCGGTGAAGCGGCCGACCTGGAACGTGCACGGCCAGTGCTCCAGGTGCTGGGTCAGCGTGTGACGCACATGGGGGCGGTGGGGGCGGGGCAGGTGACCAAGGCCTGCAATCAGATGATCGTGGCATGCAATGCCCTGGTCATTGCCGAAGTGGTGGCGTTGGCCGAGCAATCCGGGGTGGACGCGACGCTGATCGCCGAAGCGCTGGCCGGTGGTTTTGCTGATTCCAAGCCGCTGCAGATCCTTGCGCCGCAAATGGCTGAAAGCCGCTTCGAGCCGATCAAGTGGCACGTGCGCACGCTGCTCAAGGACCTCGATGGCGCAGTGAAGTTTTCCCGTGAGCAGGGGGCGGCGACGCCGCTCAGCGGCCTCGCCGCGCAATTGATGCGCCTGCACGGTAGCCAGGGTTACTTGCAAAAAGATCCGGCGACCCTTGTAGAACTTTACCGCAACAAGGGATGAGTACCTGGCTTTGGCGCTGCAGCCGCTCCAGCAGTGGCCGTAGCTCGGCCAGCGGTACCGGGCGGCCCAGCAGGTAGCCCTGCAGATAGTCACAGCCATGGTCTTGAAGGAAAGCCTGCTGTTCGGCGGTTTCCACGCCTTCGCTGACGACCTGCAAGTGCAGGGTATGCGCCATGACGATTATCGCCTGGACGATCTCGCGATCCTTCTGGCTGCCCGGCACATCCTGCAGGAAGCTGCGATCGATCTTCAGTACGTCCAGCGGCAGGCGCTTGAGGTAGGCCAGTGAAGAGTAGCCAGTGCCGAAGTCGTCGATTGACAGCGCCACGCCCAAGGCACGAACGCGCTTGAGCAGGTTGACGGTACGCTGGATATCGCCCATCAGGGCATTTTCGGTCACTTCCAGCTCCAGGTGCCGGGGTGCGAGCCCTGTGTGGAACAGCGCTTTCTCCACTTCGTTGGGCAGCTCGTCGTGGCTCAAGGTTACTGCCGAGCAATTGACCGTCACCTTGATATCGCCATAACCGTGGCGGTGCAGGTGTGCCAGGTCGGCACAGGCGTGGCGCATTACCCAGAGGTCAAGGTCGATGATCAGGCCATTGGCTTCGGCAATGCCGATGAAACGGTCGGGCCCCAGCAAGCCGTGCTGCGGGTGATGCCAGCGCACCAGGGCCTCGAGCTTGGCCACCTGCCCGCTGCGCATGTCGAAGATGGGTTGGTAATGCACGCACAACCCACGTTCTTCGAGCAGGGCGATGCGCAGTTCTTCTTCGAGTTGCAAGGCGAGGGATGCCTGGTTTTTCAGGGTTTCGTTGAAAAAGTGCAGGCCGTTACGCCCACTGTCCTTGGACTGGTAAAGGGCCAGGTCGGCATGTTTGAGCAGTTCTTCGGCGCTGGTGCCGTCGTCGGGGAAGATGCTGATGCCAATACTGGTGGTCATGACCATGCGCCGACCACCCAGGTCGATGGGTTCTTTCATCCGTTGCATGATGCGTTGTGCCAGGTGGCGCGCTTCGTCGCAGTTGCTGAGGCTGGTGACCACGCAGAACTCGTCGCCGCCCAGGCGTGCGACCAGGTCCTGATGGCGGGTGGCGGCCTTGATGTGGCTGGCGATCACCTTGAGCAGTTCGTCTCCAGCGTCGTGGCCAAGGCTGTCGTTGATGCGCTTGAAGTGGTCGATGTCGAGGAACATGACTGCCAGGCGGTTTTCAGTGGCGTGGTGTTCGGCCAGGCGCTCTTCGAATACCTGGTTGAAGCCACGGCGGTTGACCAGGTTGGTCAGGGCATCGTAGTGCGCGGCCTGCTGCAGCGATGCGCGGGCCTGGTCCAGTTGGCTGAGCAGCACGTTGACCCGGCGCAGATCGTGCTCCTTGCTCTGCAGCTTCTTGTCGGCCAGTGCGGCGCTGATGCTGGCGCCACTGATCAGCAGGGTGATGAAGCCGATGCCCAACCCCAGTTGCAGGCTGTTGTCGGCGGAGGGCAGGCGCAGCGCGGTGTCGGGCGGGATCACCAGGGTCATGGCCGACATCGCGGTGAAATGGGTGGCGACGATGCCACCGGCCATCAGCAGACTGGCGCCGCACTTCATTGCCTGGTGCAGGGTGCCGCTGCCATTGCTGAAGTACCGGGCCAGGTATAACGCAGCCAGGCCGGTGAGCAGGGCAATGGTGGCAGAGGCCAGCAGCAGGCCAGTCTGGTAATACTGCTGGGCGCCGGTGTCCATCGCAGCCATGCCGACAAAGTGCATCAGGATAATGCCCATGCCGATCAGTACGGCGCTTTGCAGGAAGTGCTGCACGCGCATCTGGCTGCGGTCGAGGCTGCGCATGGTCACCCAGGCGACGGCCAGGGCGATGAGTAGCGAAAGAATGGTCAGGGAAACGTCGTAGTGCACCTCTATCGGTGCCTGGAAGGCCAGCATGCTGATGAAGTGCATGGCCCAGATGCCACCGGCCAAGCAGCAGGCGCCAAGCATGTGCCATTGTCGGTGGGCAGTGGGGTCTTCGCTGTGGGACTGGCGCTCGGCCATGTCCAGGGTCGCGAAGCAAGCCGCGCAGGCAACGAAGTAGGCGAGCAGGACCAGAAACGGTTCATGGCGGCAATCGATAACGATGTGCCCGAATGCCGGAAGGTCGGCGAACAGTTGCAGCCCCAGCCATTCCATTGATTGCCCCATGATCGAGTTTTCACTCGTCTGCGCTACAGCCCTGTGCAGACTGTCCAGAGGCAGTATAGGAAGAGGTGTTTAAGCCTTCCTGAATAATGGCAGTTTGATTTCTACGATTTGGTTATCAACCCAATCGCCAGCAGGCATAAAGAGGGACATATAGGTGTAGGCGCAGCCTTGTGCTGCGAAGAGGCCGCATGCCTCACAACAATCTTGTGGGGCATACGGCCTCTTCGCAGCACAAGGCTGCGCCTACAGATGGTGGTCAGGCCACCAGCGGGCGTGTCAGATCAGCCCGCTACCAGTACGCGAATGGCTTCCAGGCGCAAGGCAGCCTTGTCCAGCATCGCCAGACCCTCTTCGCGCTGCTTGCGCAGCGCGTCGATCTCGCTGTCGCGCACGCTTGGGTTGACCGCTTGCAGTGCCACCAGGCGAGCCAGCTCTTCGTCGGCCTCAGCCGCCAGGCGGCGCTGGGCTTCGGCTACGCGCTCGACGTGAGTGGGCATGATCTTCTCTTCACCGCCACTGATGCGCTTGGCCAGCACGTCACGCTGGGCCTGGACAAACTTGTTGGCGCTGGCGCGCGGTACGCTTTCGAGCTGCTCGTTGAGGGTTTCGAAGGCCACGCGGGCGGCCAGGTCGTTGCCGTTGGCGTCGAGCAGGCAGCGCAGTGCCGCCGGCGGCAGGTAGCGGCCCAGTTGCAGGCTGCGCGGTGCCACCACCTCGCTGACGAACAGCAATTCGAGCAGTACGGTGCCCGGCTTGAGTGCCTTGTTCTTGATCAGTGCCACGGCGGTGTTGCCCATCGAACCGGACAGCACCAGGTCCATGCCGCCCTGCACCATCGGGTGCTCCCAGGTGAGGAACTGCATGTCCTCACGCGACAGCGCCTGGGCACGGTCGTAGGTGATGGTCACGCCTTCGTCGTCGCCCAGCGGGAAGCTGGCATCGAGCATCTTTTCGCTCGGCTTGAGGATCAGTGCGTTCTCGGAATGGTCTTCGCTGTCGATGCCGAAGGCGTCGAACAGGGTTTCCATGTAGATCGGCAGGGCAAACTGGTCGTCCTGCTCGAGAATGGCCTCGACCAGCGCCTGGCCTTCGCCGGCACCGCCGGAGTTGAGCTCCAGCAGGCGGTCGCGGCCAGTGTGCAGTTCGGCTTCCAGGCGCTCGCGCTCACTGCGGGCGTCGGCCACCAGGGTATCCCAGGCCTTGCTCTCGCCACCTTCAAGCAACGGCAGCAGGCGCGGGCCGAACTGGTGCTGAAGGGCGTTGCCGGTGGGGCAGGTGTTGAGGAAGGCGTTAAGGCCCTCGTGGTACCACTGGAACAGGCGCTCTTGCGGGCTGCCTTGCAGGTACGGGATGTGCAGCTGGATGGTGTGCTTCTGGCCGATCCGGTCAAGGCGGCCGATGCGCTGTTCGAGCAGGTCTGGGTGCGCGGGCAGGTCGAACATCACCAAGTGGTGGGCGAACTGGAAGTTGCGGCCTTCGCTGCCGATCTCCGAGCAGATAAGCACTTGCGCACCGAACTCTTCGTCGGCGAAGTAGGCGGCGGCGCGATCGCGTTCGAGGATGTTCATGCCTTCATGGAACACCGACGCCGGAATGCCGGAGCGCACGCGCAGGGCGTCTTCAAGGTCCATGGCGGTTTCGGCGTGAGCGCAGATCACCAATACCTTGGTGCGCTTGAGCATCTTCAGCGTGTCGATCAGCCAGTCGACGCGTGGGTCGAAACGCCACCAGCGCTCGTCGTCAGCCACATCGCCCTGGGCCTGGAAGGCAACTTCCGGGTACAGCTCGGCGTGCTCGCCAGCAGGCAGGTCGCGGTATTGCTCAGGTGTGGCCAGCGGGTAAGGGTGCAGCTGGCGCTCAGGGAAGCCCTGGATCGCCGCACGGGTGTTACGGAACAGGACGCGACCGGTGCCGTGGCGGTCCAGCAGTTCGCGGATCAGGCGTGCGCTGGCCTGGCTGTCGCCGTCGCTGACCGCCGCCAGCAGGGCTTCGCCTTCGGCACCCAGGAAGCCCTGGATGGTGGCGTGGGCCTCGGGCGACAGGCGGCCTTCGTCGAGCAGTTCCTGCACGGCTTCAGCCACTGGGCGGTAATTCTCGCTCTCGGCGCGGAAGGCCGCCAGGTCGTGGAAACGGTTAGGGTCGAGCAGGCGCAGGCGCGCGAAGTGACTGTCCTGGCCAAGTTGCTCGGGGGTGGCGGTGAGCAGCAGCACGCCCGGGATCACCTGGGCCAGTTGCTCGACCAGGCCGTATTCGGCACTGACCTGATCTTCATGCCAGACCAGGTGGTGGGCCTCGTCGACTACCATCAGGTCCCAGCCAGCAGCAAACAGTGCGTCCTGGGCCTTTTCGTCGTCGACCAGCCATTCCAGTGCAACCAGCGCAAGCTGGGCATCCTCGAACGGGTTGCTGGCGTCGCTTTCGATAAAGCGCTCGGCATCGAACAGGGCTACCTGCAGGTTGAAGCGGCGGCGCATTTCCACCAGCCACTGGTGCTGCAAGTTTTCCGGCACCAGGATCAGCACGCGGCTGGCGCGGCCTGACAGCAGCTGGCGATGAATCACCAGGCCGGCTTCGATGGTTTTACCCAGGCCCACTTCGTCGGCCAGCAATACCCGCGGGGCGCTGCGGTCGGCGACTTCGCGAGCAATGTGCAACTGGTGGGCGATCGGTTGCGCGCGGCAGCCGCCCAGGCCCCACAGCGCTGACTGCATCTGCTTGCTGGTGTGCTGCAGGGTGTTGTAGCGCAGGCTGAACCACGACAGTGGGTCGATCTGGCCGGCGAACAGCCGGTCGCTGGCCAGGCGGAACTGAATGAAGTTCGACAGCTGGGTTTCTGGCAGGGTACGCGGCTGGTTTTGCCCGTCCAGACCGTGGTAGACCATCAGCCCGTCGATGTCATCGACCTCGCGCACGGTCAGCTTCCAGCCCTCGAAGTGGGTGATCTGGTCACCTGGCGAGAAGCGCACGCGGGTCAGCGGCGCGTTGCGCAGGGAATACTGGCGCGTGTCGCCAGTGGCCGGGTAGAGCACGGTCAACAGGCGGCCATCCTGCGCCAGGATGGTACCCAGGCCGAGCTCTGCTTCGCTGTCGCTGATCCAGCGTTGCCCCGGTTGATACTGCTGCGCCATACTGCCTGAACTCCCGCGATGAAAAAGCCGATTATGTTAACGGATCGGCCGGTCAGACCAAAGTGCGAACGCACCGAAAGATGCCGAACGACAACAGGAAGTAAGTCAGTCTAGCCGTTTCATCGCCTCGCACCGTGCAGCTGACGAGGGCCCCGGACCAACATGCCTGCCAACCACCGCTGGATCAGCGCTTCCATGGCCGTGGGCAGCTTGCTGCTGCTGAGCGCCTGCGAACAGAAAAACTTCGAGGCCTTGCCCGCCATCCCGATGGAACAGCTTGAAGTACTCGGCGTGCAGACGCCGATCAAGAGCGTGCATTTTCGTGACCGCGACGGTGAAGGCCTGTTGGTGTTGAGCCGCAGCGATGGCCAGGCCAGCGACCCGGAAAGCGAACAGGAAGTGGACAAAGTAGTACTCAAGGCCACCTTGTACGGGCGTACTGCCGAAAGCGATGCATTCAAGGCACGCTGGCAGATCGAGCAGGAAACCACTTGCCCTGGCCTGGACCTGGACGTGGACTTCTATACCGACGTCAGCGATGTCGGCGACCTGAACAAGGACGGTATCGCCGAGGTTACGGTGGCCAGCCATGCCTTCTGTGGTGGCGGCATCGACCCGCACGACATCGCCATCGAAATGCGTGAAGGGCAGGCCAGCTACACCATCACTGGCCAGTCGCTGATCAGCCCGGCGGGTGAAGAGCCGATTGGCGGTGAGCGCAATGACAGTGCCTCGCTCAAAACCGCGCCACAGGTGCTTCGCGATCACATGGATGCCGTCTGGCAGCAGGTTTACAAGCGGCCGTGGAGCGAAGCCGGCCCGCCAGGCGACGACGACCTTGACGACGAAGCCGAGTAATTGTTGTCCATGACATCAAGGTAAACTCGCGCCTGCCGATACAGGGGGCATAGGAGAACGTCCATGCTGCCGCCAATCATACCGCTCAGTGCCGCCCCGGTGACCTCGCAACAGGACCCGGTCAAGCCGACCCCGGACATCAAGCCGGTGGTACCCACGCAGCCTGCGTCCGGCGAAAGTGCCATCGATCTCAAGCAACAGCGCGACCCGCAGGCGCAGGCGTTGTTGCTGCGCGATGAGCAGCGTCGCCAGCAGCAACGTGGCAAGCAGGGCGGCCAGGACCGCTACAGTGCCTTGCCAGGTGACGAGGTCAATGCCGACAACACCGTGCCGGTCGCGCCACTGATGGACGAGCACGTGCGCCAGGGGCTGCTGGTGGACATCGAAGTCTGACGCGGGGCTGGTCAGCGCCTGCGCCTGGCTTCATCATGCAAGCCTCAGTTGATCGCCGAGCCCACCCATGAGCCAAGACAACCTCATCGATTTTGATGCCGAACGCGCCAAGCGTGTCCACGACCTCAAGGAAAAGCGCCTGAACGAAATGCGCAACGCGTTCGAGCAGGCTCTGCCGTTGAGCACCAGCAAGAAAAAGAAGCCCAAGGGCAAACCGAAGAAGCGCTGAAACTTGACGCAGGTCAACCCTGCACCCGCCTCGCGTGCCCGGCCCCGGGCACCATTGACCCTGGTCAATTTTCTCCATCCCCACATTGGTTAACGTGCACCCATCGGACAACGGCAAACGAATGGGGAGGCCCGCATGTTCTTCGACAACGTGGTTATCGCCGGTGTGGTAACGGTCGGGTTGATGGTGGCCTTCTTTGCCGGTCTGGGCATTTTCATCTGGAAGGACTCGAAAAAGCGCAAGCCGCGCTGACCTTCCCGGTACACGAGCACGCAAGGCATTTAGGGCGACTTCGGTCGCCCATTTTTTTGCCTGCGATTTAAGTGTTGCCGGTGCCGGCTCTTTCGCAGCACAGGCTTACCAATGTCCCAATAAAGATGATTAGCTAGCTAATTAATCGTTTGAGCTTTATCCTGCTCACCATTGTCTATCTTTTCAGTACGACCATCCCTCGCAAGGTCCGCCTAGTGCCCATCACCTTTCAGGCCCTGTTCGCCCCCAGCAGCCTCGCCCTCAAATTCGCCGTCAAGACCCTGCTCGGTGGCGGTCTGGCGTTGTGGCTGGCAATGCGCTGGGGCCTGGAGCAACCGTCCTGGGCACTGATGACCGCCTTCATCGTCGCCCAGCCGCTGTCAGGGATGGTGGTGCAGAAAGGCCTGGCGCGGTTGGCCGGCACCTTGGTCGGTACCGTCATGTCCGTGGTGTTCATCGGCCTGTTCGCCCAGACCCCGGGGCTGTTCCTGTTTACCCTCGCCCTGTGGCTGGCCTTGTGCACTGCGGCCTCGACCCAACTGCGCAGCGCCTGGGCCTATGCCTTCGTGCTGGCTGGCTACACTGCCGCCATTATTGCCTTGCCGGCCATCGACCACCCACTGCAGGTCTTTGACCAGGCTGTGGCGCGCTGTACCGAGATCTGCCTGGGCATTTTCTGCGCCACTGCAAGCAGTGCGTTGCTCTGGCCAATGCGGGTGGAGCAGCAATTGGCCGGGCAGGCCCGACAGGCATGGCAGAACGGCCTGCAGGCTGCCAGCGCCATGCTTGGCGGGGCAGACGAGGCACGCAAAGGCTTGCTGGAGAGCCTGGGGCGTATCGTTGCTATCGACAGCCAGCGTGAACATGCCTGGTTCGAAGGCAATCGCGGTCGCCAGCGAGCCCGCGCGATCCGTGGCCTGAGCCAGAAGCTGATGGTGCTGTTGCGGATCTCGCGCTCGGTGCGGCGGCAGTGGCAGCATCTGGATGAGCGTGAGGCAGCGCACTTGGCACATTGGCTGGACGAGGTGCGCGCGCTGCTGCTCGAGCCCGACCGGCCCAGCCTGTTACTGCTGCGCCAGCGCATCTGGGATGCGGCCCATGATGACCAGATCAGTTCGGCGGAGCACTTCTGCCTGGCGCGCATGGCCTTGTTGCTGGATTACGCCATGGCCGCCAGCCAGGCGCTGGAGGATGTGGAGGCGGGCAGGGCGCCCAAGGATGTGTCGCAGGGCCTGGCCGTGCACCGCGACTGGTCCCTGGCATTGCTGTTCGGTTCACGCAGCGCACTGGCCTTTCTGGTGATGAGCGGCTTCTGGCTGGCGACGGCGTGGCCTTCGGCGCCGGGTGGCCTGGTGTTGACCTGCGTGGTCTGCAGCCTGTTCGCCAGCCGCGAGAACGGCGCGCAGATTGGCCTGAGCTTCCTGCGCGGCATCTTCCTGGCGATACCCGCGGCGTTTCTGGTCGGGCAGATCCTGCTGCCGCAATGGAGCAGCTTTGCCATGCTTTGCCTGGGCATGGGCGTGCCGTTGTTTCTCGGCGCATTGGGCATGGCCCACCCACGTACCGGGCCCACTGCAACGTCTTATTGCCTGCACTTCATTGTGCTGGTGTCCCCGCTCAACGTCATGCAGTTTGGTGTGGCGACCATGCTAAACAGTGCGCTGGCGATGCTGGTAGGGGTGTCGGCAGCGGTAATGGCCTTCCGTTTGCTGGTGTTCCGCCACCCGGCCTGGCTGGGCCGGCGCCTGCGGGCAGCCACCCAGAGCGACCTGGTGCGCCTGACCCGGCGCGACCTGCGCGGTGCCGACAGCTGGTTTGGCGGGCGCATGGCCGACCGCCTGATGCAACTGGCCCGGCAGGCTGGCGAGCTGCCCGAAAGCGAGCGCAAGCGCTGGGATGACGGCCTGCATGGGTTGGATATCGGTGATGAACTGGTGCATCTGCGTATGTGCCTGGCGGTCGCCCAAGCCCCCTTGGGGCGCGCCGAGCGCGAGTATTTGCAGCAGGTAGAGGCGGTACTGGCCAAAGGGCCGGGCGCCGGGCGCGGGCATCGCCTGGACGCTGCCAGTGAACAATTCATAGCCGCCTTGCGCCGGCTGCCTGCCAGTGACCCGCTGCGGCTGGCCGAAGGTGCGGTGCTGCAATTGCAGAAAAGCTGGGGCAAATGGTGCCGCTGGCAGGAGGACGCCTATGGGGTTGCATGAATGGGAAGTGGGCGGCGTGCTGCTCAGCCCGTTTCTGCTTTATGTGTTGCTGGCCCTGCTGCTCACCGGCGTGCTGCGCCTGGTGGTGCAGGCGACGCCGTTGGGGCGCTGGATCTGGCATGAAGCGTTGTTCGACGCAGCGCTGTTCGTTTGTGTGTTGTTCCTGGTGGTGAGGCTGCTGGGAGCTTTATAAAGGAGTGTTTCAATGCGTGCGGCCGTACGTACCCTGGTGACGCTGTGTGTGGTGGCTTTGGCCGTGTTGGCCGGCTACCAGCTGTGGCAGTACTACATGCTTACGCCCTGGACCCGCGATGCCCGTGTGCGTGCCGATGTGGTGGTGATTGCCCCTGACGTGTCCGGGTGGGTACGTGAGCTCAAAGTCCATGACAACCAGCAGGTCAAGGCGGGTGACCTGTTGATGAACATCGACCGCGAGCGCTTTCAGGCTGCCTTCGACCAGGCACGTGCGGTGACTGAGACCCGCGCCCAGCAACTGCGCTTGCGCGAGCGTGAGGCCGCCCGGCGCACCGCCCTGGGGCCAGAGGCGATCAGTGCCGAGTTGCGTGAAAACGCCCAGATCAATGCTGCTATCGCGCGCGGTGAACTGCATGAGGCCGAAGCGCAGTTGCAGGTTGCCAAGATCAACCTGGCGCGCAGTGAAGTGCGCGCGCCGCGCAGCGGGCATATCACCAACCTGCGTCTGGCCGAGGGCAACTACGTGAACACCGGGGAATCGGTCATGGCCCTGGTGGACGATTCAACCTTTTATATCCAGGCCTATTTCGAAGAAACCAAGCTGCCGCGTATTCGTGTGGGAGACACGGTGAAAGTCTGGCTGATGGGCGCCGGCGAACCCATGCAAGGGCATGTGGAAAGCATCAGCCGCGGCATCACCGACCGCAACAGTAACCCCGACAGCCAGTTGCTGCCGGAGGTGGAGCCTACTTTCAACTGGGTGCGGTTGGCCCAGCGCATACCCGTAAGGATTCGCCTGGACCAGGTACCGGAAGGGGTGACGCTGAGTGCAGGCATGACCGCGAGCGTGCAGGTGCACGAGGACCGGGGCGAGCAGTGATGGTGCTGCCTTGTTAACCTGTAAGAGCAGCCTTGTGCTGCGAAGAGGCCAGTACCGGCAATGTAGTTGTGTTGGCCATGCCGGCCTCTTCGCAGCGCAAGGCTGCTCCTACAGGTACGGCGCATCGCCTAGCGTGCCGTGAGGCTCATAGGAACATGCCGCCCGACACTTCCAGCCGTTGCCCGGTAATCCAGCCATTGCCGTCTTCCAGCAACAGCGCAATCGCTGCCCCGATGTCATCCGGCAAGCCCACGCGGCCCAGCGCCGTATTGCCGGCAATGTATTCATTCACCTGCTGGTTATCCCGCACCACGCCGCCGCCAAAATCGGTCTCGATCGCCCCCGGCGCCAGAATGTTCACGCGAATGCCACGCGCGCCCAGTTCCTTGGCCTGGTAGCGGGTCAGCACCTCCATTGCGCCCTTCATCGCGGCATAGGCGGCATACCCCGGCAGCGCAAAGCGTGCCAGGCCGGTAGAAATGTTGACGATACGGCCATTGTCGACCAACAGGGGCAGTAGGCGCTGGGTGAGGAAAAAGGGTCCTTTCAGCTGAATATTCAGCAACTGGTCGAACTGCGCCTCGCTGGTTTCGACGTACGGCACATTCAGCCCGATCCCGGCATTGTTCACCAGAAAGTCAAAACGCTCGCGGCCAAAGTGCTGCTGCAGGGTGCTGCCAAGGCGCTCGGCGAAGCTGGCAAAACTGCTGCTGTCGCTGACGTCGAGTTGCAGCATGGCCGCTTTCGCCCCGGCCTGCTCCAGTCGGGCAACTACGGCCTGGGCTTCGTCCGCCTTGCTGTGGTAAGTGCCAATTACATCGATACCGCGTGCGGCCAGGTGTTCGGCAGCGTTACGGCCAAGGCCGCGGCTGGCGCCAGTGATCAGGGCAATTTTGCGCGTCATGTTCAAAGCCTCAGGCTGGGTGGATGTGGTCAGCTTATTGGTCGGCTCGAGGCTGTTAAATCCGGTAAAAATGGAAATACTGTTCGACAGAACCGGATAGCCGAGGCCCAAATGAACAAGCTGGAGTTGTTGCGCACCTTCGTGCGGGTGAGTGAGGTCAGCAGCTTCACCCTGGCTGCCGAGAGCCTGAGGCTGCCACGCTCGACCGTGTCAGAGCAGGTAAAGGCACTGGAGCGCTTGCTGGGTACGCAGCTGTTCAACCGTACTACCCGCAGGGTGCAGGCGACCCAGGATGGCGCCTTGCTGTACGAGCGTAGCAAGGACCTGCTGTCAGGCATGGATGAGATCGAGAGCCTGTTCAGCGCCGACGATGCCGAGCTGGCCGGGCGCCTGCGCATCGACCTGCCGACCATGATGGCGCGGCGGGTCATCATCCCGGCGTTGCCGCAGTTTCTGCAGCGCTTTCCGCGGCTGGAGGTGGAGCTCAGTTGCACTGA
This sequence comes from Pseudomonas sp. GW460-LB5, assembly GCF_059423245.1. NCBI lineage: Bacteria > Pseudomonadati > Pseudomonadota > Gammaproteobacteria > Pseudomonadales > Pseudomonadaceae > Pseudomonas > Pseudomonas sp. GW460-LB5. The sequence continues at coordinate 441,105 of NZ_JBWKXT010000001.1, forward strand.
CCGCCAGGTTGATTTGCTGCGCGAGGGGTTTGACTGCGTGATGCGCATAGGTGCCCTGCATGATCTGGATGTGGTGGCGCGGCCGGTCGGGCAACTGAGCATGCGCAACTGTGCGAGCCCCGCCTACCTGGCCCGCTACGGCGTGCCGCAGACGCCCCAGGAACTGGCCGGGCACCAACTGGTGCACTACGTGCGTACCTTGGGGGCGCGCAGTGCCGGTTTCGAATACCTGCAAGGTGGTGAGCTGCAATACCAGGCCATGGCTGGTGTGGTTACGGTCAACAACGCCGAGGCGTACTCGGCGGCCTGCCTGGCCGGGCTGGGGTTGATCCAGGTACCGGCGGTGGGTGTGGCCGAGCATTTGCAGCGAGGCGAGCTGGTTTCGCTACTGGAAGACTGGCAGGCCCCGGCCATGCCGGTGTCACTGCTGTACGCCCGGCAACGGCACGTGCCGCGCCGGGTTCAAGCGTTCATGCAGTGGCTGGCGGCGGTGCTGGCGTCGCAGGTCGACCCTGCACCAAGTGAACATTGAGCCAGGTGCCGGCCGCAGGTAAAGGCGTGCGGGGTAAGCACGAAAACCCTTGGCGAACGGCCTGCCACTTGCGTTAGGCTGCCGTTTGCGAGTTGCCCGGTAGAGGCGACCGATTCCGCCAGGCGTGCGTATCTTTCGATTTCATTGCGAGGTTACGTCATGGCCATCACTTCCCAGGACATCTGCAACGCCGCCGACCAGCTCAAAGGTTTTGTCGGTTTTCATGGCAAGCGCGGCGTTCATATCGTGCGGTTTTCCGAGGACTCGTTCGGCATGGACGTGGCCGACGACAGCATTACCCCCTGCAGCGAGTTTGTCTGGCGTCCCGAGCAAGGGCAGCGCATGGCGCTTTGCCGTGAGCGGCTGGCGCTGCTGCTGGAGCAGCATGTGGATGACCGCCTGAACATTGCTGAGCCACTGCGCGCCTACCTGCGCCGCCGGGATCTGCCAGACATCGTGGCCGAACGCACCGTGCAGCAATAAACCCGGCCCTTGTAGGAGCAGCACAAGGCTGCTCCTACAAGGGCTTTGCAGTGCTATGGGATGTCTGGTGCAACAACGCCGCCACCCCGGCACTGTCCAGCGGCCGGCTCATGTAAAAGCCCTGCACCTCATGGCAGCGGTCTTTCTCCAGTGCCTTGAGCTGCTGTTCGCTCTCTACCCCCTCGGCAGTTACCGTCAACCCCATCGCCTCACCCAGGTTGATGATGGCCTGGACCACGGCGCGGTCTCTACCGCCGCTGCTGTTCAGGCCATTGATGAAGCGTTTGTCGATCTTGATGCTGTCGAACGGGTAGGTACGCAGATAACCCAGCGACGAGTAGCCGGTGCCGAAATCGTCCATATTCAGGCGCACGCCAAGCTCTTTGAGTGACAGCATGGTGCCTAGCGCGCCCTCGATGTCGTTGAGCATCACGTTTTCGGTAATTTCCAGTTCCAGGCGCTGGGCCGGGAAGCTGGTGTCCAGCAGGACCTCGCGTACGTCGGCGACCACGTCGCTGCGCAGGAACTGCGCAGGCGACAGGTTCACCGAAACCAGAATGTCGGCGGGCCAGTCGTGGGCAGTGCGGCAGGCTTCGCGCAGCACCCAGCGGCCCAGCGCGACGATGATGTCGCTTTGCTCGGCCAGCGGGATGAAGGTATCCGGCCCCAGCAACCCTTCCTGTGGGTGTTGCCAGCGCAGCAAGGCTTCGACCGCGACGATGCGTCGGTCGCTGAGGCGGTAGCGTGGCTGGTAGTGCAGCTCGAACTCCTGGTTGCGCAATGCCCGGCGCAAGTCGTTTTCCAACTGGCGACGGTACTGGATCTGCTGGTTCATTTCGGCGGCGAAGTAGCGCCAGGTATTCTTGCCATCGGCCTTGGCCTGGTACAGGGCGATGTCGGCGCAGCGGATCAGTTCGCCGGCATCGAAACCCTGGGTGCGGGTCTGTGCCACGCCGATACTGACGCCGACGTGCAGCAGTTGGCTGTCGAAGGTGATGGGGTGCTGCAGCAGGTCGATCAGGCGTGCGCAGAAGCGGTCGACTTCGCTGCGGTTGTCCATGCCGCTGAGGACCAGAATGAACTCGTCGCCACCCAGGCGTGCGACCAGGTCGCCATCGCGGGTGGTGTCGCGCAGGCGCGTCGCCACTTCCTGCAGCACGGCATCCCCGGCGGCATGGCCGAGGGAGTCGTTGATCGGCTTGAAGTTGTCCAGATCCAGCAACAGCAGTGACAGTGGCGGCGAGTCATTGCCCCGCAGCAGGGCCTGCTCCAGGTGCCTGGCGAGCTTGTTGCGGTTGGCCAGCCCAGTGAGAGGGTCGTGCAGCGACAGGTGCTGGATGCGCGCGTGGGCGTCGACTTCGTCGGTGATGTCACTGGCGGTGCCACGAAAACCGATGGGTGTGTCGTCATGCCAGATGGCGCGGGCCGAAATCCTGCAGTAGCGGTTCTGGCCATTCTGGTCGCGGTAAGTACAGCGCAGGTTGGCCAGTTGCTCGGGGTCTGCGTTGGCCAGGGCGTCCAGCCAGGGTGAGAGCGGGGTGGTATCGCAGGCCAGCAACTGGTTGAGCGGGTGCCCCAGCCAATCGTCCACCGCGTAGCCGGTAACATTGGCAAAGCGCTGTGACAGGTATGTCAGGCGCTGTTGCCGGTCAGTTTCCCAGATCCAGTCGGATGCCGACTCGGCCACTGCGCGAAAACGCTGTTCGCTAGCCTCCAGGGCCTGGTTGCTCTGCTGCAAGTGCGAAAGCGTCAGGCCGATCGCCCGCGAGCTGCGCAAGGTCAGGCGGAACAGGTAAAGCATGATCAGGCCAAGTATCAGCAGCGCGCTCAACAGGGCTGGCATTACCGCCCACAGCAATTGGTGCCCCGGCAGTGGGCTGCTCCAGGACAGGTGATAGCCGGTGTCACCCAGGTCGATACGCAGGTGGTCATGCTGCTGCATATCTTCCTTTTCCACATGCATGCGGGTCAGCCCGGCACCTTTGCCCAGTTGTGCCAGTTTTTCTTCGGTCAACTGGTCGACGAACAGCATCACGGGTGCCTGGCTTACCTCACTGTCGGTGACGTCGCGGTCCGGGCGTATGGCTGCGGCACTGAGTACCGCCGGCCAGCCATTGAACAGCACGAAACGGGTTATCTGCTCGCGGGGAATTGCGGCTGCACGGGCCTGGTCGAGGATCGGCTGGAGCGTTGCGTCTATATAGGTGTTGGCGCCTGCCTGGGTGGGCTGGCCTTTGAACAAGGCGTAGGTGGTACGGTCGTTTTCCACCACGAACACCCCTTCGTAGCCGCTGGCGCTGTACAACGATTCGCCTACATTCTTCTCCTCGTAGGCCCAATGCCAGTCGGCGTGGCCTGCCAGGTGCTCGAAGGCCGCATCCCATACGGCGTAGCTGGACAGAAACTGGCGTGAGGCCAGCAGACGCTGTTCCAGCGCCTGCGTCGCATGGAACGCGCTACGCTGGCGCTCCTGCTTGTCGAGCGTGGTCGCGATATTGAACAGGGCGCCGAGGATGACCAGGCAGGCCAGGCCGTACACTGTGCTGAAACCGGCAATCAGGTGGCGCACCTGAAAGCGCGGCGTAGGGCTTGCGGGTGGAAGGTTGGCGGTCCTGGCCATGCGCGAGCAGCTCCTTCAAGCAGCCTCCCGCCGGGCAGTCAGGCAGGGGGTTCAATCAGGATAGGCCAGCCTGAGCGTGGCAGCCTCGCTGCGGGCAAAATTGACTTGGTCACGGCCTGCGTGCTTGGCGGTGTACAGTGCCTTGTCCGCCTGTTCCAGCCAGTGTTCCGGTGATTGCAGGCCAGCCTGGAATGCTGACAGGCCGATGCTGAGGCTGATGCGCAGGTGCGGCAACTGCGGATTACGGTAGTTGGCGACACGTTCGCGCAGGCGCTCCATGGCTTGGCAGGCCTGGGCTTGGCTTGTGTCCGGCAGGATCACGCAAAACTCGTCTCCGCCGTACCGCCCGGCCTGGTCGCCCTCGCGCAAATTTCGCCGAAGTTCGGCACTGAGCTGACGCAGTACACAATCGCCGACCACGTGGCCGAAGGTGTCGTTGATAGTCTTGAAATGGTCGATGTCGATCAGGGCTATGACCGCCTGCCCCTGTTGTTGTCTACAGGCCTGGAACTTCAGCAGCAGCAGGTCTTTCCAGGCACCATGGTTGAGCAGGCCGGTCAGGCTGTCGGTCAGGCTGAGCGCGCTCAGCCGGCGTTTGTGGTCGGCCAGCTTGATCGCCAGCTGGTAGCACACCCAGCCCAGGGCAAGCGGGTACAGCGTCAGCATAGGGAGGCAAGCATAAACTTGCAGGGGCGTTGCATGCAGCTGCAGGCCGGGGCCGAGGACCAGAACGGCGGCAAGCATGCCGGCCAGTTGGGCCATTGCCCCGCGCACGACCAGCCGCTTGCCCCCGGCAGCAACGTTGTTCATGGTCATCATCGATAGCACGGTCACGCTCGGCAAGGGATTGAAGTGCATGGCGGCGGTCCAGAATCCGCCCATCAGTGAATCAAGCAGCAAGTTGCGCTGTTCCGCCTGGTAAGGGGCTGGCGAGCGGGTGGCCCAAAAGTAAGCCACGTGCGGCCACAGCAGCCCGTTGACCAGCATCAGCCCCCATATCCACGCAGGCGGGGCCAGCGGCGCCATGCCAGCCATGACGCTGAGCAGGCCAATGCCCATGCCTATAATGCGCGGCAGGTAGATGCGCTTGACGAATGAAAGGCCTTTGCCGCTGCTGTTTTCCATCATGTTGTCATTCTTCTGCCGGTATACCGTTTATCGCATAACTCACGTGAATATTGTTGAACACTGTTTCATCGGCGAAAAATGACCTTGCAAGCCAATTCACGGTAGATCCGATCCCCGGCAGGTAGCACGAAGGCTTTTCTGTTGCTTGGGGTATTGCAGGCACATGCTGCCGGCGCAGATTCTGCGAGTCCGGCAGCGGCACGCCAAGCTTCAATGCTTGTCGTCCCTGCTGCGCGCTGGCCTGGCTTCGTGGTCTTTCAATAATTGCGAGGGCGGCTTGCCGCTGTCACTGCGTACCTGAGCATGGCTGATCAGGCCGAAGATCAAGCTGCCACCAATAATATTGCCGGCCAGGGTAGGCAAGGCGAATTGCAGCAAGAAACTGCGCCAGGTCTCGTCGCCGGCCCAGACCAGATAAGACACCTCGACTGAACCCACTACTATATGGGTGAAGTCGCCAAGGGCCATCAGGTAGGTGATCAGCAGGATGATCCAGATCTTGGCGTGCTCCATGGATGGAATCATCCAGACCATGGTGGCGATCATCCAGCCCGAGACGATGCCTTTGGCAAACATCTGGCTGATGTCGTTCTTCATGACCTTGCGGCCGATCTCGAGGAAGGCCACATCCGTCTTGCTGTCAAAGATCGGCAGCTCCAGCATCACCCAGGCAACCAGTAGGGTACCGGCCAGGTTGCCGAGCAACACCACGCCCCACAGGCGCAACAGGCGGCCGAAGTTGGCCAGGGTCGGGGAGGTCATCACTGGCAGCACGGCGGTGAGGGTGTTTTCGGTAAACAGTTGCTGGCGTGCCAGGATAACAGCGAGAAAACCGGCGCTGTAGCCGATGCTGGCAATCACCTGCGCACTGTCACCGTCCGGCAGGCGGGCGTAAAACAGCCCCATGGCCATCATCGACAGCCCCATGGACAAGCCGGCGGCCAGCGCCGACCACCACAGCGCGGCGAGCGTACGCTCCAGCTCCTGGTCGCCCTGGTAGCGGATGATCTCGTGCAGCACTGCCGCCCGCGGCGGCTGGTTGTGGCTGACTTCCTGCTCTTCATCTGCAGACAAGCCCGGGGTTTTCTCGTTTTGCGCATCGCTCATGGCCACTACGCTCCGTGGGGGGGGATTCATTACAGATCCGCTGCGCTTTCATTAGTTGCGAGGTGGGTACTAAACACGCTTGGAAAGTTTTTTAGATCAAGGTGTTGACTCTAATTTCAAAGCGCGTATTATTCGCCTCCTCGCAGCGACAAACGCTTCGAGGCAAGCGGTAAGTGTTTGAAGTTGTTAGCTTTCGAAAGAAAGTGGATGTAAAAAACTTCAAAATAAACGCTTGACAGGCTCTGAGGAAAGCGTAGAATGCGCGCCTCGGTTGAGACGAAAAGCTCTTAACCAAACGCTCTTTAACAAATCGAATCAAGCAATTCGTGTGGGTGCTTGTGAGTACGGACTGATAGTCAAAAAGATTATCAGCATCACAAGTGACCATGCGAGAAATCACATAGTCATTTGAGATTGCTGAGCCAAGTTTAGGGTTTCTTAAAAACCCAAGCAGTATTGAAC